>JADBLP010000073.1:0-13972 GCA_014894375.1 Actinomycetota bacterium | reverse complement strand
CCTGAAATGCGAGGTCCTGCATCATTAGTCCCGTAAGCTATTATAACTATTTCCGGATTGTATATAGCAACAGTGCTGTCGAACCTTGCATTCCCGCCACGGGCCATCTCACCACTCTTTGCGCTTGCAATGGTATTGTAATCAGAATATGGGTAATTAGCTTCCAGAAGGTCGTCAAGCATCTGTACCCAATTAGACATTTCTATTAAAGAGTCGCCCATCGCTACAATAGTCATATTAACATGTCCTCTGACATTCATGCTTTTGGATGGTAGTTCAACTTCTCCATTACTGCTTTCGATTTTAAAATGGATAGTTATTACTCCACCTGAATTAACCAGATTTTCATTTGCCTTCATCTTAAAAGTTATTTCCTTTTCCCCTCCTACCTCAAGATCTTTCAGGTCCCATATCAGTCCTCTTATATCATCACTCCAGCTGATTCCCTCTGCAGTACCTGACCCGCTGATATAAGTTGCCCCTGCCGGTATGGGACAGATAACTCTGTAGTTTTTTTCTGTTTTTTCACCGGTATTCCTAATGACAATTTTTACATTTATAGTCTCGCCGGCCCAGAGGTGTCCGCCATTTGCATCATATAAAAATGCTTCTGATGTGGTTAAGTCAGTAAAAAGCCTCAAGTTCTCCTCTACTGATTTTTCAATAATATCAGACCCATATTTTAAGGTACTTTCATTAGTAATAAGAAGTTCCTCAGCGGTTAAATCATCTTTTACCCTTACCCTAAATGAAAAAGTTTCAGGTTTGTCTATTTCTATACTATCAACATTCCATAATACGCTGCCATCATTATATTCACCCGAGTTAGTAATATAATTTTCAATTATATCTACATATTCCGATAAGTTACTTTTAATTTCTATACCGTCTGCATTCATATCACCGGTATTCTCTACCACCAATTTATATTTTATAACATCACCTAATCTTAAAACCCCACCATTCTCATCAATTGCCTCCAACTTGAAATTACTCAGGTCAGGACTGCTTTTAACTTTACTGATTAAATCTGCATTGATATCATTATTTAAAGTATCTTTTCCGATTTTATAAATAAATTTCACTCCGTCTAATTTAATTAAAGTACCATTATCCAGTGGTTTTTTTACTTCTACTATAAAATCTACTGCACCTTTTTCATTTCCTTTAACACTATCAATTTTAAAATCTAGTATTCCATTAGTGTTTTTTAAAATTTCATTATTATTTGATGATACAAAAACTGTATGCTCCGGTACTTTCAACTCTATTGCAAAATCCTCTACCGCTTTTTCCCCTGTATTCTTATAATTTATTATATATGTTATTTGATCTCCTGGTTTTGAATATTCATTCGTATTACCGGATATAAAATTAAATCGTTCATCATTAAAATTTGGCGGGTAAATTTTTAAATAATAATACGTAAAAAACGATACCACCACCACTACAATAAATATAACAGTAAGGTAAACCCATCTCTTATTATCCTTTATATACTTTAAAAATCTCTTATACACTTTTTCTACCTCAATGTTAATATTTATAAAACAGCTTAATATTATAACAAAAAGTTTATCTTTAAATAAAGCCTTTCTAGTCTTTTATCTCCATTTCAATATCATCACAGTCGATATAACTCTCATGAGAAGTTACTCTGAATTTTATAAGAGACTTTCCGGGACCGGTGCCCTTAAGCTTTATTATAAGATTAATTTCATCTTTTCCCTCTACCATATATGAATCGCTTACCCACATATACATACCATTACTGATACCGGGATACTGGTTAATATATCCATCAGGACTGACTTCTACAAGTTCAATACTTCCCGGAAGCTCAAGTTCAAGGGAATTAATTTTAACGTTCTCCTTATTGGTGTTTTTTATGGTATATTCCACTGTAAATTCCTGGCCGGTTTCTTTGATATGTTCATCTATCATATACTCAATTATGATGCTCCTATCCAGTTTTAAATAGTTTACATATTGATTGGGTGGGATATAGCTATTAAATTCAACCCTTTTTATATCATAGAGATTGATTGTTCTCATATCTTCAGTGCCTCCCCAGTATCTTACCGCACCTCTGTATCCTGCTTCTGGAATTAAGGGCCATTTCAAGGGAGAGTTATTGTCATAGGGCCATGCAAAAAATAAAACTTCATTTCCTAGATGAGATTCTATATCCTTCTTTGACTTAGTCAGTTCATATAAAAACTCTTCATCTGAAGATAGCCCCAATCTTACATGATTTACAGTATGCGATAGAAATTCACATCCGTATTCATTCATCTCGATGATTTCAGGCCAGATAAGTATTGGCCTTATCAATTCAGTCCTTTTGTTAAAATATGCGTTTGTCTTTCTATCAGCATCTGAATCCCCAATTGCACCGGTAACCAAAAAAACAGTCATCTTATATCCATACTTTTTAAGTATAGGGAAACCATTTGTGTAAACATCCTGGAATCCATCATCGGAGGTTATGATTACCGGCCTTTCAGGCAGAGCCTTTCCATGATCTATATAGTTTAAAAGATCCGTAAATGTAATAGTCTCATAACTTAATTCTTTTAAAACCTTGCATAAATTATCAAAATGGTCGGTATAAAGTTCTATTGGCTCTTCTATATGATCCTCTATTGCATGCAATCCTATTATCGGGATATAATTTCCTTCAAACGGCCTCACACCGTAAACCATTATGCTGTAATCGGGACTTTTAAAAGAATTTACCTCATCTGAAGATATTTTCAGTCTGCATGAAATCATTGTATCTTCAGTAATGTTATCTGTTAAACTTAAACCGGTATTAAAAGTAACCTTTTCCCCAACATCTAAAACATCAATACTCCAGTTGGTCTCCTCTTCATTTAATATAAAAAGATCGGGTATAGCAAGATCTACTTTTACATTTCTTGCCTCTATATCACCGTTATTCACAACACTTATATTTACCCCTACACTTTCACCCGGGTATGCGTCACCGCCGTTCAAATCCACAATTTCCATACCGGATCCTGAAAATGACGGGGATAACTTATCTATACTCTCCCTTTCAATTTTAATACATGAAGAACAATTTATAAAAAGTAAAGAAATACCAATTACACAAATGAATATTACCGGTATATAAATTAATTTTCTGGGATTTTTATTTAGGAATTTCATAACCTGTTTTATTTTGCCTGTTCTTTTTTATATCCTATTATATTAATAGAATTTTTGTGAAAACAGAAAACTATATTAATCCTTTATCTCCATTTCAATATCATCACAGTTAATATAAAACCCACCGGTTGTTACTCTGAATTTTATAAAGGATTCTCCGGGTTTAATACCTCTCAACTCCACTATTAAATTAATTTCATCTTCTCCCTCTATAATATATGAATCGCTTACCCACATATATACACCTCCGCTAATACCGGGGTACTGGTTAATATACCCGGCGGGATCAACTTCCATAAGTTCAATATTATCCGGAAGTTCAAGTTCGAGGGAATTAATTTGGACACTTCCTTTATTTTTATTTTTAACAGTATATTCCACTGTAAATTTCTCGCCAAATTCTCTGACATACCTATCACTCAAATAACTAATTTTAATATTGACTGCTTCAATATTGACCAATGGTTTAATAACTTTAAAAAGCCGTAAAGTTTCATTGTACCTGGCCCAATAGTTGGTTCTCCCTATTTGTTCAGTACTAAATACGGATCCCAGTGCCCCACTATTGCCGACAAAATATACTGCGATATCATTTTCAAGAGCTTCAATCATATCTACTATTGAATACCGGGGGTTAGTATGATAAATATATTCTATTTCTTTTTCGCCGTATTCATATGTATCTACAAACATTCCCACATTTGCCGCCCTCGCAAACACATATACTCTGGAACCACTCTCCATATTGTTAAAAGCCTCATCCCAGAATTTATAAATAGGCAGAGGTTCAGAGAGATCGAGTTCATTATAATGTTCCAGAATAAAGGAAAGAGGTAGAAAAACTAAAAATAATAATATGACCGCTATTAAAAAATATTTCAAAAACCTGTCAATCTTTAATATTTTCCTATTTCTTAATGATTTATTAAAAAGAAAAATCGATCCGTTAAGTATCCATAAGAGTCCAAATGCGATATAAAAAGAAATAACTATCATGGGGCCCAGCAGATAATTTGGATTCGCATGGCCAATATACAACGGCGGTACGATAAAATTAAAAATTATCAGTAAAAATGTACAGATACCAAATTTTTTATTTTTTCTGATTAAAAATATGAATCCTATTATCGCTATAATAATAAGTACGATACCATAAGTGTCGTAGATTATGTTTAAATAATCTTTTATTACCTTAAAAATCAATGAAATATCTTTATCACCGAAACTTCCACCGTGAATTTCCCCTGTCACTCCCCTTCCTGTCACATAGTAGAATAACCTCAGTAAGGTATTTACCTCTCCGAATCCCTGAAGGGACCTTATGAGAAGATAGAAATAAGACAGAAGAGGCAGGATAAAAAAAATTGCACTGATAAAAATTGCTTTCACACTTTTAAAAATCCGTGGATTTATAATAATGACATATAAGGCAATAGCCGGTACTATGAAAAAGGTAAGGGGATGATTGGTTAAACTTAAGCCCAGACAGAAAAAGAAAAAATAAAGATATTTCCTTGTTTTATTTTCGGAATAAACAATAGCCGAAAAAATCAAAAGAATTATAAAAAAAGTGTTTAATGTATCAAATTCCAATCTATTTGCCACACTCCAGAAAGGTACGATGAAAGCAAATATCATAGAACTTATAAAGCTCGTAAACTCATTTTTTACCAGTTTGTTGATGGCTAAAAATAAAAATAGAATAGTAAGGGCACCAAATATTGCAGAAAAAAGATTAAGCCTGTAAGCCAGGTCGCCAATCGGCAGATAAGTAAAAAGTTTTAAAAACATTGAAAATGTCGGATAACCAGTTGGTACCATGAGGGTCATTTCGGGAATTTGATTGGCATACCAGCCGGTATCTCCCCCGACTAATTTAGGTTCCAATGTTAGTATATAGATAACTAATGGGATCGTAAGAGAAAAAAATGAAAATATAGCTGTTTTCCTTTTTAGAATTATTTCTTTTATTCTTTGCAACACATACTCCTTCAAATAATTTTTACTATCGGCAGTAGTCTATAAATTAAATACTATGACTCCTGCAATTACTAAAAAATTTCCTATAACTATTAATCTATCAATGTCTTCTTTAAGAATCTTCCAGGAAAATAACATGATAAAAACGTAACTCAATGCAGTAAAAGAATAAAAATCCGAAAAATCAATTACTCTCATTGTAATTATAGAAAGCACCGGGACAAGTATAAATAAAAATATACTTATCAGTATATATTTATTTTTAAGATTATAAACCAAAGGTTTTTTAAAATCTACTTTAAGAGCTCCGATTTTAAAGATAACCTGTGACAAAGCGACCAGGAATTGAATTAGAATGGCTAAAGAAATATAGAGCGTCATATATCAGACACCCTCCAATTTTTTACTTGACATAGTTATAATAAAAACTCCAAAGACTATGATTATCGAACCTATTATTTTTCTAATGGTAATGGTTTCCTGAAATAAAACTTTTCCTAAGAACAAAGAAATAAAGTAATTCAGGCTTAAAATAGGATATATAAATGAAAGCTGGAATTTTCTATTTAAAACAAACCAGAAAGTAAATTTTAAACCATAAGTTATTATAAGAACAGATAACCAAAAAATAAAAATTCTTGAAAAATCAAGATTTACCCCTATATACTTACTAGCTATTATAGTTAATAGATTAATAATAATAGTAAGAATGATTATCAATATATAAAAATTTTTTTTATCAGTATTTCTAAATTCCATTTTTATATTGCTTTAATAAACCAGTCTGAACTTATGCCGTGAAACACATTTTATACTAAAATTAATTAAATATTAAGTTCTTTTTGTAGTATTCAAAATTGTCTGTATACACCAATAAATCTTACATTACCTCATTAAGGACAAATATAGTGTTTAAATAGTATTTATTAATGAATGAAAAGACAATTTATAAAAAAGTATAAAAAAATATTAAAACCTATTATTTTTTTTGTTATAGTTATAAAATTATTTAAATTGAAATCAAGTTTTTATCAGATATTTTGACAATTTATTCTTTAATAATAGATAACTTGTAAGATTAATATTATTAAAACGATATGATAAAAAAATTATTAGTTGCAATTCCTGCATATAACGAAGAAGAAAAAATAGGAGAAGTAATACAAAATATCCCGGGAAAGCTAAGCGGGGTATCTGAAGTCCATATCCTTGTTATCGATGATGGCAGTACAGATAATACTGCAAAAATAGCTGGGGATTTAGGTGCAGTAGTAATAAAGAATTACTTTAACATGGGAGTTGGCTCAGCATTTAGTAAAGGTCTTCAATATGCTCTGGATAATAATTTTGATTTTATGGTCAGTATTGATGGAGATGCTCAATTTAATCCAAAAGATATTCCCAAACTTATTAAGCCTATTATAGAAAATAATGCTGATTTTGTAACAGCTTCCAGGTTTATTAGTAGAGATTATCTTCCAAAGATGCCTTTATCTAAATTCTGGGGAAATAAATTAATGTCAATTTTAATAAGTAAACTCGTTGGTAAAAAATTTTATGATGTATCATGCGGGTTCAGAGCATATTCACAGAGAACTCTGCTTTCCTTAAATCTCCACGGAAGATTTACTTATACTCAAGAAACCTTTATCGATCTATCCTCTAAAAGGTTAAAGATTATAGAAATCCCTATAAAAGTAAAGTATTTCCCTTCAAGAACTTCAAAAATTTCTTCCAATCTTTTTATATACGGAATAAATACCCTTAAAATTATTCTTGAAACCTACCGTGATTACAAACCATTCTCATTCTTTTCTTATATTGCTCTCTTCTTTTTCATAATAAGTATCTTCTTTGGGTCAATTTTATTATATACGTATGTCTCAATAGGATCATTTCATCCTAATATCTGGTCGGGATTCGTGGGAGGTACTTTTCTTTTTATTTCCATAATATTTTTCATAGTCGGTATCTCAGCAGATATAATTAAAAGAATCAGGATTAACCAGGAAGAAATTTTATATCTTTTAAAAAGAAATGCTCTAAAAAAATAAAATGAAAAGAATCTTGTTTGTAAAAATTTTATATTACCTTTTTTTTACAGTTATTTTTCTAATAGCATTAATCATCTTTTTAGAAATTACAAATTTTGGCTTTTATAATGACTACCTGAGGGATTATTTTTATAAAATATTGAATATTTTGAATTTTTAATGATTCTCCGGTGCTGTTTCCTTAAACCTGCTTTCAAAATATAGATACTATTAATACGAAGAATTACAGTTGTAATACCTGAAGCCGTTGCTATTTTCGCAAGACATTGTATAGCAGTTCTATTAAGCATTGCAACTTCTATAGGAAGCATAAGGTATAGGTTGCCAGTGCTGCTTTCTTAAAGGATGTGCCAGAGTATAGTACTGCAGTAGAGCTATCTGCAAAGGTTGTCAAGTGTAAGACAGGTATGTAAGAAAGATATTGACGAATTTATTTTTGGTGAAATAATACGAGTTTATGAAGATATTTCTTTTATTTACTGAAATAAATCAAAAATTCGGGCCTTTATACTATCAGCATGGGCTAGCTTCTCTTTCCGCTGTGCTTAAAAAGAATGGTGTCCAATCCATTTCTCTAATACATTTTGCTAAAGAACCTGACCTTATAAAATGGGAAGCGTATCTTAAGAAACAAAAGCCAGACATAATAGGCATCTATTCAACAGCAGAGCAGTTCCATTTCGTAAAAGAACTTGTTAGTAAAGTTCCTCAAGGCATATTTACAGTTTGTGGAGGACCTCATCCCACCTGTTATCCAATGTGCATTGAAGACATCCCGCGATTAGATGCAATTTGCATTGGAGAGGGAGAATACCCAATATTGGAACTTGTAAATGCTCTAAAGGAAGGCAGAGATTATAGTAATATAAAAAACCTGTGGGTCAGAAAAGATGGGAATATTGTAAGGAATGAAACAAGACCATTTATTGCTAATTTAGATGAACTTCCATTCGAAGATAGGGAACTTTTTGATCTCCAGAGATCTATTGATAAATATGGGCTCGGGCAGGTACGCGTAATGACAACCAGGGGTTGTCCATACCAATGTACCTATTGTGCAAACAAGCGAATAAGTAAGACTCAACCCGGATGTTATGTTCGCTTCCGCTCTGCTATGCATATCATGGATGAGTTAAATTACCTTAATAAAAGGTATAAGTTTAACGAAATTTTCTTTGATGACGATATTTTTATGATGGATAAGGCAGTCCGTATAGAATTTTGCAGGAGATACCCTGAAGAAATCGATAAGCCCTTTGTTTTCGGCGGTCGCGTTGAGATTTGTAATGAAGAAATGTTAAAAGAGCTAAAGATGGCGGGCGGGCGCAGGATTGATTTTGGTGTGGAGTCTGGTAATGAGGATTTGCGACGAAACATTTTGAAGAGAAATATGACAAATAGGCAGATTTTAAAAGCCACAAAGATGGCTAAAGCAGTCGGATTTCAGGTTAAAACCCTAAACATAGTTGGGCTTCCTGAGGAAACTGTTGAGAAATATTTAGATACTGTCAGCTTGAACCAGGAAATAAAACCTGATGTCGTAAGTATGTCTGTATTCTATCCTTATCCTGGGACAGAGTTATATGATTATTGTATCGAAAAGGGATATTTCAATCCGGATGAGCCTCTGCCTAAAGGATATATCTCACGAAGGAGTTCATTACTTAACCTTCCTGATTTTTCCAAGAACGATATTGCGAGATGTTTCCAGAGATTTGGATTCCGTGTTTTTAGGAAGTTTTCGATAATAAAAGCTATAGGGTACGCTGTCATATATTCGAAATATGGTGAGTTTTTCATGAATATTACTACACGGATTCGGAATATCATAGTTAAGCTACTTCCGGGATTTTAAATGTTACTCTCAAAAGGAGTAATTTCAGGTATCGTTTTTTTTAGACCTGCTTTCAAAATACGGCCTTATAATATATATGATTCCTCCTACTGCCCCCATTATAATTAACATAAATAATATAAGAAGAGAACATAAGGCAGCCTTCTCATTGTTTACTCCCATAGCAACCATAATAAAAACTAGAGAGTTTTCCCGCAGTCCGATACCTCCAATAGAAATAGGAATCATAGCTATGGTAGATACCACCGGTATAATGAATATAAACGCAGTTAGAGTTAAATTAATACCCAGAGCTTTGGCTGCCAGCCACCAGTTAAGTATAACTGCAAACTGAAGAAAAAAACTAAAAATCAATACCTCTATAAGCACTCCTTTATATTTTTTGAAGTTTACCAACGTATTATAAACATTGGATAATTTTTCCGTCAGTTTACGCATAAATTTAAACTTATTGGAAATTTTATCCAATCTAAATAAAGAAGGATTAATAATTAAAAAAGCCAGAATCACAGTTACCACAAAAAATATAATAATAGGAATGATTACCGACCGGTGACCAATAGCAGTAAATCCTAAAAATAAGGCTATAATAGCATAAGTTGCTGCACTTACTACTCCGGAAAACCTCTCTACCAGAATTACTGAAGCTGATACACTTAAAGGAATCTTAGCTTTTTTTGAAGCATCATAAGTCCTGAATACATCTCCTCCAATGCTGGTAGGTAAAAAGTTATTAAAAAAGGAGCCTATAAGGACAGTGATACTCAGAGTACCGGTGCTTAACTTCACTTTCTGTGTATTTAAAAGAGCCTTCCATCTGACAGCAGTTATATAGGTTCCCAGAGCATGAGTGGAGAGTGAAAGCAGAAGCAAAATCTTATCTGATGATTTCAAAATTTCAATTATATCGGAGAAAGCTTTTATTTGTGTTTTAATTAAAAAAGCAATAAGGGAAGCACTTATCACGATTCTTGTCACAAGAAGTATTGCTTTTTTATTTTTTCTGTAAAAAGAAATAATCCTATTTTTCATTTTTACTTAAGTAAACTATTTAATTATTTTCTGGATTTGGCAACTCTGGCGGGCACTCCCGCGGCTATGGAGAAGGGCGGTATATCCTTTGAAACCACAGCTCCCGCTCCTATAATAGTATCATTCCCTATAGTTACATTATCAAAAACCATAACACCTGCACCTATCCAGCAATTTTTTTCTATCTTTATGCCATAAGAAGGCTTTTCCTGCTCGGATATAGGAATATCTACTCTGGAATAATCATGTCCACCGCCGATAATATAAACATATGCGGAAATTAATGTATTCTCGCCAACGACTACCCTGCTTGCTGAAACTATCTCACAATTAAATCCTACAACTACATTTTTTTCCAGTACTATATCGCCATTCTTGCAGCTCAATATACTGCCCCTGCCGATAAAAATATTTTTACTTATATAAATGCCATTATTATTCAAACCTTTTGCATCCAGAACGCAATAGTCATCTATTACAACATCATCTTCAATGGATATTTTATAAGGATGCCTTATAGTCACTGATTTTCCAAAACTAACGCCTTTTCCGACTTTTTTAAAAAGAAGGGGATAGAATAAGTTTCTAAAAAAAATACCCATAGCTCCGGGCATATCCTGAAACAGAATCATTATCAATTCGTATTTTAATAAAGTAAAAAAGCCTTTCTTTCCTACAAACAGATTTATATATTTGGCAATCTTCGATTTATTCCTGGCGAAAAGCTCCTTCTGTATTTTATCCTCATATCTTTCTATTTTAATCAACTCCCTTTCCGGTAAAGCTTCCCCTTTGTAATCAGAGCTTTCTTATCGACTCTCCTTTAACCTCTCAAATGGTCTTTTACAAAAACTCCCAGATATTCCAGTGGAACATTCATAAAAGTCTTCCTTGCAATCCTGTCACAATCCCTGCAGGGAATGGTATTCCCAATTATACCAGACTTAAATATTTTTCTTAAATTTCTTATGATTTTACCATTAAAGATTTCGTTTATCCCGTTCTTTTTAATATCCCCAAGGCAAATCTTACCTTCAAAATCCTGTGGGCATAAAAATACTCTTCCGTCATAAAATATAGTTAATGAATACCAGGGGAAAGTACAGGAAATTACTTTCTTATTCTCTTTTCTTTTATTATCCAGTCCGCTTATCTTAAGCAGGCCACCCCAATTATGAGGGGTTCTTGTAACCAATTTATCTAATGGAAGATTTTTAAAATTCTTTAGAAAAACCCCTCTTTGCCTTATTGTCTCGCTTTTGGATGGCTTTCCTACCTGTTGAATAACTTGAATGATAGTATATGGTCTTCTTGACTTAAGTTGCTTTTTTATCTTAAGAAAATTGATTATATTAGTTAAACTTTCCTCAAAGCTTGCACCGGACCGGTTTTTTTCATAGATTTCTTTTGTATAACCGTCAAACGAAAAGGAGATCAGGTCCAGACCGGCTGATATTATGCTTCCACTCAACTCTTTGCCCATAAGAGTTGCATTAGTGTGAATCCTGGTCTTAACTCCACTTTTACTGGCATAAGCAATCATTGGTACTATGTTACTATTCAGCAGCGGCTCCCCTCTGTGAAATAAATTGACATCATGAACTTTCCCGGAAATCTCATCAATTATTTTTTTATATAGATTAAAATCCATATCTCCTTTCTGATTCGGGGGAAGATCTTTATTAACGCAAAAGCGGCACTTCAAATTACACCTGCTTGAAAGCTCGATCCAGATTCTGATGGGATGGTAATTGCAGTGGATTGATTTCAAGCGGTAATTTGTATAAATCCTGGCAAGGTTAAAAAAAAGGCTTATTTTTTTCATTATATACTTATACTTGCTATAAAATTATATCTTTTATTACGTAAGTGGTTCTATCCTGAACTTTATGATATACACGTATAAGCACCTCTGCCAGCAGTCCTATGGTAATAAGTTGTACGCCGATAAAAATCATGAATATGGAAAGGATAAAGAGAGGTCTGTCAGCCAGCGATTGATTGAAAAAAATTCTCATTATAATAAGATAAGCAGTCACAATAAATCCAACTATACCTGAAAATAAACCCAGCAGCCCAAACATCTGTATAGGACTTTGAGAATAGCTTAAAAGAAATTTTACTGTAATTATATCAAGGATGACTTTTATCGTTCTGGAAACACCATATTTGGACTTTCCATATTTTCTGCTGTGGTGCATAACAGGAACCTCTGCTACTTTTACTCCCATCCAACTGGCTATGGCAGGAATATACCGGTGCATCTCGCCATATAAGTCAATATTCTTTACCACTTCTTTCCTGTAAGCTTTTAATGTGCATCCATAGTCATGAAGATTAACCCTTGTGAGCTTTGATATTATCTTATTTGCAACAATTGAAGGAAATCTTCTGGTCACAGCCTTATCCTTCCTGTTCTTGCGCCAGCCGCTTACGATATCATAACCTTCATTCAGCTTCTCCAGTAAAACCGGGATATCCCGGGGATCGTTTTGAAGATCCGCATCCAGAGTAACCACTACTTCACCTTCGGCGTAACTAAAGCCAGCGCTGATTGCTGATGTCTGTCCGAAATTCTTCCTGAACCTTATGATTTTGAATAATTTATTCTTACGGTGCACTTTTAGAAGTTCATCGAAAGTTCCGTCTATACTCCCGTCATCTATAAGTAACACCTCATACTTCAGGTTCATCCCGGAAAGAGCTCCGTTTAGATTATCATAAAGCTTCCCGATGCTTTCTCTTTCGTTATAGATAGGAATAATAATAGATAAATCTATATCGGATTTGCCTTTTTTCGAAATATTACTCATTAAACAAACCTTCTTTTCTTTTTTCTTTATACCATTTTACAAATTTGATTAGACCTTCCTCAATATTAGTCTCAGGAAAATATTTTAACATTTTTCCTGCTTTTCTAATATCGGCATAGGTCGCAAAGACATCGCCGGGCTGGCTGCCAATAAATTTCAAGAGTGCTTTTTCTCCTGTGGCAGTTTCTATTAATTTTATCAAATCTATTAATTTGACCGTTTTCGAATTGCCTAAATTGATAATCTCAAAACCTTTTACCGTGTTCAGACTTTTTGTAATGCCGGAAATCACATCATCAATATAAGTATAATCCCGTGAAGAGGACCCGTCACCATAGATTTCTATATCCTCTCCTTTCAGTATCTGCCGGGTAAATTTATGTATTGCCATTTCCGGTCTCTGACGCGGGCCGTAAACCGTGAAGAATCTAAAACAATAAATTGATATTTTATACAGATCATAATATGTATAGCAGATAAGTTCCGCCGCTTTCTTGGTAGCGGCATAGGGAGATATGGGGTGGTCAACATTATCTTCCTCCGAAAAAGGTAGTTTCTTGTTTCCGCCATAAACCGATGACGAGGAAGCAAATATGAATTTTGAGATGTTGTATTTTTTACAGCATTCCAGCAGGTTCATTGTACCCAGAATATTAACTCTTTCGTAAAGAAGAGGATTTTGTATTGACGGCCTTACCCCGGCTCTTGCTGCCAGATGGATTACCATATCTATATTATTTTCTGAAAATATTTTCTCCATCTGAGTAGGATTGGTGATATCTGAACGGTAAAGCTTGAAATGGTTGTTGCCTGTGACTTCCGAAATGTTATCTTCCTTTATGGCAGGATTATAAAAATCATCAAAACTATCAATACAAATTATCTTTGACCCCAGACTTATTAATTTTTCACAAAGATGGGAACCAATAAATCCTGCTCCACCAGTGACTGAAATGTTCATTTTTAAAATTTCTACAATTTAATAATTTTTAAATAAGAATTTTTTAAAAAAAATTTTTAACTAATTATACACAAAAAAAATATTTTAGTAATTACAAAAAATA
>JADBLP010000129.1:0-14065 GCA_014894375.1 Actinomycetota bacterium | reverse complement strand
TCCCCGAGAGCCTCTGCTGCCCTCATTCGGACATCGCTATCTTCATCCTTTAAAGTTTTAGTAAGAGGTTCTACTGCCTTTGCATCTTTTATCCACCCGAGAGCCCCTGCTGCTTGTACCCGGGCATGCCTATCTTCATCCTTTAAAGCCTCAATCAGAGGCTCTACAGCCCTTGCATCTTTTATCGCCCCAAGAGCATATGCTGCCCAACTTCGGACATAGCTGTCTTCATCCTTTAAAGCCTCAATCAAGCCCTTTACATTTTTACTGGCCTTTAATTCATCGATATTTGGTTCGCCAAATATTCCCATTTTTATACCTCCTTATACAACCAATCGTCTTAATTATTTCCTTTTTAATTTTAAGATTGGCTTCTTTTTTTATGTTTTTCATTTTTTAATCTATCCGGAAAATTTTAACACTAAAAAGCAATTTATAAAAACCCTCCAAACGACTTCATACCGTTTTCTACGTCTAATGTTGGCCAGGGTAATATAAATTGTGGTTGTGCTGATGTCTGAATGGCCCAGAATGCGCCTTTCTCTTTTTAAATACCGTACTGACACTTTGTATTTATTTATTAATAATGTGCATTTAATAACTGCTTGAAGAAAATGAACCTAAAATAATAAAAATAATGGTGGCATTCAAATATAACGCAGCAGTTTGATTTAAAATGTAATTACTGAAGGCTGGGATAATAACAGGGTTAGCTTAATATTCACTATTGCTCTTTAAGATTCTAATGAATTTTTTTACCAGCTGTGGGTCAAACTGGGTACCACTGCATTTCTCTAACTCTGCTATTGCTTCACTCTTACTAACTGCCTTTTTATACGGCCTGCCGGTTATCACAACCTCGTAGGCATCGACTATCGCTACTATTCTTGACAGAACAGGTATATTCTCCCCTTTTAGCCCCTGGGGATAACCATTTCCATCCCACCACTCATGAACGGTTAAAATATATTCAGCAATACTTGAGAGTTGCTTGGATGAGACTGCAATACGGTAACCTATTTCAGGATGCCGCTTTATAGTATCCCATTCCTTTTTACTAAGGTTCTCTTTTTTATTCAATATAACATCAAGAATTGCTACTTTTCCTATATCGTGGATTGTTGCCAGGAGAGATAATTCGTCAATTTCATTTTGAGATAACATTATAGATTTTCCTAATTCTAAAGCCATTTCTTTTATTCTTTTAGTGTGTTTCTCAGTTTTAACACTCTTCTCAAATAATGTTTTCTCAAGTGATGATATTATTGAACTGATAATACTTTTTGCCTCTATAAGCTTATTCCTGTACATATCATCTTCTGCTTTTTTTATTATTTTCGCAAAATCTTGATGACTTTTACTCTTTGTTGAAACCCCAATGGCTATACTTAAAGGTATTTTGCCACCGCTGGTTCTGCTGCTGTTCTTTCTTATTCTACTTACAATCTCTAATGCAATTTCTTCATTGGTCCTGGGGAGCAGAATAGAGAATTCATCCCCTCCCCATCTTGCAACTATATCCTCTGCTCTGCAGCAATTCTCAAGAACATTCCCACAGCTTTTAAGTAACCTATCACCTTCTTTATGCCCAAATGCATCGTTTATCAGCTTCAATCCATTTACATCACCAATAATAACACTTAAGGGAAGCTGTCTTTTTGTATCAAGCCTTTTTAATTCTTCTTCAAAATATGCCCTGTTGTACAGATTAGTAACACTATCATGAAAGGACATATAAGATAGGCGCCTCTCCATCTTTTTTCTTCCAGATATATTATGCAGGATCCCCTCTATAGCTATTAATTTGCCTTCCTTGCTAAAAAATGGGGTGATTGCTTCTTCAAACCAGATAACCTTGCCATTTTTATGAATAAGCCGGATTTCTACAGGTTTTGAAAAATTGAAATTTCCATCAAGTATCTTTTTGAAGATTTCTCTGTCACCCGGATAAACAATCTTATAATTAAATTCAGGGTCAGCATAATATTGTTCAGGAGTGTAACCTAGATTTCTCTTTATCGAAGGACTGACATACTCATACCCTGGTCCAGGAATTAATCTATGCCTATATATGATATCTGAAGCATTTTCTACAAGTGATCTAAAATATCTTTCGTTTTCCTTAAGCTTCTCTAAAGCTTTTTTTTGCTTTAACCTTGATTTTGCATTCCGGATCTCCTTTTCTATGACTGGTACTAATCTGGAAAGATTATTTTTCATAACATAATTATCAGCACCTGCCATAATTAAAGATACTGCTTTTTCCTCACCAACCACATCCAAAACAACTACAGATGGGATATCGAGATCACTTTTTTTAAGCATTCTTAATGTATCTAGTAAATTAAAGTCAGGCGACAACTTATAATCAGCCAGTATTACATCCCACTTATTTTCAATTATAGCATCGGATACGTCTTTATAAGTCTTTACAATTTTATATTTTGGATTATAACCCTTACGCTTTATTTTATTTAAAAATAACAGGGCATCATTTTCAGAATCTACATTCAGCAATATTTTGATATCTTTATCTGTTTTCATTACCTGATTTTTTAAGATTGTTATAAATAATCTTTTTCGCTAATTATATAATAAATATTTCAATAATTCATTATCTAGATTATTTATTACCACTAATAATTCCCTGTATGTCCTGTAAAGAATAGCTTCCTTTTTTAAAAATGTTGATTTAATTGTCAACTTATTATCAGCTAAAAAACTTATAGAACTTACCATAATATTATAGAATTAATTTAAAATAATAAATGACTTAAATTAATTTAATCTTATATGATGTATTCCAATAAAAAATTTGGTACAGCTTTAAAAGAAATAATAGAGAAAAAGAATATAAAGCTCAGAAGTCTGGCAAACAAAACAAATTTAAACTATAGTTATTTTAGTAAACTAAAAAAAAGAGAGAATTATCCTCCAATCTCAACTATAGAGTTAATTTCTGATGGATTGGATATACCTCCTGAATATTTCCTGGAATACAGAATTTATAAGATTGGAAAAATCCTAAAAAAAAATCCCCATATCATCGATAAAACCCTCAACTATATAGATAGTCTTGTAATTAAAAACAATTTAAAAGTAGCTGAAAGAAAAAAACCATTCACAAAGCAGTAAAATTATTATATCTTAACTTTATTACTTTAATCCAAATAGTACCTTATCTAACATGAAAATTTTTGAACCTTTAAAATCACTTGATAGAATTTTAAATAAATGTGTAATATGCCCCCACAAATGCAGAATTAACAGAAAATCAGAAGAGAAAGGTTTCTGTAATGCTGGCTACAATCCTGTAATATCGTCAGTTATGCCCCATCATGGAGAGGAGCCTCCAATTTCAGGAAACAGGGGTTCAGGAACTATATTCTTTTCTTACTGTAATATGAAATGTGTCTACTGTCAGAACTATCAGATAAGCCAGGAATTTGAGGGAGCGAAATATAGTATATCGGAACTCGCGGATAGTATGATTAAATTACAGAATTCAGGTTGTCATAATATCAATTTTGTCTCTCCTACTATATGGATCCCGCAAATAGTAAAAGCTCTCTCCATTGCCAGAATTAAAGGGCTTTCAGTCCCCACGGTGTTTAATACCGGCGGATATGATAACCCGAAGATTATAAAAATGCTGGATGGGATTATTGATATTTATATGCCGGATATGAGGTACAGCGATGACGACATGGCCAGAAAATATTCAATGGTTGAAGAATACGTCCGGTATAACCATCAGTCAGTTAAAGAAATGTACAGACAGGTAGGAGGACTTAAAGTTGACCCGGAAGGAGTAGCCTTAAAGGGGCTGATGATAAGACTGCTGGTTTTACCTGAAAATATCGGAGGAATCAAAAAGACTCTGGACTTTATTAAAAATGAACTATCCACCGATGTTTACTTGAGCATCATGGCCCAGTATCATCCAACCTATAAGGCATCCGGGTACCATGAATTAAATAGAATGATTATAGCAAAAGAATACCTGGAAGTAGTAAAATATGCCGAAAAGAGAGGTTTTAGTTCCGGCTGGACACAGGATCATATATCACTGAACAGTAAAGAGGATTTATTCATACCTGATTTTAAAGATAAGAAGATATTTAAATATTATAAGAAATAAACGGCTAACTTCTTTGCTTCTTCCATGCTTTTAATTCCTTAAGCGCAAGCGAATTTAATACATCTTTTTTCTGGATTCCTGCTCTTCTTGCAATATCTACTCCCAGTCTTATCATATCCATATTATTGGGACGGTGAGCATCCGTATTTATAACCACTTTTACCCCCATCTCTCTGGCTTTACGGACATTTTGCTCATTAAGATCCATTCTTAAAAAATATGAATTTATTTCCAGGGCTTTATTATTTTTAGCCGCTGCTGAAACCAACCTGTCAACATCAATAGAATAGGGTGCTCTGTTTCCAAAAACTACTCCTGTAGGATGCCCAATAAAGTCAATGTACCTATTTTCAATTGCACTGACCGCTCTGGCTGTATTCTCAGCTCTAGTATTTAAAAAGGATGAATGCATCGAACCGATTGCAATATCCATTTTTTTGATTATATTTTCAGGATAATCTAATTTACCAACTCCCCTGATTTCGATTTCTGAACCCATTAAAATATAAAAATCTTTAAATCTGGATTTCAGTTCATTAATATAATTTATTTTTTCCTGCAATTTTTTGGCATCTATGCCCCTGCCATAATAATTATTTACCGAATGGTCGGTGATTGCTATATATTCATAATTAAATTTTTTTACTCTTTCAACCATGTCATCGAGGCTTATAATTCCGTCGCTCCATCTGGAATGAATATGAAGATCACCCTTTATATCTTCCATGGTCAGAAGCGATGGCACCAGAAAATTCTCCGCCAGCTCTATTTCTCCCAGATCCTCCCTTAGCTCCGGAGGTATATATTGTAAATCCAACTTACTGTAAATATTTTTCTCATAAAAGGCATCATCAGCTGGTAGATAATTTCTTTTCCCATCCCCGCTGTTTTCAGAAAAACCAGCGGTATCTATCCTTCCGCTTTTAAAATACCCTTTTTTCTTAGCTATCCTTTCTAATTTTTTTACATGCTTTTTACTCCCGGTAGTATACAGCATATCTATAGCCCAATTTTTATCGCTGCTTATAATAAACTCAATTTCTATTTCAAAAACAGTTTCAAATCTTGCACTTATATTTTCTTTCCTTATGTCACTGCTTACCAATCTTTTTATAAAACCAAGTGATTGGATTTCTCCCAGTAGTTCCTTACTCCTTTCAAAATCATACAACGGATTGTTAAAATAAGGTTGCATAAGTATGTCTATGTCTTTTACTATAGATTTCTTTCTCCTCAGGGAACCAACAACAACAAATCTTTTAATATCTTTAATTTTATAAAGACTATTTTTTATTTCATCTAAATAGACTTCAACTTGCCATCTGGGGAACATTCCCATTATGCTTTCCATATAATCCAGTGATTGCTTAAGCCTTTCAGTATAAGATTCACCTGCCTTATCTTTGCCTGAACCAGCTTCTGCAAGGACATTAGCAATTCTGTGATTATCTACCAGTTTATCTTTTAGATCTTCCAGGCTCTTGATATTAAAAGTATCACATATTTTAAATATTCTCTTTTCACCGAGCCCGCTTATTCTTACCAGCCTTATTAAATCTTCGGAGTATTTCGATTTTAACTCCTCATACAATCCGATACTTCCGGTATCCAGATATTCCTTTATAAGTTTGTATGCCGGTTCATCTATGCTTATTGGCCGCTCGAGTTTTTCGCTGCTGTAGATTTTCTCAATGCTTTCAGGATTATCTCTCAGTGTTCGTGCTGCTATTATGAGACCCAGTGACATATTTTTATCATCAGGGCTGGATTTTTTAATTTCTGCAATATCTGTAAGTATATTTGCCAGTTTTAAATTAATCATTTTATAATATTTCTATGTTATAATAATTATTATATTAACTGAACTATTTAAAGCTAATTATTATATCACAAAACACCACAAGTTATGATAAGAGCAAATAAGAATACCAAATCCTCGGATATACAGAAATATCAACTGCTCCGGGACAATATTATCCAGAACCAGATTATCTCCAGGGGAATTAAAGATAAAAAGGTCCTGGATGCATTAAGAAAAGTACCCCGTGATATTTTTGTTGATGAAGCATATAAAAACTCAGCTTATGAAGATAGACCGCTTCCCATTGGATTCGGACAGACAATATCACAGCCGTATATTGTTGCACTTATGACTGAAAGTCTGGAGCTAACCGGAAATGAAAAGGTTCTAGAAATTGGCACAGGTTCTGGTTATCAGGTGGCAGTACTTGCTACAATAACAAAAGAAGTCTACACAGTGGAAATAATCACTTCACTGTATAAAAAAAATAAAGAATTATTGAAAAAATATAAAAATGTAAAAATGAGTAACCATGATGGCTACCTTGGATGGGAAAAATATGCACCATATGACAGAATAATTGTTACCGCGGCACCAGATCACATTCCACAACCATACATCGAACAACTAAAAGATGGCGGAATTATGGTGATTCCTGTCGGCCCTTCAAACTGGAATCAAACACTTTATAAGGTAATTAAACACGGCACCAGGATTAAAAAAATAGGTTTATGTGATGTATCTTTTGTGCCCTTAACGAGAAGGGATTAAAGACTTTCGTTTTTTTATGGATAAGGAAGAAGTAATAAAAATTCTAAAAGAAATCAGTGTGCTCCTGGAACTAAAGGATGAAAATCCTTTTAAAATCAGAGCCTACCAGAATTCTGCACGTTCTCTTGAGGCATCGGATATTGATTTTGGCAGAGATTTAAAAATAGACGACCTTACAAAAATAAAGGGAATAGGCCAACATATTGCCGAAAGTATAAAAGAACTGGTTGATACCGGAAGCTTAAAATTTTATGAAGACCTGAAAAAAACTGTTCCTCCGGGGCTCGTTGAAATGCTTGCAATTCCTACTATGGGACCAAAAAAAATAAAGTACCTATTCGACAACCTGCAAATAAGCAACACTGGTGAGCTGGAATACGCCTGTATAGAGAACAGGCTTGTAGATCTGCCTAATTTTGGTAAAAAAACTCAGGAAAATATCTTAAAAGGAATTGAGGTTTTAAAGAAATACAAAGGCAGGTATCTTTTTGCAAATATTATAGAAGAAGCTGAGGTCATCTACAATAAAATACAAAACTTCAAGTATATCAATAGATCAAGTCTTGCAGGAAGTGTGCGCAGAAAGAAAGAGATAGTAAAGGATATAGATATAGTTGCAAGCACAGACAACTCGGATAAAGTAATGGATCTCTTCACCGGACTTAGCGAGGCTGAAGATATAATCGCCAGGGGAGACACAAAATCAAGCATCAGGTTAAAATCCGGAATTAATGTTGATATAAGGACCGTAGATGACTTTCAATATCCCTATGCGCTTCATCATTTTACAGGAAGCAAGGAACATAATACAGCTATGAGGACTGCAGCCAAAAAAGATAATATAAAAATGAACGAATACGGGCTTTTTAAAAATGGCAACCTGATTAAATGTTCCGATGAGGCTGGTATTTTTAACTTTTTTTCAATGGACTGGATTCCTCCTGAACTGAGGGAAAATTATGGGGAGATTGAAGCTGCAAAAAATAAGACACTTCCCAAATTGATAGAGGAAAAAGACATAAAAGGGATATTCCACATTCATACCACACATAGTGACGGGAATATCAGTATTGAACAGGCCTGTAATTACCTGCAGAAAATGGGTTTCCAGTATGCCGGAATAAGCGAGCACAGCAAAACTGCCGCATATGCCGGAGGATTAAAGGATGATGATATTAACCGGTACCTGGAAGAAATAGATAAATTAAATCAGAAATATACTGGCTTTAAAATATTCAAGGGAATTGAATCAGATATTCTGCTTGACGGCAATCTTGATTATAGCGACCATATTTTATCTAAATTTGACTTCATCATTGCTGCAATCCATTCCAGTTTCAACCTGAGTGAAGAGCAGATGACAGATAGAATTATAAAAGCTATTGAAAATAAGTTTACAACAATAATGGCCCATCCCACCGGAAGACTACTTCTGGCAAGGGATCCTTACAGAGTGGATATAATAAGGATAATAAATGCAGCAGTGGAAAATGATGTGGATATAGAACTAAACTCAAGTCCCTTCAGATTGGACCTGGACTGGAGAATGTGCAAGTATGCAAAAGAAAAGGGGGTAAAAATCTTTATAAACCCTGATGCACATAGCTTAAAGAATTTAGATGATTACAAATTTGGCGTGAATATTGCACGGAAAGGCTGGCTGGAAAAAGAAGACGTGCCAAATACCCTTTCCGCAAAGGAAATTGAAATTTATTTAAAGAATAAAAAAATAAAAAAACAAAGTAAACCTATATCTATTTAGAGGCAATTTATCAAAGACGCTCATTTAGCAATATGAAAAATAAAAGGATCATAAAAAAACAGAATAATACTTACAGAGCTGTATAATGAACCCGCAGTGAAAAATATAAATAAAATACTTGATATTTTAGACCAGGAATACCCTGAAGCTGCCTCTACCTCACTCAAGCATAAAAATGCCTTCGAGCTTCTTATTGCCACCATTCTTTCAGCCCAGACCACCGATAAACTTGTAAATAAAGTCACACCATCCCTTTTTAAAAAATATAAGATCCCTGAAGATTTTGCCGGGGCTGACTTGATGGAGCTTCAGGAAGATATAAAATCAACAGGGTTTTATAGAAATAAAGCAAAAAGTATAATCAACTGCTCAAAAGATATAGCCAGTAAATTTGGAGGTATAACCCCTGACAATATTGAAGATTTAACCACACTCCATGGAGTGGGAAGAAAAACTGCCAATGTAGTGCTGTCAAATATATTCGGCAAGCAGGCTATAATAGTAGATACTCATGTAAAGAGAATCTCAAAAAGGCTGGGGCTGACAACAAACTCAGATCCGGTAAAAATTGAATTTGATCTCATGAAAATAGTTCCTGAAGATAGCTGGACCATCTATTCGCACAGAATAATAGAGCTTGGCAGAACTATCTGCCTGGCTAAAAAACCGAAATGTCCCGTCTGCAGGCTTCTTAAATACTGCAGATACGGACAGGAAAATGCGTAGTTTACATTTCTTTACCCAGTGTAGATTTTGCAAGTGAAGCGTGCTTTACACCCTTTGCCACTTTAAGTTTTGCTTCCAGTCCAAACACTTCGGCAATCTTGCCTTTCACAACTATTATTTCCAGGCAGGTACTATGATCCAGGTGGACATGCTGACTGGAGATTATAATATCCTGGTAATCATGCTGGATATTTACAAGACTGTCCATCAGCTCCTTCCGGTGATGGTCATAAACAATGATAATTGCTCCTGCCACCTCCTCCTCGCTTTCTGTCCACTGGCTGTCAACAAGCTCTTTTCTTATCAGATCCCTTAAAGCTTCAGAGCGGTTTTGATAATCCTTGCTCTTAATATAATCATCAAATTTCTTAAGCAGTTTTTTTTCTATGGATACTCCGAATCTTTTTAACTCATCCATTACCTATCTCCGATACCTATCCCCGATCAGTTGATTAAAAAAAATATAATTTCCTCGCTATCTATACAATAGCACTTACCTGTACAGTAATGCATAAAGGCTTATATCTCTCTTACCGTTAAACACTTCCTTTCCCCCGGGTCCCAGAAGCTCAATTCTTTTAAACCCTGAATTTTTTGCCATTTTTAAAAATAAGTTTACCTTTAAGGTGCAGAGGTAAGAAGAGTTTACAAAAAAATCTTCTACCTTATTTTTATAAATTACAGTAATTATAAAGTCCATCCTTGTTTTAATTTTTCCGTATTTAAAGTGTTTAATAAAAATATAGGTCTTTCCGTCTTTTTTGAATACCTTTGGAGCATAAAATCTGTTTTCTTCCAGAACATTGGAGTTAAAGTTTAAGAATTGAACTATTGCCAGACCGTTTCCTGACAGCTTCTTCCTGATTTTTTCAAGAGCCTGCTTTATCTTCCTGCGGTTCCCCAGAATGGGCAGTGTATTTCCCAGGCTGGTTATAAGGTCAAACTGACCATACGGAATTTTATCAAGTCCTGCAAACCCTTCCTTTATTAAGGTAACATTGGGGGACTTTATCACATTTTTTTCAGCATAATCTATGGTTTCCCCTGAAGGATCTATGGCAATGACTTTTTTTGCGTATCCGGAAAAAAGTTGTGCATGATGTCCCGTACCGCAGCCTACATCAAGCACACTTTCAATATCGTTTTCTTCAAATATTCTGGAAAAAAAATCCTTTTCCTTTTTTAGCCTCTGGGGCCAGTTTACCTGAAGATCATACAACTCAGGGCTAAAATTAAAATTTTTTACTTTCATTTAAGACCACCATTTCGAGTCTTCATTCTCACCTTGCTTTAGCATATTATGATACTATAAAAGATAGAATTAACCCATACAACAAAGCCACTTTCCAAAAGGAAAAATAATAAAAACACAAAAACTAAAAGTAATTAAAAAATAAGAAAACATTTGGACTTAACTGCAAATTAAAGTATATTATATATAAAAACGTATATGAATAATTATAAGTAATTCTCTTTCGGCCAGGAGCATTATATATTAATCTAAAGTAACAGAAATGAAAATAGCAATTACAGCAGATGTGCATTTAAAAACAAAAGAAGAAAATCCTGAAAGGTGGAATGCATTATCAAATATCGTTGATAAGATACTTTCTGAAGATATTAAAACACTAATTATTGCAGGTGACCTATTTAATAAAGAAAGTCAAAATTATTCTGATTTCGATGAATTTTGTAAAAATGCAAAATATACCAGCAACCAGATTAAATTCTATATAATCCCTGGAAACCATGACCCATCCATTAAACAGCAGTATTTCACTTCAAGCAATATCATAGTCTTCAGTAAATCTGAAATTATTAAATTAGTAGAACCACCCACTACCTTCCTTTTCATACCTTATCTACCAACTAAGTCTATGGGAGAAATTTTAGCAGAATGCAAGGAAAACCTACCCAAACTCTGGATTTTAATTGGCCATGGTGACTATATGGCGGGTTTGCGTGAAACAAATCCCTACGAACCTGGTATTTATATGCCTCTAACCAGAAATGATATCCAGTACTATAACCCTGCTAAAATCATACTGGGTCACATACACAAAAAAATAAATTTGGGCAAAGTTTATTATCCTGGATCACCCTGTGGTCTGGACATAAATGAAACTGGGAAAAGGAGCTTTTTAATTGTAAATACAGATACATTAGAAGTAGTTGAAAAAGTAATCGACACTGACTGCATATTCTTTAATGAAACTTTAATTTCCTTACCCACTACCAATGAATTTGAATATATAGAAAGAAAGATACAAGAAATGGTCAGAAAATGGAATATAGGTAAAAATGAGGCACCAAAAGTAAGAATTCGTTTAAAAATTAAAGGATATACATCTAATAAAAATAAGCTTCTTGAAATAACTAAAAAAACACTTAAAAATTTTACTTTTTATAACTATGAAGAACCTGACCTGACTGAAGTATCAATATTTAATGACCCGGAAAGAATAGCTATTGTAGAGAAACTTAGAGATGAAATTGAAAAACTTAAATGGGATAATGAAATTACCTCAAAAGAAGATATTTTAGAAAAAGCTCTTCATATAATTTTGAAGGAATAATTATATTACAGGAATTAAGAATTTATGGGAATTAGGATTGATAAAATATCAGTAAAAGATCTGGGGCCAATTAAAAGTTTTGTAGCTGGGTTTGGAATATTTAATCTTATATACAGTAGAAATGAGAAGGGAAAGACTTTTCTTACTGAATTTATAATTCGCTCTTTATTTAAGAATATCAACCGGTGGAGCTATCTAAGAGAAGGAGGAAAAGGAAGAGTTACTATCGGTGGCTTAGAAGAACAAACGATTGATTTTTCTCCTTCCTCTCAGAAAAAATTAGAAGATTATTGGGAAAGTAGTGAAAAAGGACTACCTGTATCAATAGCAAAACTCCTGGTAGTAAAAGGTGGAGAAGCCGGAATAGAAGATGATGGAGGTATAAGTAAATTTTTAATCAAAGAAGTATTATCTGGCATAAATATCCTGGATAAGATTGACAACGACAGTAATATTTCAAAAACTGTAAAGTCAGCAGAGATCACTAGCAGCCAAATCAGCAATATTCCCCAGCGGGGTGAAGGAAAGCAGTACAATGACTCTAAAGATGAACTGGAGAGTATTGACAAACAATTCGAAGACATAGAATCCGAATACACTCAAGGGGTATTAAAAACTTACAGGATGGAAGAAAAATCCCTACAGGACAGGCTGGCAAACCTCGATAAGGCAAAAAGACACCGGGCCTATTTAATTTCAGAAAAAATCAGGGAACTGGATACAGAACTAAATAATGTTCCGGAAGAGGAATTAAACAACTTAGAGAATGAGCTCTCTTCATTTAAAAGTAAAAGAGAATTTTATGGCCAGTCGGAAGAAAAATATAAAAGTGCCCTTAAAAAAAGTAAGGACTTCCAATGGCTGGAAAGCGCCTTGTTCCATTACAAAGACTTATCATTAAAAACTATAGAAAAACCCGGTAAATCTTTACTTTTCGTAAGCAGTATTTTAACAGCTGCCGGCATAGCTGCTGCAGTAGCTTTAATTTTCTTTCACCTGAAAATCTCCGCTGCTGTATGGACTATATATTTAGGAATTATATGTTTTTGTTTTTTGGGCTCGCTTGTATCTTTTCTTGTATATATCAAAAAATTCCATAATTTTTCAAAACAGTCAGGGCAAAATGAAGAATTAAATAAAATTAAGGAAGAATTTAAAATTAGGATTGGTAAAGAACTGACAGATATTGCGCTGCTTGAGTCAACTTTAAATGAACAGAGAGAATCAAACAGCGAGTCAAGAATAATGAAAGAACAAATTGATAGCCTGGATAGAGGGCTGCGGGATATGCGTTTTTTCATTAATCAAAAAATAACAGGCTTTTTTGAAAAAGAACTTGAAGAGCGGAACTGGGATACGGCACTTAAGAATCTTAATCAAAATAACAGGAGCCTGAAAGATCAAATTGGCAAAGAAAGTCAAGAATTGGCTAAACTTGGAGTATCGGAAACAGATTACCTTTCAGAAGATATAGGAATTAGATATAGCCAGCAGGAATATGAAAAAATACAATCAAAACTTGGACATATCCTGGAAGAAATCAAAAATCAGGAAGATAAAATTCAAAATTTAAAATATAAAATCTGCAATAAAACTAAAGATGATTTAAGTATTAGCTGGGAAGAGCTTATTGAAAATTTACAGAAAAAAAGACAGGAAGTTCGAAATGAGCTAAGAGAAGTTACTGCTAATATTGTGGCAGGCTTTAGCGTTCACAAAGTCATCTCTAAATTACGCGAAGAAGAAGATATAAAAATAAGAGAAGGACTGCAGTCAGAAATAGTTACAGGTCCTTTGAAAGATATTACCCAAAGATATAATAGTCTTATTCTGGATAATGATAATCTGATCGTTTCAGACCTGTACGATAATTTTAATATAAGAGATTTGAGTACAGGAGCTAAGGAACAGGTAATGCTGGCATTAAGAATTGGTTTTACCCAAAAATTATTAAAAGAAGATTCACTCTTTTTAATTCTTGACGATGCTTTTCAGCATTCGGACTGGCAGAAGCGGGAAATTCTTATAAATAAATTGGTGGACATTGCAAAAAAAGGATGGCAGATTATTTATCTAACTATGGATGACAACATAAAAGGGTTATTTGATAAAGTTGGTAAAGAATTTGAAGCAGGCAAATACAATAGTTTTGAGTTATAAGTCAAGTCATCCTATTTTAACATGTTGAGTGGAAAGCACATACCACCTTATCTTCTTTAATTTTTTCCAGTAAATCTTTATTCATAATTTATTACAATATTTTTTCACTTATTTTTCGAGAGTACAGC
>JADBLP010000026.1:0-14272 GCA_014894375.1 Actinomycetota bacterium | reverse complement strand
AGGATGAAGATAGCGATGTCCGAATGAGGGCAGCAGAGGCTCTTGTAAAGATAGGTGAACCAGCTGTAGAACTTCTAATCGAAGCTTTAAAGGATGAAGATTGGCATGTCAGAGGAAGAGCAGCAGTGGCTCTCGGGAATATAGGAGATAAAAGAGCTGTAGAACCTCTAATTGAGACTTTAAAGGATAAAGATAAAGATGTCCGATGGGAGGCAGCAGTGGCTCTTGGGAATATAGGAGATAAAAGAGCTGTAGAACCTCTTTTGCATGTGTTGGATGATACACATAGCAATGCTGCAGCAACCGCACTGGAGAAAATAGGATTCAATTTTTCTGATAGCCCTCCATCTGGGGTTGACCTAATGCCCACACGGCAGTCTGAGGAAGTAATACGATATGTATCCAAGCAATACCCAGAGCTATATTCGACACTTATAGATATTGGTATAAATGGATGCGAGGTTTCCCACGAGGAAATGTTGAGTATGACGCAAAGTTATTCCAACCTCTCATATGGTCATGTTGGAAGAGATCCTGGGGTATATTTCAAGATACCAAATACAAAATGTCCAGAGTGTAAAAGAATGGTTGATATTAATTGTGGCATTACTGTAGTTGGACATTTAGCTCCTCTTGTAAAAAAGCATATATACTTCGAGCTTCATTGCCCGATTTGTAAGGAATCCGGCTCAAACTCTTATAGTTTATGACTGGGCAGACATTCATAAAATTTTTTAATGTAAGAGTTTGGATAATTCATAAAGTTCCTGATCCATCGGCTTCTCTTCTTTTATAGCCTTCTCCAGAGGAACTGATGTTATTGCACCATTTTCCATAACTGCCATCTGGCCAAATTGCCCTTCATGGACTAACTCTACAGCTTTTGCTCCCAGCCTGGTGGCAACAATCCTATCAAAAGCGGACGGTCTTCCGCCTCTTTGCAAGTGACCAAGTATGACTACTCTGGTTCCATAACCTGTTCTTTTCTCAATTTCCCTGGCAATAACATTGCCTATCCCGCCAAGCTGTACATGGCCAAAACTATCAATTGCACAAGAAGCTGTTATCTGCTCTTCTCCTTCAGCAGGCTTTGCTCCTTCAGCAACTGCGATTATAGTAAAGTCCTTGCCTCTTTCCCTTCTCTTTTCTATAACATTCACTATTTCATCATAGTCAAAAGCAACCTCAGGAATTAAAATAACATCGGCTCCACCGGCAACTCCTCCACTTAAGGCAAGCCAGCCTGCATCTCTTCCCATAATTTCCACTATCATTATTCTACTATGTGAAGATGCTGTAGTGTGAAGCTTATCAAGGCAATCCGTTACAACCTCCAGTGCAGAGTCACTACCTATAGCATAATCAGAATGGGCAATATCATTATCTACAGTCTGAGGAACACCAACACCTTTTATTCCATACTGGGTCAACCTGGTTATAACGCCATTAGTATCATCTCCGCCAATAGTTATTATGGCATCCAGCTCAAACTTTTTTATATTCTCTTTAACCTTTTCAACTCCATTTTCTATCTTGAAAGGATTAGTCCTTGATGTTCCAATTATGGTACCGCCTTCTCCCAGTATCCCTGAAACTGATTCCCTGTCCAGCTCTACTATATTGCCTTTAACCAGGCCTTCCCATCCATTTTTAATCCCGATCACTTTATATCCATATTGTGATGCCTTTAGATAAATTGCTCTTATAGCTGCATTTATTGCTGGAGAATCTCCTCCACCAGATAAAACACCTATTTTCTTTATCATTTTTATCTCCTCCTATAATAAAATAATAATTTATTTGTATTATGCAAGCCTCTTATAATAAGATAATAATTTATTTACAATATACGAGCATTGTGCTTGCAGTCAAATCAACTCCAGGCATAAACTTATAATTAAATATTTTTTAAAAAATCAACCTCTATCAAAATTAAGATTATATTAATTTTTGGCATATAATCAACTTAATTTTTTAGTTATAATATCATTTACTATTCCGGGATTTGCCTTGCCTTTGGTTTTAGCCATTACTCTTCCGATTAAAAAGTCTATAGCTTTATCCTTTCCCTCCTTGAACTGTTCCACCGCGCCGGGATTATCTTTAATTACCTCTTCAATAATGGCTTCAAGCAAACCTTCATCGCTTATCTGCTCCAGCCCCCTATCTTCAATAATCTTCTGTGGATTCCCCCCGGTGCTGAACATCTCTTCAAATACTGATTTGGCTATTTTAGAATTGATTTTGCCCTTATCGATTATTTCCAGCATCTTGCAGAGGTTCTCAGGAGTTACCCTGCTATCTTTAATGATCATTTTTTCTTTATTTAGAAGTGCGCTGAAGTCACCCATTATCCAGTTGGCAATATTTTTAGCATTATTATAATGCCTGCAGCACTGCTCAAAATAATCTGACAGATCTTTATTATTAGCCAGAAAGTTGCTGTCATATTTGGGTAGGCTGTACTGCTTCTCAAATCTTTTAGCTTTTACAGAAGGCAGCTCGGGAATTGTTTTTCTAATATCCTCTATCATCTTATCCTCTATATAAATAGGAACCAGATCTGGCTCCGGAAAATATCTGTAGTCATGGGCTTCTTCTTTAAAGCGGAGGGCTTTGGTGGTTCCTGTTTTGCTGTCATAATGCCTTGTCTGCTGAATTACTTCATCGCCGGCCTCCAGAACTTTAATCTGTCTTTTAACTTCATATTCCAGCCCTTTTTGCAGGAATTTAAAGGAGTTTAAATTTTTAATCTCGGTCTTTGTGCCAATTTTATCTTCGCCTGTTTTCCTTACTGATACATTAGCATCACACCTCAAGCTCCCTTCTTCCATACTGCAATCGCTGACATCCAGAAACAGAATTAAATTCCTTAAGACTATCATATATTCCCTGGCTTCCTCGGGCGATCTTATATCCGGCTCCGTAACAATTTCTATAAGAGGAGTTCCGGCACGGTTAAAATCAACTATACTGGCTTCAGATTCACTTATTCTTCCAGTTGTTCCCTTATGCAGGAGTTTCCCCGTATCTTCCTCCATATGCACTCTTGTTATCCACACTCTCCTTATATAGCCGCCTATATCAACATCAAGGTAGCCTCCGACTCCCAGAGGCAGGTCATACTGTGAAATCTGGTAATTTTTGGGCATATCGGGATAAAAATAATTTTTTCTGTGGAATATAGTATATTTTTTAATCTTACAATTTAGTGCCAGGGCAATCTTTACGGCATATTCAATTGCCTTTTTATTTATAACTGGAAGTGACCCCGGATGTCCCAGACATACAGGACAGGTATATATATTTTTCTCCTCACCAAATGAAAGCCTGCACCCGCAAAACATCTTGGTATTGGTATAAAGTTCAACATGGGTTTCAAGGCCTATAACCGGTTCATATTCGTTTTTCATTTCTCCAGTCCAGATATAATAGTTATTAATTTAAAAAAACCATTCTTGCATAAGCTGATAAAAACATCTGGTAATCTTTTATAACCCCGGCCTGCCGGTAAAGCCTATTGCCTTCTCCAGGCTGTAAGCTACTTTAAGCACATTATCCTCTCTCAATACGTTTCCAATAATCTGCAATCCAATGGGCAATTTACTGCCTGACAGCCCTGCAGGAATTGAAATTGCAGGCAGTCCCGCCAGATTTACCGGTATAGTGCAGATATCCGAAAGATACATAGTCAATGGATCTTCCATCTTCTCTCCAATCTTAAAAGCCGTAGTAGGCGATGTCGGAGAGATCAGAACATCAAATTTTTCAAAAGCTTTTTTAAAATCATTTATAACGAGCGTTCTTACTCTCTGTGCCTTCTCATAATACGCATCATAATATCCTGCTGACAGACAGTAGGTTCCTATCATTATTCTTCTTTTAACCTCATCTCCAAATCCCTCTGCCCTGCTTCTGCGGTACATTTCCCTTAAGGTCCTCGCTTCCACGTTCCTGTATCCATATCTTACTCCATCAAATCTTGAAAGGTTTGAACTGGCTTCAGAAGGGGCAATAATGTAATACACGCTCAGCGCATATTCCAGGCTTGGCAATGAGATCTCTTCAACTATGCCGCCCATATCTTCAACCAGTTTGATGATCCTATAAACTGCTTCTTTTACTTCCCGGTCGATACCTTCAACCATCAGTTCCTTCGGAACCCCGATCCTCATATCTTTTATGTCTGCTTTAAGGAAGCTTTTATAATCCGGAACCTCCACATTTATAGAGGTGGAATCTTTTCTGTCATAGCCGCAGATTATATTAAGCATCGCTGCGCAATCTTCAACATCTCTTGTAAGCGGCCCTATCTGGTCAAGTGAAGATGCAAACGCTACCAGTCCATACCTGGACACCATTCCGTATGTGGGCTTAAATCCGACAACACCGCAAAGAGATGCAGGCTGCCTTATTGAGCCGCCGGTATCAGATCCCAGCGAGCATACAGCCTCACCTGCTGCAACACAGACTGCAGGTCCACCGCTGGACCCGCCCGGCACCCTGTCAGTATCCCATGGGTTTTTAACAGTCCCAAAATAGGAGTTTTCATTGGACGAGCCCATTGCAAACTCATCCATATTTGCCTTTCCAGCCAGTATATAATTCCGGCTTTCCAGTCTGTCAATTACCGTAGCATTATATATAGGGATATAGTTTTCTAAAATTCTGGACGCACAGGTTGTAGTTATATTTTTGGTACATATATTGTCTTTTATGGCAATTGGCATGCCCATAAAATCTTCTATATCACTGCCGGCGCTTATAAGCTTATCTACTTCCCCTGCCCTGGATAAGGCACTTTCCTTCTCCAGTCTGATATATGAATTTAGCCTGTCCCCAACCTCTTCAATTCTCAAATATACACTTTCAACAATTTCAGTGCAGGATATCTGTTTTTTTTCCAGTATGTCTTTAAGTTGGTGAGCAGTGAGATAATGAATTTCCAAAATTTCTCCTTACTAGTTTACTAGTCTATCTTTGGCACTTTAAAGCCATCATTTGCCTCATCAGGGGCGTTCTTCAGCGCGGACTCCTGGGTAACTGACTGCTCTGCCATATCATCCCTGAAAACGTTTTTTATATCCAGTATATGTGATGTCGGAGTAATCCCTTCAGTATTTACACTGCTTATATTTGCAACGTGCTCAAGTATCCTGTCCAGTTGAGAGGTGATTTTTTCTATATCCTTCTCACTAAATTCCAGTTCTGCCAGCTTTGCTACATGCTTCACATCATCTTTAGAAATTCTTTCCATTAAGTTACCTCTTAATACAGCCATTCGTGCCAGCAATCCAAACCGGCAAATTTAAATATAACATTTTAACAGATATTTTGCCCTATTAATACAATTTTATAATTTCCAGTTGCCCCAGTAAAATTAGTATCAGTATCAGGTTATAGACCCCGTGCAAAAAAATTGCAGGCATCAGCGATTTTGTCTTTTCAAAAAGATACGCCAGAATCCATCCGATAATCATAAGGGGTATGAAACTGTATAGCTCCAGATGGACTACGGCAAAGAAAAGAGATGATAGAAAAAGTGCCGCATTGACTCCCCAGCTTTTTTTAAATGCCGAATATAAGAATCCCCTGAAAAAAATCTCTTCGCTAAAAGGGGCAACTACTGCTACCACTACCAGCAGGATATTGCTGGATATGCTTCTGTTTGCGACCAGTATTTCGATCTTACTTGAGGGAGCTTCAATTCCGAAAAATGAATTCATTAAAAATACATACAGAAAGCTGACCAGAAGAATAGCAAGCAGAGAAATAAAGGAATACCAGATGGTTTTTGCGATACTGTAATATCTCAGTCCCAGATCCTTTAAGCGTGACTTCCTTCTTAGTATGGCAAAAAACCACACCACACCCAGTATAAGCACCACCTGAACCCCGTAAAGGACAGTAAAGCTTACATTGCTTATATTGGAGGAGTTAAAGAATTGCTTGCCTCCCAATACCTCGAATAATTTCGCCGATCCGAAATAAATAGCCACCAGGACAACGGCTAGAAAGACCAGAGAAATTACAGCATCACGTGCACTCCACTTTATATTTAGAACACTGCTTTGCTTTTTGGGTAAATCTGTCTCTCTTAAATTATCATCAGCCATATTTTAAATTTTAGTCCTTTATCATTTTTTTAAATTCTTCTTCGGATACCAGCCTGACATTAAACCTTCTGGCGTCATCCAGCTTACTTCCGGGACCCTCGCCCACAAGAACAGCATCGGTACCTCTGCTGACGCTTGAAGTTACCCTGCCTCCAAAATTTTCAATAATCTCTTTAGCCTCGTCCCTTGAAAAATCATTCAATTTGCCGGTAAGAACAAATGTCTTGCCTGCAAAGACTTCCTTCTTTAAAATTTTTTTTAACTCCGAGCTGAAATTGACTCCGGCTTTTCTTAATTTCTCTATTACTTTAAGATTTTGCTCCTGCTTGAAAAAGGAAATTATACTTTCTGCTATTTTTGGTCCAATCTCCTTTATTTCTTCAATTTCCTCATATCCTGCATGCATCAAACTGTCAAGGTCCACAAACACTCTTGTAACCACGTCCGCAGTATGGGAGCCAACATATCTGATTCCCATTGCAAAAAGAAGCCTTGACAATGGTTTTTTCTTGCTTTTCTCTATTGCACCAAGAAGATTTTTAGTCGACTTTTCTTTAAAATTTTCCAGTGAAAAAATATCATCATACTTCAGATAATAAATATCCGCTGAATCTTTGATTAACTTTTTATCCAGGAGCTTCTCAGCAATAGCAGGCCCCAGCCCTTCTACATCTATAGCCCCTTTTGAAGCAAAGTGAACGATCCTCTCGTATTGCTGGGCAGGGCATGCCATTGAAGTACACCGTAATGCCACCTCTCCCTCAGGTTTTATAACATCAGACCCGCACACAGGGCACTTGTCGGGCATCCTGAATTCTTTCTGGCTGCCGTCTCTTCTTTCTTTTATAACTTTTACAATTTCAGGTATGACATCTCCTGCCTTATGCACCACCACCCAGTCACCGACTTTGACATCTTTTCTTCTTATCTCATCTTCATTGTGCAGGGTGGCATGGGAGATAGTAGATCCTGCCACTGTTACCGGTTTAAGGACTGCCACCGGAGTTAGTGCCCCGGTCCTGCCAACGCTGACTTTTATATCCAGAATACGCGTGACTTCCTCTTCGGGAGGGAATTTATAGGCAATGGCCCATCTGGGGTTTCTGGAGGTCTGGCCCAGCTTTCGCTGATAGGAAAAATCATTTACTTTTATAACAACCCCATCCGTTTCGTATGGCAGGTCTTTCCGCTTCTCTTCCCAGCTTTCAAGGTATCTTTTAATCTCTTCAAAACCTGCTGTCTTTCTTATATTTGGGTTTATTTTGAGTCCAACCTCAGCAAGATAATTTAACATTTCATAATGGCTTGCAATATCAAGCTCACCTGAAGCCACTACTCCATATATAAATATATTCAATCTTCTGCTGGCAGTACTTTGGGGGTCTATTTGCCGGAGTGACCCTGCAGCGGCATTTCTGGGATTGGCAAAGGTTGCAAGCCCTTCCTCCTCCCTTTTGGTATTTATTCTTTTAAATTCATCCTTGGCAAGATATACCTCACCTCTTACTTCCAACCTTGAAGGAATCTTTACACCAGTTCTCCTAAACAGCCTTAAGGGAATTGCTCTTATGGTCCTTAAATTAGAGGTTATATCTTCACCCAGGACACCGTCCCCCCTGGTTGCACCCCTTACAAACCTTCCAACCTCATAAACAAGCGAAACTGCTGACCCGTCTATTTTTAACTCACAAATGAACTCTACTTCATTTTCACCTCTTTCAAGATCCTTATATACCCGGGCAAGGAAGTCTTTCAATTCCTGGTAACTGAATGCATCCTGTAAGCTCAGCATCCTCTCTCCATGCTCTACGGTACTGAAGCCTCCTTCCAGAGGTGCTCCAATTCTTTGAGTGGGAGAGTCTTCTGTTATTAGTTCCGGGTATTTTTTTTCAATCATTGAGAGGTTGCGGAGCAACATATCATACTGGTGATCACTTATAATGGGGTTGTCTTTAATATAGTAATAATAATTATGCTTTGCCAGTTCATTTCTCAAACCTTCCACTATAAGCTTTGCATCATCTTTGATGATATTTTTAATATCTATATTAAGAAATTCTTCTAATTTTGATCTCTTGCTTTTTTCTTCCATTTTTTAGATAGTAGTTTTCTATTTCGCCTGCTAGATTATACAAATTATTCTTCTCCAACCGCAATTGGATATCCTTTACTCTTCCATTCTATAATACCTTCCCCGGTCATATCATAAACTTCTTCAAAGCCATTATCTACTAAAATAACAGCTGCTTTTCCGCTTCTGCTACATCCAGCCCCATCGCAGTAGACAATTATATGTTTATCTTTCGGTATTTCATCTAATCTATCTTCTAATTCCGAAACAGGAATAAGTATTGCTCCTTCAATATGAACCTGCCTGTACTCTTCTAAACTTCTGACGTCTAAAAAGATATAATCCTCATCATAAAAAAATTCATATGATTCATCTACAGAGATCAGCATAATTTCAGGGTATACTTTGGCGTCTGCTATTGTTTCTCCTTCTTCAATTACAGGATATCCTTTGTCTATCCAATCGAGGATACCCCCCATATAATAAATTGGTGTAAAACCATTTTCAACCAAAATATTAGCTGCATTTCTACTTCTGCCGCCGCTTTTGCAATATGTGATTATTGGTTTATCTTTGGGCAGTTCATCCAGCCTGCCCTCAAGCTCATCAACCGGGATAAGCACGGCGCCTTCTATATGGACCTCATCGTATTCATCCTGGTTTCTTACATCCAGGATAATATAATCCTGTTTACTGCTAATAATTTCATAAACTTCTTCCACAGAAATATCTTTAACCTCTAAGATTATTTTTTCTTCTTCGATTTGAGCTGTTCCTTCCTCATTATCCTCTGTTTCAACCTGTATTTTACATCCACTAATAATAGTAGAACTTAAAAATACGAAGATGATTATTATAATTGAAATCATACATAGCTTATTATTCATCATTCTGTTTATCATTCTCCACTCCTTCTTAATTAATCAAAGTTGTTATAATAATTATAACCAATAATCCACATAGAAAAAATAAATTTTATAAATAAAAAAATAATGACAGTATTTCTAGTATGGATACAAAAAAATTCTTTCCGGATAAAAAAGGAAGCTTATGAGATATTTAAGAATAGCTTTAATAATTATAGGATTGGTAATTATAATATATCCTATCTTAATATAGTTAATAAATCAAAATAAATTTTATTGATAATTTCTTTCTATAACAACTTTATTCTGTCAAGAAGAGAATAGAATATGCTCACCTCCTGGAACGTAGAGCTAGCAAACAAAATTATCGGAATACTGTAAGAAATGTCTCGCTATTGAAGGGCGATAAATTCAGAGTCAGTCTCTTATCAGTCAATATAGGAATGAGCATACAGTATTTTATTGTTCAATATATTGTATGTTTTTATTGCATTCATTAACTCTTTATCAAGGGGATCGACAATAGCACTGTCAAGGCCATTGCTCAGTAGTATCAGCAGGTATGCCCTGTTAAGAAGACTCTTAAGCTCTGGAGGGGAAGATTGTGAAACATTGCTTAATCCCACAATAGTCCTGGGCTCATCAGGCAGTGACATTAATTCCTTAAGCTCCTTAAAAACCTTCAGCGCCTTAATACAATTAAAAACCTGTTCCTGAAGGACTGCAACCGGCAGCACCACAGGATCCAGGTATAAGTTCTCCATAGGTACATCATATTCTAAAGCAGAATTAACTATATTCATAACTATCTCTATTCTGCTATCAACATCCGGTGGCACGCCTTTCTCAGTAAGGGCAATTCCAACAATTTTACTGTTATACTTTTTTGCCAGCGGCATAAGAATATCAAGCTTATCTTTATCTCCGGTAACTGAATTAATCATAGCGGTGCCCTTGTGCACTTCCAGACCGGCCTCTATAGCACTTATATTTTTAGTATCCAGAGCGAGAGGTACATTCACTTCAGCCTGTATACTTTTTACTATCCACTGCATAAGTTCTTCACCCTTTTTTGTAGCCGGACCAATATTTACATCTATGTAGTCTGCTCCCGCATTCTTCTGTTCCTTTGCCATCTTGATAATAGGTTCAGCATTTCTGTCTTTTACAGCATCTCCTACTACTTTTGACACCACACTTATATTTTCGCCAACGACTAACATATCTTTTCCCCATTCTATAAAAAAATTACAATATAATAATAACTAATTATAACACCACATAAAAATAATTTAATAGAGGTTTAACCAAATAATTTTGATGGAATTTCACCAGGACCGGTTATTGAACGGAAATATTGTTTTATTTTAAAAAAATAAAAAACTAGCCCGGCGCTTAAGAGCTATAATTAAACCATTTTTTGTAAATATCATCATAAGTGCCGTCTTCTTTAATTTCCTCTAAGATTTTATCAACTTCTTCTTTTAAAGCACTTCCTTTAGTAAAAACAATGCCAAATTCTTTATTAGATTTTACAACTTCCAGCACACTATAAATTCCTTTATTTTCAACCAGCAGGTTGACGCCGATGGGCAGTGAGATTAAGACCCCATCAATATTTTTATTTCCAAGGTCATCAAGCATTGTCACAATATCCTCATAACTCTCAATTTTATAATTAAGCAGATAATCTTCACTCAGACAATTTTTTTCGGTTTTTAATATCCCAATAGCCTTACCTTTTAAATCTTCTTTAATCTTAATATCAGTTTCGCTTAAAGTAATCAACATATATTCCATTACAAAATAAGGACTGGAAAAATCAATCACTCCTTCCTTTCCCTCGATTATTGGAATTGCTGAGATTATCATATCAAACTTTAAATCTTCAGGAATCTGGTAAGTGCTGTCCCAGTTAATTGATATTATCTCTATTTCCCTATCCATCCTTTTGGCTATCTCTATTGCAATATCAATGTCAAACCCATCAATATTGCCATCTTTTACAAACTCGAAAGGCGGATATGTGTCATCGCAACCGACTATAAGCTTTTTTCCTGCCGGACCAACATCATCAGCGTTAGCAGTAACTTTGCAGCTAATTGTATAGAATAATAGTAAGATGATTACAGCAAACAGGGATATATTTATAAAAAATAAAAGAACTTTTTTACTTTTTCTTGCAAAATTTAAAAACATTTATTAAAATCTATCATCTAAATTTTTCTTGCTATTCTTTAGTAAGATAAATTTTATTAAAAATATGCTATTTTTCCAAGCAATTATTTAATTGTACCATTACATAATTTTATAAATGCATAAATCTTCAATATATCATTTACAAATACAAATATTTAATGAATTAAATAAACAAATATAGGAATGTGAGAATATCTATTTAAATAATTTCATCAGGCGCAGGGAACTGCATGCCGTTTATAAAATGATTATTGAAACCAGGGTATGCAGCTAATTCAAGATATTTAATTTTTTTAGCTATTTTTTCGGCATTAATTCTCTGCTTTTTTGAAACTAAAATCATCTTTGCTCCAACCCCTGCAGCATTGCCGACCTGCCTGATCTTTCTTAACGGAATATTGGGGAACATACCAATATCAATAACATTTTTAGGATCTATATAAGACCCAAAAGCGCCTGCAATTATTATTCTGTCTATATCTTTAAAGCTTATATCTGCATGTTCAAGTAATACTTCAATACCAGCCCTTATTGCCCCTTTTGCCAGTTGAATTTCTACAATGTCTTTTTGGTTTATTGAAATATCTTTTTCTCCGCACCTCGGAGTAGAATGCTTACCATCCTCCAGGATATTACTATTTTCTCTTCTCCTGTTACCATCACCTGAAGACGCCAGTATATAACTAAACTCTCCTTTACTATCTCTGCACACACAATCTGAATCAGCTTTAAATTTGCCGCTCCTGTTTATTATGCCAGCCTTTAATAGTTCCGCTACTGCGTCTAAAATCCCAGAACCACAAATACCGACAGGCTTTATATCGTTAATGGTCTGGACAGACGGTATACAAGTCTTAGAATCAATTAATACTCTCTCTATGGCGCCTGGTGCTGCTCTCATACCATATTTGATATGTGCTCCTTCAAATGCTGGACCTGATGCAGTAGAAACACTGGTGATTACTTTTTTGCTTTTTAATACAATTTCAGTATTGGTTCCGATATCAATACCCAGGTAGTTACCTTTCTTTTTATATATTTCTGTAGCCAGGATCACAGCTAAATGGTCAGATCCTACAAATCCTGCTATTGGAGGCGGTAAAAAAATATATCCGCCAGGCGCAATTTTAATTCCAATTTCCCTGGCTTTAATTTGTAAAGAGTCATTAGTTAAGGAAACAAATGGGGACAAACCAAGCTGATTTACAGCCAGTCCCAGGAGCAGATGATGCATAGCAGTGTTACCAACAATAGTCATCTCGGTTATTTCTTTATATGTTAAATTATTTTTCCTGCAAAGTTCACTTACTGCTTCATTTATTTTAGTTACCACTACCTTCTGAATCTTATTTGCATTATCCTGACTCTGCATAGCAAAATTTAAGCGGCTCATTATATCTTCCCCATAACTAACCTGAGAATTCATAACTCCTTTGCTGTCAATTGTTTTTCCAGTCACCAAATCAACAAGCAGAAAAGCAATTTTTGTTGTTCCCAGATCAATAGCCAGACCAAAATTATTTTTTGTCCTATCCTTTCCTTCAATCAGAATAATTTCATCATTTCTTACTGTAACTGTAATTTCAAGTGAGTTATTCCTGATAATGGAAGGCATTTCAATCAACGATCTGTAATCAATAGAATTAACCTTCAGGTTATATTTCTTTTTAAGAAAACTTTTAATTCTGTTAAAATCAGATTCTAAATCTCCAAGATTGGCCTCTTTTAATTTTACAAAATATTTCTTGCAGACAGGATCTACTTCAATAATCTTCTCCTCGCCCGTAACCTGAAGTTTCTGCTCCTCACTCAATGATGATGAAGGTATATATATAATGAGGTCCCTATCGAAAATTTGCTGGCATGCCAGTCTAACACCATTGTCGATCTCGTTAGGGCTTAATATTTCCTGTTCCTGTTTGTTGGCTGGCTTTTTTTCTTTATTTAGAATAACTATTCTGCATTTGCCACAGGTTCCTTTTCCAGCACAGACTGATTTTATACCCAACCCGGCATCGATAATTGCTTTAAGTCCACCTGCCGGTTCGTTTAGAAATATCCTTTTTCCTATAGGCTCAACACTTATTTTAATCTTTCCGTTTTCCATGATATTCTCTTCACCTGTAATTTATTTAAGAAATTTTAATTATTCCGCTCTAATTTTTTTATAAATGAACTCTCTTAAACAATATCCGTAATATTATATTAATTTTTGCAGCGTTTAGAAAGACTTAGAATCAGCTTCCTGAATAAAGATTTTATTTCCTATTCATAATATGTTATAAAAGTGAATATAAAATATTAATATTAAATATTAATATCGTATTTATTGGTATTTTATGTTACAATCAAATAGTTAATCATTTAAATATTGTCCAGTAATATAAGTTTATAAGTTAATTTGATTTTTACTTAAAAATAGTATAAAGTGTTCCACGTACTTGATAGAGAATACAGTTAGAGAATTGATAAAATTTTTAAGAAAGGTAGGTGATAAAAATGACAAAGATCAGTGAAATTAAGAAAAAATCAGGGGAAATTGGAATAAATGGCCTTAATAGTATAAGCAATCTTGAAGCTGAAATAATGAAGATTGTATGGGGAAAAGGCAAAGTAACAGTAAGAGAAGTACATGAGAATATGCTTAGAAAAGAAATTGAAAGTAAGGAAGAAGGATTTATTCCTTACACAACCGTAATGTCAACAATGACCACCCTTGCAGAAAAAAGGCTTCTGACGCAGGATAAAACTGCAAAAACTTATATTTATACTGCAGCAGTTGATAAAAAAGAACTTTCAAAAAGTATAATAAAATCAGTTTCAGATAAATTGCTTGAGGAAAGTACAAAAGGCATGGTTTCCAGATTTTTATCTGACAGCAAAAATATTTCCAAAGAAGGAATAGAAAAATTATTGAAAGAAATAGACAAATCTTAAAAAGATTTGTCTATTTTAATTGAACCTGGCTGATATTTTATAAAAGGTTGAAGAAGTTACTGATAGTAAATCATATTAAAAAA
>JADBLP010000050.1:0-14660 GCA_014894375.1 Actinomycetota bacterium | reverse complement strand
ACCAATATGTGAAAGATACCAGGAAGTCCTGGATACATTCTTAAGATTAAGGGGAGAAAAAATACTGAAAAAATATATGAATGACTCTTAATCGAACTAATTGCTATTTCATACCAACAATATTCTTTGCTGCCTTCAATGTATTACTTAGCAGCATAGCGATGGTCATAGGTCCTACTCCGCCCGGTACCGGTGATATATAGCTGGCCTTAGGTTCTACTCTTAAGAAGTCTACATCCCCAATTAATGTAGCGCCTTTATTTTCAAAGTCCTCTTTTCTCCATTCCAGCAGTTCCTGGTTCGCCTTATCTTTTGTAATCCTGTTGATTCCTACATCTATAACCACAGCCCCCTCTTTAACCATATCACCCTTAATTAGATATGGTACACCGGTAGCTACAATCAGAATATCCGCATCCCTGGTATGAATTTTTAGATCCCTGGTTTCAATATGGCATATGGTAACCGTAGCCCATTCATTTAAAAGAAGCAGGCTCACCGGTTTTCCGACTATTTCACTATGGCCTACCACAGTAGCATTCTTGCCTTTTATATCTATACCCTCCCTCTTTAACATTTCTATAATACCAGAGGGTGTTGCCGGCACCAGACACTCTTGCTGGGTTACCAACTTGCCTATATTTACAGGATGAAATCCATCCACATCTTTTTCAGGATAAATCGCTTCCAGAACCTTTGCCTTATCTATCTGTTCCGGTAATGGAAGTTGAACCAAAATACCATGAATATCTTCACTGTTATTTAGTTTATCTAATTCTTTTAATACATCTTCTGTAGATACACTCTCATCCATTTTTATAGTTTCAGATTTAAAACCAACCTCTTCGCATCCTTTCTGTTTGCTTCCTACATACACTTTTGAAGCAGGATTATCCCCCACAAGTATTACTGCAAGACCCGGTACAATTCCTTTTAATCTTTTCATCTCTTTTACTTCTTCAGTTATCTCGTTTTTAATATCCTGCGAGATTCTGGTGCCATTAATTAACTTAGCTATTTTAATCACCCCTATCCTTAGAATTTATAATAATTTATATAAAATTATATATACATTTCATTTATAAAATAAAATTTTCTATTTAGAACAATCCAACAATATTCCCCTCATCGTCAATATCTACATTGGTGCCAGCCGGAACTTTTGGAAGTCCTGGCATAGTCCTCATCATGCCAAGCAATGGATACAGGAAACCTGCACCGGCAGAAACCCTGACATCTCTAATAGGAACTGTAAATCCGGTAGGCCTTCCTTTCAAATCAGGATCATGACTAAGGGAAAGATGGGTTTTAGCCATACATATGGGCAATTTATCAAATCCCTGTCTGGTATATAAATCTATTTTCTTTTCTGCTTCAGGCAAATAATTTACTCCATCGGCACCATAAATTTTGGTAGCAATTGTTTCAATTTTTTTCTTTATGGGCCAATCCAGGGGATAAAGAAATTTGAAATCTGACGGCTTCTCTGCCGCCTTAACTACCGCTTCAGCTAATTCAGTTCCGCCGTCTCCACCTTTGAGCCACACCTTGCAGATTACTGCATCTTCTGCGCCTGCGGCAATAGATTTTTCCCTTATTGCATCAATCTCTTCCTGCGTGTCTGCTTCAAAATGATTAATGGCAACCACTACAGGAAGACCGAAAAGTTTCATGTTCTCTATCATTTTTTCCAAATTTTCACAGCCCTTTGCAACACCATCTGCATCAGGTTTATTCATAAGCTCCTCATCTACACCCTGTCCCGGGATAAATTTAAATACTCCTCCATGCATTTTCAGTGCCCTTACAGTTGCTACAATGACTACTGCATCCGGTTTTAATCCTGAATATCTGCATTTGATATCCATAAATTTTTCCGCTCCGCAATCAGCGCCAAAGCCGCTCTCAGTTACAATGTAATCACCAAGCTTTATGGCTATCTGATCTGCTAAAATAGAACTATTCCCATGGGCAATATTGGCAAAAGGACCGGCGTGTACAAAACATGGCGTATGTTCAATAGTTTGAAGCAAATTTGGTTTTATGGCATCTTTTAGAAGTACAGTCATTGCACCTGCGCATTTTAAATCCTCAGCAGTAACCGGCTTTCCGTCATAAGTAGAACCGACTACCATTCTGGCCATTCTCTCCCGTAAATCTTTAAGACTTGTAGTAAGGGCAAGAATTGCCATTACTTCTGAAGCTACTGTAATATCATAACCTGTTTCTCTTGGAACCCCATTTAGGGGACCTCCAAGACCTATTATAATATTTCTCAGCGCTCTATCACTAACATCAACCACTCTATTCAGAGTTATACTGAAGGGATCAATATTAAGTTCATTCCCTTTCATAATATGTGTGTCTAAAAAAGCAGCTAGAAGATTATTGGCTATACCCACAGCGTGGGTGTCCCCAGTTAAGTGCAGATTAAAATCTTCCATTGGAAGAACCTGGGAATAGCCACCACCTGCTGCCCCACCCTTTATACCAAATACTGGACCTAGGGAAGGCTGCCTTATACAAGTAATAGCTTTTTTACCAAGTTTGTTTAATGCCATGCTCAGCCCAATTGTAGTTACTGTTTTACCCTCACCGAGTGGGGTGGGAGTAATGGCTGTGACATCAATATACTTTCCGTTTGGCCTGTCCTTAAAATTCTCCAGAACCTCTAGTTTTACCTTTGCTTTATAATTTCCATACAATTCCAGATATTCTTCATCAAGACCGACTGACTCAGCAATCTCCCTTATGTGCTTCATCTCTGCTGCTTGAGCGATTTCAATATCACTTTTCATAAACACCTCTCATTTTTTCAAGTTAAATATTTATAAAAAAAAATACGCCACTGAATTATATAAAAATTACTATCTTGTTACAAATTAAATTAAAAAAATATTGACTGGGGCCATTTATTAACAGTATGAATTAATATTCATACATATATGACTGATTTTAAAATGAAATTTATCTATAAAACAATAAAATAATTCCTGGCTAAGTACTGTATTCTTTTAGAAATTTAGGAACCTCACCAGCTTCTCTCGGACCAACAACAACTTTCCACCCATCTCCCAGTTCGTCTTCTAATTCGCCCTGAAGCTGCGCCACATAACCAGGTATTACAATTTCCTTTTTCTTTACTTTTTCTGCAATACCACTCTTCTTTACAAATTGAGCAATCAATTCTGGAACGAATTTCCCTGCTGCCCAGGCAGTAAGAACAGACTGACCTTCAACATCCATAACCAGGAGCCAGGATGGAACTTTGCTACTTTCTACCTCACCTGAGATTATAAAGTAGGTAAGAGAAAAATTAGTTGTAATTAAAACCGGTGAATTTTCATCAGGGCTGCCAATTTCATAAATTTTCTGTTCTACCTGCATTGGTCTTCTGGGATCAGTGTAAATATTTTGCCTGTATACCATCAGTGGAAAAATATTTTGATAGCTTGCGCTTGAAAGTACAATAATCGAACCATACTTAGCTACAAAAACAGAAGCGATTAAAGTTTCTTTTAAAGGATCATCAGTCATTTCACCGGGAAATACTATAGTGGGATAACCAAAAAGCCTGTTCTTCTGCTTTATTGCAGCCATCCTTAATATAATTTGATTATAAAAATCACCCTTAAAATCCCTTGATCCAATATCTACTACCAAATTTTTGATTCCAGCTTCACGCATTTTCCCGGTAACTACCGCTATATCTTCAAATGACTTGCCTCTGACTGCTATTGGACATCCCGTCTCTCTTCCAAGCGCAATAAAAAAGTCTATATTATCAGCAGTAGCTGCATGAATGAGCGGCTTATTTTCCTTAAACATATCAGCCGCACTTTTTAATATCTCCGGATCCGTCGAGACCAATATTAATGGTTTTTTTGTAAGTGAGGTAACTTCCCCCACAACTTTTAAAAATTTTTCCTTATTTTTAGATTTATTCTTGATACAGATAGCATCCACTTTTAAAATCTGGCCCACTCGCTCATATGCAATTGCGTTTACATCTTTAACCGTCTCTTCAATACTTCCGCTATCCATATCATCTTCTATAGTTACCGCAAATGCATTTTGATTTACAAATGTCCTGTCATGCCTGAACATTACCGTCTCTTCGCCAACTATAAAAGAGTCATTTCCGGCGCCAATTTCCACTTTTAATATCGGAGGTTGAGAAGCTTCTGAAAGTGCTTCTTTTACTTCTTCTGAAATGTGGGGACATTTTTCCAGTTCTACTTTACCTGCTGCCAGCTGCATTGCAAATGCCAGACAGGTAGGAAATTTGCAGTCCTTACAGTTTGTTTTTGGCAACATTTTAAATATTTCCAGACCGCTCAATGCCATACTTTATTCTCCTTGCCTCACTTTATATACACTTCTATATTTTTTACATCATAGGTTCCATTTTAAGAACAGGATGATTTACCTTTTGTATCCACTCCAGTACTTCTTCTTCAGTCTCTGCCTCTTCCTCAGTAACAACTTTATCCAGAAAATCTTCCATTCCCATCTCCTTAGCCCGCTCTTCAAGAATATCCCTTATCTCCTCTTTTAGTGCTTTGGGCATCCATACCAGCCTTTCCAATCCACCATCGGCTTTTATAAACTTCTTCGAACCGATAAAATATTTACTTATACCTATAAAACCCGGCGTCTGGATTCCTCCACCCACCATTCCAGCCATAGTGGAGAACTTCATACCGCTTGGGGTCATACCTGGGTGCTCCCTGTTTACTGCCATTACTCCATTGGTAGAAGGAAGAATAGTTACAATCACTTCAAAACAGCCGCATGAAGTCATCGGGTCTACCATCATTGAATATGCTGAAAAAGATTCCAGGGATTGATTTGAAACCTTATAGACAAAATTATTTACTCCCTTCCATATTCCCAGTCTTGCATCTATGATTTCGCCTATCTTAATGGGCTGATTCGGTCCGGTTGGATTAATCTCATAGGAAGCCTTGCAGTCCAGCCAGTTGTATGCACCGCACAGACCCGGCCTTTCCGGTGAGATAGCGCAGACATGATTGGGGGCAAATGACTGACAAAGGGTACAGGAATAAAAAGTATCCACTGTTTCATCAGTCAGATTCTTGAGCCTTTCATCTCTTGTTCTAAAAATCTCCTTTGCTCTTTTTTTAAGTGCTGCTACGTCTTCCAGATTGGTGTAAATCTTTATCTGGATCTTATCCATAATATTACTAAAATTAGAATGCATTTTTGCATGCAGTATGGTTCCTAAATGCTTGATCTTGAAGCCGCTTTTTACTGCTTCCTTGCTGAATCTAACCCAGCTAATATCTCTCTGTCCCATGTGGAAAATGCCGGTGGCATAATTTGTAAAATAATGTATCTGCCTTTCCATTACCGGTTCAAAATCTTCCTGCATCTTTCTTCCATAAACCAGCACTTCAATTCCTAGTGGAAGCACTCCTCCTTCTTTTATATCATCAACTTCAGGGCCGAATACTTCTATTTTTCCATCCTCAACTTCTGAAGAATCGGCCATATGCAGGAACTCTACTGCTTCGCTTCTATTACCGCCGAATTCCACGTAAGTGTCTTCTTTCCTTACCCTTTCACCCTCAAAAGCGGGACCAAAAGCAACAGGAACATCAATTCTATCAATCGTAATCTTAAGACCCCTCACTTCTATAGCTTTTGAAACAATCTCATCATCGGCAATATTAGAAACTACATGCTCATAGGTACACACTCCTCTGGGAAGTATTTCCGGAATAGCTGTATCGGCAATAGTGGGAAATCCGTAATTTATGGCGCCGGCAGCATTTGCATATTTCTCTTCATCTACTTCACCAAGGGCCAGAACAAATGCAAATATCCTGTTTTTGTTATAAAGAAGCATTCTTCTATAGTCTCCCGGTTGAACCCCGCCAAAGCTTAAAGCAGCCCTCGTTGCAAAACCTGCCGAATAAATAGTGGAGGTTATATCTTTACCAAATGGGACCAGCCTTGTATTCCAACCTAATTCTACTCCCTCTTCATCTAGTTGCTCAGCCATAGTTTTTCCATTAGTGGACGCTGACATAAAAACATAAATATTTTTTTCCTGGAGTTCTCTTGCAATTTTAACTGCAGTCTTGCTATCCTTGCATGCTCCCACACAGGCAGCAAAGCCGGGCGCTGTCCCATCAACAAATTCAATCCCTCTTTCCCTGATAATCTTGTCTGTTGCTGCACCAAGCCAGATACCATCAACCGGAGAAGGTCCGTCTATATACTTTATGGCTTCTATTATTTCTTCCACCCATAGAGTGGCAATCCCTGCATCTAACGTGCCGCCTAAATACGGAAGCCATAATTTCTCATCCGGAACAGGAGGAAGCAATTTCTTTGCCTCATCAAGAACTTTTTCCGCATCCGATAATTTTTCGACTTTAATTCCTGTCATACTGTATATAATCGGAAGATAATACCCTGTATCAGGGAATTCTATTTTCTGGTCTTTGCCATGTTTTTCAATGCATTCTTTTAATGTTTTTTCTGCACGTTTAAAAATTTTATATGCGCCCTTTATGGCACTGGTTGCAATGATTTTAGACATTTTTTAAAGTCCTCCTTGCTTCCATATCTAGTAAAACTCTTTCCTTTTTTATATCTATCCTAAGCGCCTTTCTTTTTTCCTGTATAACACTTATTACCTTGTCCAGTAACTCTTCTATATCTGCAATATACTCCAGCTGACCTCCATATTTTTCCTGCCACCCTTTTGTCATTATATCTTTTACTTCACTGCTGGATTCTACAGGTATTGGCTCACCGCTAAACGCTACATAAGCACCGGAAGCAGCAAAATAAGAACCTATTGAAAGTGCTTTCTCGCTCATCCATTCAGGGGCAATCCCGGCTATTGGAAGATCGCTAATATCTTCACCTAAACCTCCCTCTCTTACTATTTCAGATACCACGGTCAGTATCCTTGAATTATCAACACATGATCCAAGGTGAAGTACGGGAGGCATACCCACTGCTTCACAAATAGAGCGCAAGCCCTCACCCGCATATTCTAAAGCCTCCGGTATCATCAAGCCGCATTTAGCTGTTGAAAGAGCTCCACACCCTGTAGCAACTACGAGGTAATCCCTTTTAATCAGCTCTCTGGTTAAATAATTATGGTATTTATCCTGGGTTATTCTCGCATTATTGCATCCCACTACTCCAACCACACCCTGTATTCTTCCATCAATAATGGCATCATTTAAAGGTCTGAAAGACTCTCTGAACTTCCCTCCCAGCATATACTTGATATACTCGTGTGAAAAACCGCAAACCAGGTCAGATGTAATCCTGGGAATATATACTTCTTTCTTCCTGTTTTTAAAATTGTCTATTGCCATCCTGATTATTTCAGTGGCTAGCTTTACACCATTATTTTCTTCAAACTCCATGTGAATTGCCCCGGGTATTTTACATTTTGGCGAGGAAGTTATAAGTTTGGTATGATATTTTTTGGCAAGTTCTCCCAGAGACTGCATTATACATTGAATATCCACAACCATAACCTCAACTGCCCTGGTCATTATTGCCATTTCCTGAGAAAGGAAATTACCGATTGGCGCTATACCCTGCCTCATCAAAATTTCATTTGCAGTGCAACATATTCCAACAACATTAATACCACTAGCGCCTTTACTTTTTGCATACTCTAACAGTTTTTTATCATCGGCAAGCTCTGCGATAATCTCTGAAAGTGTGGGCTCATGGCCGTGCACCACAATGTTTACTTCATCTTCTTTTAGCATTCCCAGATTAGTTTTAGCCCTTCTTGGTTCAGGAGTGGTAAACAGGATATCAGTAATCTCGGTACCTATCATAGATCCTCCCCACCCGTCAGACAAAGCTGTCCGAAGGGCTTGATCCAGGATATGTTCAGCATCCTGGTCCACTCCCATATTAGTGCGGTGCATTGTCTCCACTATTTCTCTATCAATACCTCTGGGAACAATCTTATATTTTCTCCATATCCCCTGCCTTTTTTCAGGAGCAATTTTTACCAGATCAATCTCGCCAGTCTGCTGTCCAAAAAGTGACAGTGCTTTTTCTGATGTTTCTTTGGCAATCTCTTTTATATCCCTATCATCAATCTTGACTCCCAAATTTTTGGCAAACTTCATTAATTTAAATTCATCTTTTATTTTTAATCCTTCAGCTTTATCCTCCGCAACCAATCCCAGCAGGTGGGCCATATCCCTTCCATGATCAGAATGGGCTGCGGCACCTGCGGCAATATGACGGGCCAGATTTCTGGCAGCAATAGTTCCCAGAGTGGCACCGCACAATCCGGTTTTGTCATCTCTTACCCTGCATGGACCCATTGCGCAGTTCTTACAGCAAATTCCCGAAATTCCGGAACCAATAGGGCAGTATTTCATTGACTCGGACCTGTCAAAAATGGTAGATACTTCACCACCCATCTTTTCCATAATTTCAATAACTGCCCTGTCTTCGGTTATCTCCTTATATTTTTTCTCTTCTCTTTCTTCTTTCATCTTATTTATCACACTATCCTTCCCGGCTTAAACGTTACAATAAATCTTTAATAATTTCTTTGATTAAACTTATTGCTCTGGGATGTCTCATTACCAGAATATCCGTTCCTGAAAGCAGCATACTCATACATGAAATTGTTTCCCAGTTTATTCCCCTTTCTTCCTGACTGCCCCACTGGGGATAGCTCTCTTCGCTTTCCTTAACTTCTTTCACTTTCCAGACTTCGGGAGCAATATTATTTATAATTGGCATCTGGGTCATCTTATCGTCCTGTATAAGTGCAGCAATCTTCAACCTCTCCATAGCAGAATAGCAGTATTCTATTCCATAACCAAGGCCTGAACTTGAGGGATCCATAGCTATCCTATCGGAAGATAAGCCTAATTGAGTAAGCAGTATATTTAACTGCTTTGCCATGTTTACATCAAGCGGATTTAATGCCACAACATTATTATTGTAAGCCATAGCTGCCGCAGCTATGGTCTTATAATTATCTTCTTCTACCCAGCCCATCAAAATATTGCTGTCTTTATTTTTTTCAGAAACTTTTTTCATCACCTCAGCAATTTTTTCAAGTGGGCCGGTCCCGTATACTATTAAAGGTCTGTCGATGGATTCCCTTACAGTTTTAGAAAGTTCTGCAGCATCTTCCGGGCTCATATCCCCGGCATCCGGGTTAATCCTGGTAAGCTTAAGACATATAGCATCTGCACCATACTCGCTAATACTCTTTTTAGCCCATTTTACAGGATCATCAAAAACATCACTATAATACTTGCTAATAACTTGCGGCCAATCAGTAGGTTTACTGTCATAAACCTCAATAGCAATAATGGGCTTGTTGGGAATTTCACCTTCAAAATTATAAAAAGGCAGGGCAGCTTCCCCGCCAACTGCAGTTTCTATATCGCCCTTACCCAGCTTCAGCACATTGATCTTTCCGGTATAAGTATTTTTTGGAACCTGAAAACTCAACCTGTCCCCCCTCTATCAATTGGTAATCTTACTGATTATAAATAATTTACCTCGTAAACCAAATGATAATCTAAAATATTCTATCACTTTTAATGGAAAACTGCAGTTTGTTTTTTGCGGCTTAACCTATAGTTTGTTTTTTGGCTCAAAATATATAAAAAAACCTTTAAAAAATATCCATTTAAAGGTTATATTTTAAGTTTTTCTATTAATTCTTTTACCTGTTTTAATGCCAGGCTGTCTTCCGGGATATTAAATATTGTTTTTCCACTGATATCCATTTCATAAATATTATCATCCATATTTATAATACCCAGCAAATCAAGCTTTTTTTCCTCTATATATTCCTTGAGCCTGTCATCTAGTTTCCCATTAACCCTGTTGACTATCAGAAATATTTTTTCCGCACTTATATTCATTTCCTCAGAAAGGTCTCTTATCCTTGATGCAGTAAGAATTCCTTTAGGTGAGGGGTCAGATATTATAAGCAGATAATTAACATTGCTGGTTGTCCCCCTGCTTAGATGTTCCATGCCGGCTTCGTTATCCATAACAATATAATCATAATTATCCTGCAGGATATCTATATATTTTTTAAAGAGATTATTGGCATAGCAATAACAGCCAGGCCCTTCTCCCCTGCCCATGACCAACAGATCAAATCCATTGCCCTCAACTAATGCCTGGTGCATATTCATCTCCACCAGCTGATCCTTATAAATACCTCCTGCAAGACGGGCAGCATTTTTTTTAAAGTCCTCCCGGATCATACCTATGGTATTTGAAACATTGACTCCAAGGGATTCATTAAGATTTGAGTTAGGATCGGCATCCAGTGCCAGAATCGAACCCTTTTTTCCTTCAATCAGGCTCCTAATAACAAGACTACCAATGGTAGTCTTACCTGTGCCTCCTTTTCCAGCCAACGCAATTTTCATATTCATTTATGTAAACTTCCTTTTAGTTGGTTCATTTTTTTAGCTTGCTATCAAGTGAGTAAAGACACTCCTCTACTGTTGGGAAATCTTTCATATCAGTATAAGGCAAAAACAGGCCTGCCACATACCTATCCATAAATTTCATATTGACACTTAGCTCAATATAAGTAATATGCTCTGCAATTTTCGAACTTTGCCTGTATTTATCTTCTGAAAGCAAGCTCAGATAAGCTCCTGTAACCGAAGTGTTTCCAAGAAAAAAATATTTACCGACATCTACATCCGGAAGCATTCCAATAACCACAGCATTTTTAATATAGAGGTGTCTCCCAAGCCCCCCTGCTATATATATCTTATCCAGATCATATATGCTTAAATCGACTTCCTCCAGTAGTGTCTTAATTCCTGCATAAATAGCTGCCTTTGCTCTTATTAAATTATCAATATCAACTTCACTGATATATATATCTTCTCCAGTTGCACTATTCTTACCATTAACTAAAATATACCGGCAATCATTATCTGCACATTTAAGATATTTATTTCCTATATCCTTATTAAATTTACCCTTCCTGTCAATAACTCCCTTCAGATACATTTCTCCAACCACATCAATCAATCCAGAGCCGCAAATACCCCCTGGCTTACCTCCACCAATGACCTCAGCCTGGCATTTATACGTTTTTTGATCAATTGACATCTTTTCGATAGCACCATCTACTGCTCTAATCCCGCATTTTACTCCTCCGCCTTCAAAAGCAGGTCCTGCCGAGCAGGAAGCTCCCATCATCCATTCAGAATTTCCTACTACCAGTTCACCATTGGTACCTAAATCTAAAAAAAGAGTTAACTCCTTCTTTCTGTACATATCTGTTGCCAGAATACCTGATGTTATATCCCCTCCAAGGTAACTGGCAACTCCCTGTATATTATATATGTAGGCATTCTTTATATGTTTTATGCCAACCTCTTTCGCAGTGGAACTTGAAAATTTATTGGCAACTGTAACATAAGGTTCTTCTCTTATATATCTTGGAGGAACACCATAAAAAAGATGCATCATGGTAGAATTACCAGAAACCATCATTGAAACAATATTATCTGCATCTACGTGTGAATTAAACAGTAATTTCCATATCAGGTTATTGATTGAATCTATTATTACTTCCTTCAGTTTTTCCAATCCACCTTTTTTGTTTGCATAAACTATACGGTTAATTATATCCTCACCAAATTTTATCTGAGGATTATATTCAGATTCAGAACTTATTATTTTCCCATCTTCTAAATCTGCAAGGTATATGACCAGAGATGTGGTTCCAATATCCAGAGCTAATCCATAGCTTTTTTTACCTGCACGACCCGGTTGAATGTCAATAAGAGTGCTATTCTCCTTATCCACAGTTACTGTAACTTCCCAATCCTTTTCTCTTAAAACCAGGGGCAGTTTCCTTATTATATGAATTGGTACTATACAATTTTTTATACCTAAATTTTCCCTGATGCTTTTCTTCAGCCTGAAAAGATCACTGGTTCCATAACTAAGCGATGGTTTTTCAACAACTATAGTCCCCTTTTTTATCCAGGGTTTTATTTCAACAGCTGCAAGCTCGTCCTTGCTGATATCAGCATATATTTTAGATTCTATATCCACAAATCTGCCCTTCTCTATTTTAACCACAACTTTCTTCTGCCTGGGTACTTCAACAATTAAATCGCTTTCTACCTTAGATAGACACGAAAGTACATAACCGTTTTCTTTTTCTTTTGAGGATATAAACCTGGATTTTTTAGTATTTACTTTTCCTTCCTTTACCCGTACCTTACATCTCCCGCAGGTGCCCACACCGCCACAGGAGGAATCAATATTGATCCCGCTGTCAAGTATTGCTTGTTTTAAATTATAATCCGTGGAAACTTTGATAGACTTACCGCTGGGAGTGAATTTTATTAAATATTTTTTTTGGTCGTTCATTACTAAAATCGCAATTTTTAAAACTATTCAAGACATTATAAAAATATCAGAAAAAGAAGTTAAAAGTTGAAACAAAGATTACTAATCCTAGAAATTATATTATATACAGATTTAAAAATCAAAATGTAAAAGCAGCCCTTTATCAAGCTGCCTTTCCATTTCTCTCTTTGTGTTTATTCTTTTATTTATATACCTTATGTATTCCAGATAGATTACCTTGTTTTTACTCGCAACGGCTATAATACTACATCTCGCTTACAGCAATATTCTTTAAAAAATACAAAACTTAAAACATTAAAAAACACACTAAGTAGAATTTTTTAAACTAATAAAAATACTTTTCTTATGTTATTTCTCAATATCCAATTTGTAAAAACTCATAAAAGCTTCTTGTGGTATTTCGACTTTACCAATTTTTTTCATTTTTTTCTTCCCTGACTTTTGCTTTTCAAGAACTTTTCTTTTCCTTGTTATATCCCCACCATAAAGTCCCGCAGTAACATCCTTTCTATATGGAGCTATTTTTTCCTTGGCAATAACTCTCTTTCCAATTGCTGCCTGTATGGATACCTCAAAGTTCTGCCTTGGTATCAGTTTCCTCAGCCTTTGAGCTATTTCCCTACCTATCTGATAGGCCTTTTCCTTATGAATTATAATAGACAATTCATCAACCTTTTCCCCGGCTACTAATATATCCAGTTTCACAAGATCAGAAAACCTGTATTCCAGAAGCTCATAATCCAGTGAAGCAAATCCTGAAGTTATTGATTTTAGGAGATTAAAAAAATCTACAATTATTTCTGAAAGAGGTATGGCATATTTAATTTCCACTCTTTCTGGTGAGATATACTGCATATTCTTAAAATTGCCTCTTTTCTGGTTTGCCAGCTTCATTATATCTCCGATATAATCTTTTGGAGTAATTATAGTTGCTTCTACATATGGTTCTTCTATTTTTAATATTTTCTCCTGGGCCGGAAAATCAGAAGGTCTCTTTACTTCAATCACTGAATTGTCACTTTTAGTTATTCTGTAAGCTACGTTTGGTGCAGAGGTCAATATCTTTGATCCATATTCTCTTTCAAGTCTTTCCTTTACGATTTCCATGTGCAGCAGTCCTAAAAAACCACACCTAAAACCAAAACCCAGCGCACTGGAAACTTCAGGGACAAAGTCCAGAGAAGAATCATTTAGTGAAAGCTTACCCAGGGCATCCCTTAAATTTTCATAGTCTCCCCCCTCTATAGGAAACAGCCCGGAGTAAACCATAGGTTTTGGCTTCTTGTATCCAAGCAGACTCTTTTCCGCAGGATTTTTTAAAGCAGTTATAGTATCCCCTACCATTATGTTTCCTACTTCTTTAATCCCGGTAATAATATAACCCACTTCGCCTGCAGTCAGTATTTCCTTTTCTATCATATCAGGACCAAATATACCCACCTCTTCGACCTCACTTGTAAGATTTTCTACCATAAATTTAATTTTAGTACCTTTATTTATAGAGCCGTTTACAACCCTTATAAGGACTACTATACCTCTATAAGAATCATAATGTGAATCAAAGATTAACGCCTGGAGTGGACCTTCAGGGTCTCCATCCGGGTGTGGTATATCAGTTACTATCCTTTCCAGTATTTCCTCAATTCCATAGCCTGTCTTTGCGCTGACCTTCAGTATTTTTTCTTCTTTGACTCCCAGCACACTGCCAAGCTCCATAGTAACCTCATCAATTCTTGCACTTTTCAGGTCAATCTTATTAATAACCGGAATAATCTCCAGGTTATTATTAACCGCCAGATAAACATTAGCCAGGGTTTGCGCCTGTATTCCCTGGGTAGCATCAACAACCAGTATCGCCCCTTCACAGGCAGCCAGACTTCTCGAGACTTCATAGCTGAAATCAACATGACCGGGTGTATCAATTAAATTAAAAATATACTGCCTGCCATCTGACTTACTATTATAAAGAACTCTTACCGCATGAGCCTTTATAGTAATCCCCCGCTCTCTTTCAAGTTCCATATCATCCAGAAATTGATCCAGCATTTCTCTCCGGCTTACAGTCTCGGTTATTTCCAGAATTCTATCAGCCAGGGTGGATTTTCCATGATCAATATGAGCAATTATTGAAAAATTTCTAATTATTTTGCTGTCTGTCATAATTTAATAAAATAATCCATTTATGTATTCTTTTTAAATTTCTTAAATAATCCCACTGCAAATTTTACCTCTTCCATTTTAAATAGAATAGTGCA
>JADBLP010000094.1:0-4035 GCA_014894375.1 Actinomycetota bacterium | reverse complement strand
AGGAGGTATATTTATTTCACTGGCAATCTGGATCCCCGAAGCAACCTGGGGTATTATTCCCATTTTCACATAAAGAGGACGTATGATTTTGCGAAGTGACGGAAGTCTTGTTAAAAAAATTATTGCACCTATTATACAAATTACTCCGCTGATTAAAACAGTATTCGGGGCTCCGATTTTATCAGCCATTGCTCCCGCAATGAGATTGCCAAAAGGAGACATGCCCATAAATGCCATTGTGAAAAAGCTCATAACTCTTCCGCGCTTGTCATCCTCAGTTATTGTTTGAAGCAAAGTATTGCTTGCGGCTATTTGTAAAAGCATTCCAAACCCTGACACCAGCATCATACTTAATGAAAAATACAGGTTTTTTGAAAATGCAAAAATGATAAGACCCAAACCAAATATTCCAGTGGCAAAAGTCAGAATTTTCACAAGACCCAGTACACTCTTTCTTGATGCAAGATATATTCCTCCCACAAGGGCACCGATTCCTGCTGCGGCCATTAAAAAACCTAAGGTATGCGCACCTCCATGCAAAATATCTTTTGCAAATATAGGCATGAGTACAATATAAGGCATCCCAACCAGGCTGACCAGTCCAAGAAGCAGCAAGATCGATCTTATCGGTGCAAAACCAAAAGAATATTTGAAGCCCTCCTTAATTTCTTTTGGAATATTATTTATACTAACCCTTTTTGTAATCTTATTTACCTTCATAGCCAATAATGCAATGATAACTGCTACATAGCTTATTCCATTTATAAGAAAACAGAAACCTTCACCAACAGCAGCAACCAGAAGTCCTGCAACAGCTGGTCCTATGAATCTGGCAACATTTACCAATGAAGAATTTAATGCAATTGCGTTGGGCAGATCTTCTTTTTTTTCCACCATTTCAATGACAAAAGATTGACGTGCCGGCATATCAAAGGCGTTGATCAATCCAAGGCTCAAACTTAGTAATATTATAGATAAAATATTGATGGTCCCGGTCAGGGTAAGAAAAGCCAGTGCAAAAGCCTGAATCATTGATAGAGTCTGAGTTATTACCAGAATTCTATGGCGGTTCCATCTGTCGACAAATACTCCTGTAAAAGGCGTGAGAACAAATGAAGGAATTTGACTGAAAAATCCAACCAAGCCTAATAACAATGCTGAATTTGTAAGATGATAAACAAGCCAACTTATAGCAACCATCTGCATCCAGGTGCCCACTAAAGAAATACTCTGGCCTGCAAAAAATAACCGGTAATTTCTGTATCTCAATGAGTATAGGACTGTCTTTAGCCCCTTATTTTTATAAAAAATTTGTCCTATTTTCATAAATTATTTGTAATTAATTAATAAAATTATTAAGTGATCTATTGCCTGTATTAATAATTGTAAATTGGACTTGGTAAAAATTATCAACATCAATATCTTTGTACTTAATTTTTAAGTCTTTTTTTAATTCCGGATCTATGTATGAAAAAACTCTTGAAATAAAATTTTTATAAGGAGTCAACGATCTTATATTCCTATTTCTTAAATAGTAGTGTCGTGTAATAATCCATGTAATAATTGCACCGCTGATAATACTTGAAATAGTAATTATTGCGTCTGCAGTATCCATTTTGAGTTCATATAAATTATTTTTTATTCTCCAGTTTAACGATTCTATCTTCTAGTTCTTTTAATTTGTTATTATAACTCACCTTATCTATAATAGCCTGTCTTGTAAACACAGAGGTGCATAAGCCCAGTATTTTATCTTCTTTCTTAGCCTTATTCAAGAGTTTTTTATCAATTCTAAAAGAGTACATTATTTTATTTAATTTATAGATTTTGTCATTCATCTCCACGATTAAAATTGGAGGCTTTCTGGCAAGTTTTTTGTAAATTTAAATAATATTAAAAATCGCCTTCTTGGATTGCAGCCAAAGTTAAATAAACAACCAATTTTAAAAAATGTTTATACGGAGCCGTATCGATGGCTGTTTACCTTACTTTTAGTTTATATCAAGTGCGTCCTTTACCTGGTCTTGAGTCATGCCAGACCTCAAACGCGGGTCATAGAGCAATTTTATGAGGGCGCGATCTATCTGCGCGTACGCTGTGGTACCGGTCCATCCCTGGTAAAAAACACTCTCCTGGTATCGCCATGAGTCCTTCATCAGTCCGGCACTTTGGGTTAATTCTTCCCGAATCAGGTGAGAGCGTACCTGCTGATTCACCCCATCCAAAGCAATAAGGATTCTACCTTTGAAAATATCTCCGGCAGCATCCCACCAGATCCAAGCAAATCCCACGTTTCCTGATATATAATTGGGTTCTATTGATGGGAATTGGCTTACATTCGTAAAGTAGATATCCACATTCGGATTATCGGTAACGATACTAAAAGAAATGCTGCTTACCAAAGTGTTTAGTTCAGCTACTATCTGGTTCAATGTATCCAAATCGGCATTTGTTGGCGTACCATTGACCCTGATTCTGATATCGCTTGCCCACTTGTGCAGTACAGAACCGGAGGAGCCATACTCAGCACCAAATGCTATTTCAAAGAAGTATTCTATCTCCTGCTTACTATAGATCCCACTTGAATCGGATGTGCCAACATTTGAATCTTTTTCCAGTTCCGGTAACTCGCATCCCCAGCTTAATTCTATAGAATCTGTATCAGATCCTTCAGAATTGATAGCGGTAGCGGTAAGGGTATATGTCTCTCCGGGGTCACTTAGGTTGACCTGGGTTTTTTTGTCACCCCAGGCACCCTTACTGTCATCTTTACTGAAGTCTATGTCAGGACCTGGATTTCCGGTTACTATTGCCTTCACTCTGTAGTAACATATATCATTGGAAAGAGTTGGACCTTCATATATTTCCAGTGTTATAGTAGGTGCTTCTTTTTCTTCTTCTACTTCTTCTTCCTCTTCCTTCTCTCCAGTAGATACGGCTTCTTCTTCATCCAGAACTTCTTCTACTACAGGCTCTTCTACAGCAACCTCTTCTTCGACTTCCTCTTCAGGCTCTTTAATAGAATTCTCATTAATAGTTTTTTGAGCCGGTTCTTCTATCGTTTGATCACTTGGACTTGGTGTGCTGCAGGAGAAAGAACAAAAAGTTATAATTATTGTCAAGATTAATAAAGGTATTAAATAGCGAGTTTTTTTAAATCTCATAGATACTCATGTTCACTCAAATTTATTATGATAAGTTTATAAGTTTTATCTTTCCAATTACTATAGGAAGCTCTTACAAAATAATTTATAAATCCAGAATAATAAGGATACCCAATACCTTAAGGTGAAAAAGAAGGTCCCACGTCTTCTGCCGGGTTATTTGTAAGGTTTACCTGCTCCGATCCATCAACATTCACTATGTAGATTTCCCAGTTTCCATCACGGTTGGACATAAAAGCAATTTTACCTTTTGTAGTCGCTTCTGATGCAGTGGTTTCTGGTATAGTAGTTTCTGCTATTATGGTTTCAGCTTTTGTTGTTTCTGTAGCTGTTTTAGGAATAGTGCACGCTGTAAAACTAAAAATAAATACCACGATTAATATCAGGTTCAACAATCTTAGTTTGGCCTCATGTTTTATCCCTTTTAATACTGGGTTTTATTGTACATTATAAACAGAAATAATTTTCATTAAAGTATCTATGTCCTCAGCTCTTATCTTTTACTGAACATTTAAACATCTCATTACCACATTTTCATAATAGTAAATGTAGACACAATTTGTCTAATTAATGTGCAGTATAAAACTAGTATTTTAGATTTAGTAACTAAATAAAACCTTGGAAAGTTATGGAATTAACTTATAAGTCCAAGTTATAAGCTAACTATTTAAGACCGTGCTCAAGTACTCCCTGTTTGCTAATTTCCTTGTCGTAATATTTTTTGAAAATATTCCGGGTGTCTGTCTCTGTAATAACGTGCTGTGCTTTCTGGAATTTTCATGACCCATAGCTATGGAATTTTGTTTGACTTTGAGGTAATATTTTATCATAATAAAAAAGAATAATGTGTTATAATAAAAACATATTCTTT
>JADBLP010000112.1:0-4037 GCA_014894375.1 Actinomycetota bacterium | reverse complement strand
ATCTTACAATTGGTTTGTTGAATCGGGAGTTAAATTATCAACTCATGAAAATGATACCACAATCCACATAACACCTGCAGACCATACGAAGTGGGATGATATTGCTACTTCTGGTATAAAGTATACTTGGGCTTACAATTCAATGTTAGCATCTGGTAATGAGATTTATGCTGCATATAAACACTCCGCAAATACTGGAATCCATTCTTTCAATGTAGTAAATTATATTACAAGTACAAACTCAATCAACAGGTTTTATCCGTCAACACTTGGAAAAGCAACATCTGGGAGTGTTCATAGTTTATGGAACTGGTCTTCAAATAAATCATGGTACGCTAATTCTAGTAATGTAAGATTACGATTTCCAGCTTCTTCAACTGCAATTAATAGATATTATCCATCAACTATGGGACATTCAGATTATTTACATTCTTCAAATGCAAATAAACATTTAACTAGTTTAATTACAACTCCAAGAAGTGGGCAGATATTACAGTATTTCCAAGATAATGCGAGATGGCAGAATGTTTTTGCTCCATTGACATACTCTATAGCAAATGTTAAGGTATCAGCACAACAATTTATTGAATTAGCTAAGTTCAGATGTCCAACTAATACAGATGGTTCAAGTAAAAAAGTTTATATCTGGCAAGCTCATGCAGCAAATTCTAGTCAAGCATCCATACATGGTCTATTCTTACAAGTTTTAAGTGGAACTACAAATCAAAAGATTAGGTTTAGAACATCTTCTGCGACATTAAGGCAAGGTTATCCAATATCTTCAACGACTGGCGGAAATACAACAATTAGATTTGGATATTCTTCTAGTACTATGTTAACTGGTGTACATTTTGGAACTGCAGGAATCCAACTTAGTGTAATTTAGATAATTATGAGTTTTGCTTTACCATATACATCTGGTCATACATATGATAATGTAGATGGAATATGTATGGTTCCAACTACAACCAATATTCCTGGAAGAAGATGGTTGCATAAAGGGACTAATTATCATTGTGCTTCTGGTAGTTCTATGGGTGGCGGAGAATCTTGTGCAACTCTCTATATATCATCTTTGAATAATGAAGGATGGACTGGAACAAATGGGGTTGTTCTTACATTATATGGTACAAATATGAGTGCAGACCCATTAAGTATTTCTTATGGCAACCTAAAACAACAACAATCAAGATTAGCTTTAAATTGCTTCGATATAACTGCAGATGATTGGTATTCTCTTGGGGAATTTTGTTTCTCAAGAAGTGCATCTGGTGCAACTGGTCTATATCCAGATAATTTTAATCCTCTTAGATTTGATGTTGGAGACCAATGGAATCAAAAACCTTTATTTGGAGAACATTGTTATATGGCTCTTTCTCTAGATAGACAAAAGTATATCTGGGGAGTTTGGGGTGGTCATGCTGGAATATCCACCACTTACGGTTATGTTCCGATACAATGTTTAAAGAGCACAAAACCTATAACAGACCCAACTTGGAAACCAAGTGGAACTGGTATGTGGATTAATAAGGGAGCTATAACTACCGCTACTGCAGCAGCATATTCTAGAATAATTACTGCAAAATGCTCCTGTCATAATAATTGGTATTTTGTTGGATTTAGAGATGGTCAAACTACATCAGATTGGGGTATATATTATTCTAATACTTCTGGTACAACTTGGCATTCAGGAATAAGAATTAGTAAGGTATTTGATGGAGCATACTCTTATACTAATTTTAATTTCCAATATGACCCAGTTTCAGATAAGACACTATTATTCGTAAGACCTTATCCAGATTGGACTGGATATGATAATCCAGGTTATGGAATATTCTGGACAGATTGCCATAGAATGTCTGGAGGTTCTTTATTACCTTCTAATAAAGGTGGTTACTTTGCGACTTCTGTAGACCCACAGAATATAGATAATAACACAGTTCCAACATATTCAGGTTCTAAAATACCTCCTTGGCCAGATGAATCGTCTACAATTGAAAGTATATTTTATTTTAATGATTATGAAATTGGAATTTCATGGGAAGGAGATTCACCTAATATGTCAGATGGTGATATAGAAACTTATACTTATACAGATGTAGATTCTTTAGAACATATGCTTACCGCTAATACAAGCAATGGAATAGGAACTATAACAAAAGTTGAAATCCGAGCAAGATGCTATTCAATTAATGCAGCTTTAGATACTACTATACATTTATCTCCTATATTTAGTAATCATCCTGGAGATGATTATAATGAACTTATTGGAGATGTAGCAGGGGAATATACATCTTGGTTTGATATTACCAATGACTCTGCTGCTCCTTCATGGAGTCTTTGGAGTGATATTGAAACATTAGATTGCAAGATATGGCCAACAAATGTAGCTGGAAAAGATGGTACTGTTTATTGTAGTATAGTTGAAATTAGGGTAACATATGTTAGTACTATTTGTCCATTGAAATCATTTGATAGATATGATAATACACGATATCCTAGTCAGTTATATTTAGAACCATCAACTAGAAAAATATTTGGGATATCTAGTTTCCTAAATACACCAGAATATAGTTATTCTTATCTTAAATTATTTTGGAAAACTATTGGAACCGAAGATAATTATGTATCGTCCTCAATTTGGACACAGATTGGAACTGAAACAGTTGTACCAACTCTTACTGGGATTTATCCAGTATCCAGTAGTGATAATAAAGGATATTGGTTTGTTCCAGTAGCTATATATGATAATAATAAATATAATCATAGGTATTTTATTATTAGTGGGCTAGTATGGTCATCTCAATCTGCTTGGAAATTAATGAAAACTTGTAATTTAACTTCAGGTTCAATGTCAGCAATTAAATGGCCAAATATATCTGATGATAGGAGATTTGTAAGTATTGCTTATGGTTATTCGTCAAATGCATCTAATGGAGCTTTAGCTGGAAACACAATGAAGGAGAGTTATTTAACATTTTGGAATAATATTCCATTTGTTAGTGAAGAAGAACTTCAAATTCTTTATTCAAATTATCCAAGTTTAAGAAGTTACCCATATGACAGCAGAAGATATATAATGACTATTCCATACAGTGAAACTAATAAAAATGAGTATATTCCTTTAGGGGATGAAATATGATAGGATATAAAAATCAACATACGGAAATATCCTGCAAATTAGATGATGGAAATACACAACAATATCCTTATGTTGTAATAAAAGATTCAGATAATAATACAGAAATAACTCTTTCTTTAATTCACAAGTTCTCTGGGCAATATGCAGATAACACTTGGACACCAATGAATAATGGATATTTCAAGGCAAACTATGCTGTTTATTCTGATTTAGCACACACAACACTTAATACGAATTATACACAGGGAGCAGAAACTATCTGGATTATAGATGAGTTGTCAACTTCTTCACAGGTTACAGAAAGTACTTATGGTGGTGGAGGAAGAGGGCAAATTGCAGTTGTTGGTGGAAGGAAGTCTCCTTGGACACATAAACTGAGAGATGATATCATACAGAATGTGGAAGAAACAAAGAAGATGGTTGCAGATATCAATAAGAAGATAACTGATTATTATAATGATGAAATGAAGGCAATTGATGCATTAGTTGGTAGTCTTGAACAATTGTATACAAAGATTAAATCAAGTTCGAAGAGTGATACAGATAAGGTTCTTAGTGAGATTGAGTATTCTATAAAAGTCCTTAAAGAAAATAGAGAGAAACTCAGGAATATAAATATAATCAATGAGATTCCAAACATAAAGAAGGAAATTGTGAAGGTTTCTACTATGGCAAGTATGCTGTTATCAGATGAAATGATAGAAAAACTTGTTTTAGATGAGAAAAAGGAAGAAAAATAAATGGAAACAGATACATTATTAATAGAGTATAAGAGAAGAATAGAGAAAATCAAGACAGAAGAAGAACTTGAAAGAATCAAATTAGATGAGATAAAAGAGTTAAAAAAGAAGGTTTTTGTTGAATATGAGCAAAATAAGGGTGAATTTGAGCAAAA
>JADBLP010000102.1:0-4106 GCA_014894375.1 Actinomycetota bacterium | reverse complement strand
AATGGACCAGGTGGGAACCCTTGGGTCTGGAAATCATTTTTTAGAGATCCAGGTAGTGGATGAGATATATGATACTGGTGCGGCAGAGTCTCTTGGTCTGGAAAAAGATCAAATAATCATAATGATTCATTCAGGCTCCAGGGGCTTTGGGCATCAGATATGCAGCGATTATATCAGAGTAATGCTGCAGTCTGTCATAAAGTATGGAATAAAATTGGCGGATAGGCAGCTTGCCTGTGCTCCTGTTTCTTCTCCTGAAGGCAGAAGATACTATGGAGCTATGGCCTGTGCCATTAATTATGCCATGGTAAACAGGCATTGCCTTGCCCACTGGGTAAGAACAGTATTTGAAAGATTTTTTGGGAAATCCTCAGAGAAATTGGGTCTCAGCACCATTTATGATGTATCCCATAACATAGCCAAGATTGAAGAACATAACATTGATGGTAAATTGAAGAAAGTCTGTGTGCATAGAAAAGGTGCTACCAGATCCTATCCTCCAGGGCACAAAGATATTCCTGACCGGTATAAGAGTATAGGCCAGCCGGTAATAATTCCGGGAGACATGGGCAGGTATTCATACATACTGCTGGGAACCGAGAAAGCAATGAGCGAGAGTTTTGGTTCTACCTGTCATGGTGCGGGAAGACTCATGAGCAGAACGAAAGCAAAGAAAAATATAAATGGGAGTGAACTTAAAAAGGAGCTTTTTAATAAAGGGATTATAGTAATGGCTGGAAGTATGTCCGGGCTGGCAGAAGAAGCTCCCCAGGCTTATAAGGATGTAACCAAGGTGGTGGATGTGACTCACTACGCCGGGATATCAAAAAAAGCAGTAAGACTAAGACCCCTTGGAGTTTTAAAAGGTTAATCAGTATCATTCATAAGAATTTGCTTTTGGATCTCATAAGTATAAAACATAAATAAATACTATAAACTGATGTTACAAGTATTAAAAATAAAAAATTTAGGAAAAGTTAGCAGGCAGTAGAATTAAATAACTTACCCTAAGCCGTCTTTAACCTGTTTTTTGAGCAGGGTAAAACCCTGAAACTCAATTTAAAATCTTTGCAGGATTAGAATTTCAACTGTGTGCAGTAATTAGAAGTAATCACAATGGATTATGGTTCTAAAGACAATATTAAAGAAATCATCCTTTTTATTTTTCAGCGATATTGCTGTCCCATAGGGCTAGCGCAGTTTTTGCTTATTCTTGCCAAAGGCGTGACAGAGACAATGTCCCGAAGGGTAGCTGGTTTATGGCATCACAGGAAAACTGTGTTATCCTAAGTTGACTTATAATTTTATACCTCTTATTAATTTTCGTGACTCATAACTACGGAATTTTGTTTTACTTTTAAGTTAATGATATTGAAAGTTAGATCGCATATAATTTTATATTAGGGTTAGTATTATATAGTTGCATCCAATATACTAAATCTTTATCCTTATCTTTAAAGCAAATGACTTGATAAACTTTATCGTCCACATCCTGTATCATTTCTATTTCATTAATATCCGGCCTGATTAATGTAATATCTACATTGTTAATCTTATTAACTGGTCTATCATCAAGACAACGAAGAGCATTTTCAAATTTAATAAAACAATGCAGCCAAACATGTTGTATACCTTTTTGTTCCTTTGCAGCTCTTTTATCTGGATCAAAAAAGTCTATAAGAATACCCTGTAATAGTACTGGTATATCAGGATGTTTCTTTATGAAGTATTCGAAATTTCTATTCCATTCAGTGTATCTTTTATCATCAAAAGAATACTCATGGTATTGATGTATCACTTCGATATTCGGATTATAGACAATCTTAACACCATTTTTATAAAGTCTATAACCAAGTTCAGTATCTTCTAAACCCCAACCCCTAAAATTATCATCAAAGCCGCCAAATTTATCAATTACTTTTTTACTGGTCGAAATATTGTTTGAAAAAACTAAATGCCATTTACTTTTAATTATCGACATATTATGAGAAAAAATTTGAAAAACATAATCCCTGGAATCATCACCAAAATCTATTTTATTTGTAATTAGTTGTCGGTCTGGATTGTAAGGTATAGTCCTTTTCATATATTTTCTTAATCCAAACTGCAATATATCATTGTTATTTCCGAATCTATCAAAAGGATATAGGTGTTCTTCAAGAAAATTGGGGGGAACAATTTGATCACAATCCAGAAAAATTAAAATTTCACCTTTGGACTTCTCGATACCCCTGTTCCTTGCAAGAGCAGCACATGATTTCGAGTCTCTACGAAAGTAATTATAATTAATACTGATGTTCAACTTCAATGCCTTAATTTTATGTTCAATATTCTCATTTGAACCATCATCAATAATTACTATTTCATATTCGTCTTTGTTTATTGTTTGCAATTGGAATGATTTTAATGTATTTAACAGCAGGTCTTCTCTATTATAATATGGAATAATCACACTAATTCTCATTCTAACTCCCATCTTAATAAAGTTTATAAATCAAAATAATAAAATTAATAAATTCTTCCAGGGTATTAAATTAAGATCCAGTTCCTGTCCAGGAGTTGACGCCCTTCTTCCATATCAGGTAGGCAAGAAAAAATAAGAGGATTCCAGCCACCGGAGATAAATATGCCAGTATATTAGTCTCCGTAGGTCTTAAGAAGAACTTGGAAGGGTAAAAGGCGACAAAACCTATGGGGATAATATAGGTGAAGAGAAGCTTAAAAAAACTATTAAAGATAGTCAGTGGGTATCTGGAATACTCTCCGAACTTGAAAACAAAAATTAACACCGAAGAAGCTTCACCGGTCCAAAAGCACGTAGAAGCCGCCATAATCATAAGAGAAATCATAATCGAGGAAGAACTGAAAAGAAGGGTAAGAAGTAAAATAAATTTTGGAAATGTCCAGGTAATACCCAGTTTAAAGGATGCATAAATAAATGCGCCAATTCCAAGTGCAAGTTTGGTAAAACCTTTGATATCAAAAACTTCTGACATGTAATAAAACATCATATTAAGAGGTCTAAAATAGTATTTGATAAATGTCCCCTGTCTAATATGACTACTTAAATGCCAGATATTGTCAAAGAAGAGTTGAGATGGAGTAACTGCCAGTAGGGAAAAAGCGTAAATAAAGATAAGTTCGTTATAACTCCACCCAACCAGTTTGGAGATAGAATGAAAGATAACCCAGAGTGAAAAAAAACCGGCGCCGCTCTCAAGCAGGATTCCAAAGGAACTGATAAAAAAATCAGCCCGGTACTGCATACGTGCCTTAATATATTGAGATGCAATTAAGGTGTAGAGCTTTATATAATACAGGAGTATTTTCAATATTATCCTCCATTTACCGTAACTACTTTTATGGCTTTGGAATAATAAAATCTATTTAAAGCGTAAAGTGCAATAGCCCAGGATAACTGTATCCCTAAGAATTTTAGATACTCATATATAGACAAATCTTTTGATATGAGTATTGTCAGTGGAATATGATATATTGCCTGGAAAGGTAGAAATCCAACAACTTTTCTAAGAATCTCCGGGAAAAAATTTATCGGGATAAGGGCACCCGAGAGAAGCAGGACAATTGTATCCTTTGCGATACTAATTCCCCATATCGATTCTGTATAAAATGAAGTAAGACCGATTATATAATCTATGCTAAAGCTAATAAAAAAAGCTAATACTATAGGTATAATAGAAAGCGCTATACTTCTTGCCTTAATTTCCCCGGGTTGGAAAATAAAAATAATAATAAAAAGAGCGGGGAGAGTTACAGTAATGAAATTATAGAAAACAAACCCAATAGCATTGCACATCTCCAGCAATTGAATGTCCAGGGGTTTGATCAGGTTCATTACAATTATTCCATTAATAACCTCATAGGACATACCCCAATCGGTCCAGGTTTTGAACAGGCAGAATATGGATATAGCCAGAGCCAGGTATATAAAAGTTTGATCAAAGGTCATTCCATTTATAGAGCCGCCGCTTCCTTTATAAATTGCCTTCCAGAGAAAATAAATCATTATAATGTAGAATACATTACTTAACGAAGTGTAAAAAAAATGGAATCTGTATATTATACTGGACATGAAACTGTTTCTG
>JADBLP010000120.1:0-15403 GCA_014894375.1 Actinomycetota bacterium | reverse complement strand
CATCATCAGAATATCGAGGGATTGGTATATCTTCAACTATTATTTTTTTAGGTTTTTCTAATATTGCTGCCTTCAAGGTTTATCCTTTTTTATTTAATTTTTTATAATATTTGTATTTTTAATAAGTTAGCTAACACTTTTGTTAGAAGTATCTATATTTTTATAATTTTCAAAGAAAGTATCAAGACTATAGAACCCATGATTCTAAATATTATACTTTACTTTATAGTTTAAAGACAATACTCTATAAATTCCAGCAATGAGTCGTAATGCAGGATAGCGCAGACCTCTCCTCTATATCCGGAATCAATAAGGCCTGGAGTATTTACCAAACTTATTTCATTTTTTATGGCAAGTCCGGATTTAGGCTGAACAAACCGGCATAACCATGAGGTATAGAAATTTTAATTCCTGTAGGTATCTTTTTTCTTTCAAAAGGTTTTAATTTGTAATTTATAGCGCTGTATAAGTTCAGTCCTGCATCTCCTGGGTGTACATATTTAAGTACCGGAATTGTACTGTCAAGTATTTCTATTTTTACTGTTTTCAATTATTTTACAATTTACTCAATTTTTTAAAATTATCTTTTAAATCCGTGTATAGTGATTTGTAAATTGTATATAATTTTTTATATTTTTCAACATTTTCAGCTATTGGATTGTTTTCATTATCCTCTCTGATTATTTTATTTACCCCTTCTTCAATACTTGAATATATCCCGCAACCGGCACCGGCTATAATTGCTGCCCCAAAAGCAGAACCTTCCTCTACATTTAAGGTAACAACTTTAGAATTTAGAATATCTGCTATAATTTGTCTCCAGATACCGCTTCTTGCACCACCGCCAAATAAAATTATTCTATCTGAATTTATGTTTAATTCTCTTATTAGAGACAGACAATCCAGCTGGCTGAATGCTACTCCTTCCATAATTGACCTTGCAAAATGATCTGGCCCATGTAAATAAGATATACCAAAAAATACTCCTCTTGCATTTGGATCAGAATACGGTGTTCTCTCCCCTGATAAATATGGTAAAAATATAAGTCCGTCGGATCCAACGGCTACCCTTTCTACTTGCTTATTTAAAAGGTCATAACCTTTATCGTAGGGAAAAGATTTAATTATTTCCCTGGACGGCCCAAATTTTTCATAATACCATTTTAGTGAACCTGCTGCTGATAGTGTTACTGCTGTCAGATGCCATTTGCCGGGTACAGCATGACAAAAAGAATGTACTCTGCCTTGTGGATCATATAAAGGCTTATCACTATGAGCAAATACTACACCTGAAGTTCCAATTGAATCTGATATAAGACCACTTTTTACTATACCGGACCCAACCGCTCCTGCAGCATTGTCGCTACCGCCTCCCACTATGGGAGTGCCTTGAGTTAATCCTGTAAGGTGGGATGCCTCACTGCTAACTTTTGTAGATATTACATCGGATTCAAAAACTTCAGGTAATAGAGATTTTTTAATTTTCAGCCCATCCAGAATTTCATCTGACCAATTTCTTAAAGGTATATTCATAAGGATTGTACCGGAAGCATCAGACACTTCAGTTGCATAATTATTTGACAGCTTATATCTGATATAATCCTTTGGCAGAAGTATCTTGGATACTTTTTTATAATTTTCAGGCTCATTTTCTTTCAGCCAGAGTATTTTAGGTGCTGTAAATCCAGGAAGAGCTCTGTTATATGATAGTTTTATGAAACCATCATAACTAAATATTTTATATATAGTTTCACATTGTTTGCAAGTTCTCTGGTCACACCAAAGTATAGCAGGTCTTATTACATCACCTGTACTATCTAAAAAAACACTTCCATGCATCTGTCCAGATAGACCAATACAGTTAATATCTTCAGGAGAAACATTTGATTTTTTTATAACATCCTTTATGGTTTTTACTGAGGCAGTCCACCAATCATCTGGAATTTGCTCAGCCCAGCCAGGTTTTGGAGTTATTAGTTTATAATCACTTGTACTTGAAGCTATCAGTTTACCATTTTCATCTATTATTATGGTTCTTGTTGAAGTTGTTCCTACATCAAGGCCTAAAAGAAATCTCATAACTTTTAATATAATTACTTTTTATATTATTTCATTCTTTTTGCTAATATTAATTCAATATCCCCCCTGTGATTTTCCGGGTCAAAATATGCTTCCATTATCTCTTCGTTGGGTAAACTGGTGATTCTTTCATTCATAATATTTAATACAGTAGAATTTATTTCAATAGCTTTCTGTACCGGCATTCTTTCCGGATTGATATCTATACCAAAATATTCATTATAACCTGCCATTTTTAATGAAAAAAGTGAAGCTTCAGCCTGCTGCCACTCAACAACTCCAACATTTAAATCCTGGTCATAATTACCCATAGGCTGACTATTCCAGTGGGTATGGAATAGTCTGCCTTCTCTTGTTATTCTGCTAAAAGCACAAGAAGCATCTTCAAATCCCATTCTAATATGTCCTATTTCCGGCTGCATTCCTAATAATTTATAACCTTTTTTTAAAAGATCTCTATTAATTTTAGATTTTAATCTTGATTCAATATCCCGGCAGGCCAACAGTCCGTCTACGGTAGTTCTATAAATATTATTTGAAACAGGTTCATATGGTTTTGGTTCTATAGCAACTGGAACACCCGGAACCTCATCAATTGCATAAGCTACTGCTTCTTCAAATCTATCCCACATATCATAATAATTCGTACCTAATGAGTAAAGGTAACCATCAGCTCCTGGCCATATACCAGCATGGTGCAAACCTTTATCTTTTACAAATTTCAGACATTTTATTAAAATTTCTATTGCTTTGTCTCTATATTTATTACAAGGATTTGATAGCGAACCAAATTCATATTCCTTTGAATAAAATATGGAGGGATAACAGCTAATAAGTTTAATTCCGGTTCCTTTTTCAAGTTTTTCATACAGGTGGTAATTATTTTCATTTACTTCTAAGGGATAATGAGCTTCAATTGCTTTCACCCCATATTTCGTCATAGCTGCTGCCATCTCAAGTCTTTGTGATATATTCTTATTATCTACATATGTTTCATGAAATCTTCCACCGACCGGCGTAAAATACCATATACCCACGGAGATTTTAAGTTCGAGACTGAATGTGTTTAGGTGTTTTATTAGTTCTTCTTTAGTTCTTCTTGTTTTCTGATATAGAGTGTCTATGATATTTTTCATTAAATCTCCTTATTTTTAAAATAAAATGCCTTTTTTAAAATTTATTAATTTTCACTTATGACTTTTACTTTGGCAAAATTAGTTATAAATTATAGATTTCAATTGTAATATTATTAATTTTATATCATTTTTTATTACATTTATATATTTGAGAGAGAGTTAATTTATTTTTCTTAAAACGATATTATTATGTTAAATTTTTTTAAAACTTAATATTTTTTATTAATTATAGTAAAAGAAAAATATTAGTTAGTCAAGTCAATTATGTAACATATTTATATAATTGGAGTGAATCCCTCTGACATAGACACATTGTATAGTAAAATATCTATTATGAAGGAATTTTACACTCTAAAATTCGATTTCCTCGAATTCAAACAAAATTCCATAGCTATAAGTAAAAAAATATCACATATTCTTCACCTTTCGCTTTCTTAATGCTTTTAGCCTGTAGTTTCTGCCATTTATCTTAATAAATGTAGAATGTGATACACAACTGATATAGATCCCAAAGTAGGGTCGGAAACTGGCACGCTATTGAATCATCTCAGTACGTTTCCAGCTCCCTCCACTTCAAACCCAGCGTTCGGATTTTCCGAACTAGGTTTTCTTGCTAACTTTACCTAAAAATTTATGTACCTGTATAGTACACAATAGCTGTTCGTTTGCGGCTCCCTAATCATTTTAACAACTCTTAAATAAGTTAAAAAATTTTAAGGGCAGCCATTTATACATAATTTATTGGTTTTTCGATATATGCTCTTTTTTCTTTTAAGATAACATAGGCAATCTCTGCTATTCTTCTTGCTACAGCAATGGTGACTGAGCTTGCTATCTGCTTTTGCCTTACCTTATTGTAATAATATCTGAAATAGCCACTGTATCTTATTGCAACTTGGGTTGCTTCAGCTAGAGCCCAGCGAATAAACTTATTTCCCTGTTTTGCAATTTTACCTGCGTATACTTTGGATCCTGACTGGTGTACTGATGGAGTAAGACCTGCATATGATGTAAACTTTTCCTTTGATCTAATATAGGTTGGTAAGTAAAACCATAAATACCCTAAGGCAAAATGAAGCAGCAGGAAAAGATGCAGTTATTATTTGTTCTGAAGGCTACTATGTAGCACTTGATTATGATGAGGGTTTCTACTATGCTGCTTTTCTTGAAGGAGAGACTCTACTAAGATTTAGAAGATGGATTACAGAATTTAGAAAAAGTAAATATAGAATTGTTTACGATCCTTAACTAGTAGTTACTGTAGCTAAATGTAAATAAATTATTTTAGGTTTACATTCCTCAAAATTTCCTCTAACCCTTATATAGTGTACCCCAATTTTAAACAAACAGATTGAATTGCTGATATTTTTTAAATAGGAATCAATTTTAACCTTAAGGATTATGATGTTTTTTCTAAAAGCTTGGTTTTTCCAAACGTAATATCTAAATAGATAAACAAGTTACAAAATTGACTTGACTAACTAACATTTTACCTTTATAATAGCTTATGCATAAAGTCAATGGATATTAAAAAAACTTTTATGTGATGACATCTATAAGAAAACAAAAGACCGTTAAGCAAATAAATAGAAAGGTTATACTTAATATTCTTCGTAATTCAGAAGAATTATCAATAATGGAGCTTTCTAAAAAAGTAAAACTGAGTCTGAGTAAGCCGACATTAATGAAAATAATGAATTATTATATAGAAAATGGAATGGTTGTTATTACATGTAAGGGAAGTTCTACAGAAGAAGGTGGCAAGAGACCCAATATTTTTAAATTCAATGCAGATGGTGGTTATGCCATTGGCATGATTATATCGGCAAATAGGTTATTTTCTATAATTACTAATTTGAAAGGCAGGATTCTGGACAAAATTTCAATAACCCTGGAAATGAATGAAGAATTTGAGAGCGTACTGAAGAAAATAATTGATTCATATAACTATCTTGCAAATAGTGCAAACATCGACAGAAAAAGAATAGTTGGTCTGGCGATTGGAGCCTATGGTATAACTGATTTTGCTAAGGGGAAAGTTATTTTTTCACCACATTTTCCATCATGGGGTAAAGAGTTAATGCTGAAAGAAAAAATACTAGAACAGATACCTGAGGATATACCGGTAATGGTTGATAACCATATAAGATTCCAGGTTTTTGCTGAAAAAATCTTAGGTCTGGCAAAAAAAATAAATAATGTGGTTGCTCTGCAGGCAGGAAAAGGATTAGTGGCAGGAGTGATAATAGAGAATGAAATCAAAAGAGGCAATCATTCTTTAATTGGTGAGATAGGACATATGATAATAGATCCTGATGGAAGGGAAATCTGTGCATGTGGTGGGAAGGGCTGTTTTGAAGCAATGGTATCAACTAATAGAATATTAAGAATGGCTAAGGAGAGGTATAAAGAGTATCCAGATTCAATTATTTTTAATGGAAATGATCCTAATACTATAGATATTAGTGATGTATTTGATGCATCGAATAAAGGAGACAGACTTGCACTTTATCTTATGAATGATGCGATAAACTGGTTTGGGATTGGGGTATCTAATATTATTCTTATGTATGATCCACAAATTGTAATCATTCAGGGTATCTTTGCAAAAGCTGGAGAATATTTTCTTGAAAATTTAAGAAAAAAGATTAACAAAATTTCCTTATTTTCCATAAAAAGGGAAACTGAAATTAAATATTCTGAGCTTGGTGATAAAGCAGGAGTACTTGGAGCAGCGTCTTATGTCCTTTCAAAATATTTTGAGTGAATTTTTTAATATTAATATAAAATTATCGAAAGAGACAGAGGGGGTGATAAGTATAAAATATAAAGAGATTTGTTCAGGAGGACTAATATAATCTTATATTAGAGCTGCAACCAAAACAAATCTCGGAAGAAATTTATCAGAGATAATGTAAAAAGTAAAGCATTAGAGGAGGTGGTCTATAGAAATAATTATATGTATTTTTTAATTGAGATTTTGAAAAGAAAGGATTTTAAAATGAAAAAATCATTATTATGGATAGTGGTGCTGATATTAAGTATATCAATGGTTGCAGCTTTTTCATTTGCTGGCTGCAAAGCGAAAGAAGAAGCTGTTGTGGAAGAAGAAGCTGTTGTGGAAGAAGAAGCTGTTACCGAAGAAGAGGCTCCTGCAGAAACGATCCTCGTAAGGTTCTGGAATGGATTTACAGCCTCTGACGGAGACATCTTAAGAGAAATCGTTGCCAGATTCAATGAAGAAAACGAACTAGGAATTGTTGTAGAGATTAACATTATGCCCTGGGATAATATGATGGAGAAGCTGGCCCCATCATTAACCACTGGCACGGCTCCTGAGCTCATATTATTGGATTCGGAAGCAGTACCAGAGTATGCTGGGAGCGGCGGTCTTATCCCCCTGGATGAGTTCTGGGATTGGTCAGGCCTTGATAAAGGAAATTATGCGCAAAATATTCTGGAACCGTTTGTCTTCGAAGACGTAACCTATGGAATACCCATGCAGTGTAGTACGACTTATTTGTACTGGAACAAGGACTTGTTTATAGAAGCGGGACTTGACCCGGAGCAGCCTCCCAAGACTTTTGACGAACTCAAAGAATATGCTGCAAAATTGACCGATCTATCCAAACAACAATACGGCTTTGCTGTTGCGAATGACAGCCAAAGCATAGCCTACTTCTTATGGAGCAACGGTGGCGAGTGGTTAAATAGCGACAAGACGGAAGCGGCTTGCGATTCACCGGAAATGATAGAAGTATTGACCATGCTTCAAGACTTTGGCAAAGACGGTGTGACGCCCATTGGAATGAACTCTCCGGATTGTGACAGATTGTTTACCGCCGGAAAGAGTGCAATGTTTATTCAAGGACCTTGGCTGATAAATGGCTTGAAGCAGCTTGGCCTTAACTTTGGTATCGGCGCTACTCCTGCGTCCAACAGCGGAGAACTCTGGACTCCCAGCGGCGTTTGTGGCTATATGGTTACAGAAAGCGCGACAGAAGAGGGAAAAATAGCAGCATTTGAATTTATCAAATACTGGATTTCCAAGGATATCTTAAAGGAATGGACCCTCAGAAACGGTTTCCCCGCATGGTCGGATGAAGTTATTGCTGATGAAGAGGTTCAAAACGATCCGATACAAAGTGTATTGGGACCTTTGACACAATATGGAAGGGGGAATATCTTTCCGGGAATGCCGGAAGCTGGACAAATAAGAGATGATTATCTTAACCCGCTGTTTGAGCAGTTGATGTATAACGAGATTACACCTGAAGACTGTGCAAGACAGCTTGCTGAAGGAATAAATACAGTATTGGGAAACTAATAATAAACTAGACAATTTCTGCATCTGGCACTTAAAAAAGTATCAGATGCAGAAATTATGTGGGAGAGACGAGATTTATGGACGTGCTAAAAAGAATTAGCAAATACTTCAACAAACAGGACACGGTAGCATGGGTCTTTTTGTTTCCATCCATTCTTTCTTTGGTGATTTTTATTTTCATACCCCTGGTCGCGTCCTTTGGAATGTCTCTTTTTGATGTTAATATATTTTTGAAGGATTTTACATTTATAAAGTTCGGTAATTTTGCTGAGCTGATGAAGGATTTACGGTTTTGGAATGCCTTTAAAAATACCGCTTATTATGCGGCAATGTTCGTTCCACCGAGTATCGGCTTTGCATTAGCAGTCGCGGTTTATGTTCAAAAGAATACCCTGTTTCGAAAAAGCTTGCGCTTCATCTATTTCATCCCGGTTATTTGCTCAATGACGGCTATGGGTATCGTGTGGGCTATTTTGCTGGATCCTACCATCGGCATGTTTGCATACTGGGCGAGAATTCTGGGATTTGAGAACATCCAGTTTCTAAAAGATCCGGATTTGGCCATGCCGATGATCGTGATTATGTCGACATGGAAAACCTTTGGCGTAAATATGATTATTATGGTAGCCGGCATTCAATCCATACCCAAAGATTATTATGAAGCTGCAATGATTGACGGTGCCAACAAATTCAAGCAGTTCCTGCATATAACCATACCTTCCTTGGTACCAACACTGGGTTTTTGTACTGTCACAACAATAATCGGCTCCTTCTTGGTCTTTGACCAGACCTATGTCATGACGCGGGGAGGCCCCATGTTCCGAACCGAAACATTGGCGCAATATATCTATATGAGAGGGTTTAGCTACAGTCCTTTCAGGCTGGGTTACGCATCCGCAACAGCGGTTATGCTATTTCTATTTATCGCGGCGATAACCGTGGTTGTATATAAATTCTTCATAAAAAAAGAAACGATAGGATTGTAAGCATATGCGTAAACATTTAAAAGGTCGTTTCACATTAGGTAATGTCATTATTGTTATTATAATGCTTGTTATCCTTGCGGCCGTGCTTTATCCCCTTATATGGCTTGTAATTTCATCGCTCAAGACTGAAAGGGACATCATACAATATCCACCCAAATTATGGCCAAACAAGTTTACCCTGGAACAGTATATTCGAGTATGGAGCAAACTGCCCATGTTCACCATGTTTAAAAACACGCTGGTTTTTGCAGGTATTGTAACCCTCTCCAATTGTTTGCTCTGCTCCTTGGGCGGCTATGCTTTTGCACGATTGGAATTTAAGGGAAGAAAAGCACTGTTTATTATCATTATTATGACCATGATGATTCCCTTTCAGATCACTATGATTCCTTTGTATATATTAGAATATAAGACAGGCATACTGGACACCTACTTGGGGTTGATTCTTCCCCGGTTAACCTGGCCCTTCGCCATCTATCTGATGCGTTCTTTCTTCATTTCACTCCCGAAGAACTTAGAAGAGGCTGCGCGAATTGATGGAGCCAGCGAATACAGGATTTTCTGGCAGATCATGCTTCCACAATGCAAGCCTGCACTTGTGACCGTTGGTATTATGGCCTTTATGAATAACTGGAATGATTTGATCTATCCTTTAATGTTGACAAGCAGAGTGGAAATGCGGACACTGTCTGCCGGTCTTGCCATGTTTGTGGGCCTACACGTAGTAGAATATGGCGCAACGCTGGCGGCGTCCATGATTTCATTGATACCATTGCTTATTGGATATTTATTTATGCAGCGGTATTTCGTAAAAGGGATTATATTATCGGGAATGAAATAAACTTTGGGAAAGCATTCATTTGAAAGAGATAAACAATAGAGTAATTTTCTTGCTCTATTTAGAAAATAGCAACGCATGATTTATTTAATTTATTAATTATATTAAGATAGGATGTAGGAGATACAGCAAAAGTTTTAACTATATAAAGCAGTTCATATTACCAGCATCGGCTTTGGATATGATGCTCATGCTCATGATGTGTCAAGGCGCTTTTGATACATATCGGGTATCTCAAAGGATTTTTGTAATACTATTGTGTTCAAGAAACACAGGTTGTTACTTTCTTTGATTGGTATTGTTTATTTCCATTACGGTTTTTGCCGTGTTTATATAAGATGAAATGATTGCAGCGGAGACAGCGAGTTTCCTGCATCATTCTTAGGATTCTGAGTCCCTTTTGGAAGTGTTCGCTTTAGCTGTAATGAATGATTATTTTTCTGGGTCTTGAGGTTTTAAATTTATAAAATGGTTCGTAGGAGGTTCGCGATGAAGAATGCTAAAATCATAATAAGCAAAGATTTCAAAGTGGGTAAAACCGATGATAGGTTGTTCGGCTCCTTCATTGAGCACATAGGAGCAACGGTTTATAACGGTATTTTTGAGCCGGGGCATAAAGAATCCGATGAAAACGGGTTTCGTCTGGATGTTTTAAAATTAATCAAAGAACTGGGTCTTTCTATGATAAGATACCCGGGAGGCAATTTTGCATCGGGATTTAACTGGGAGGATAGTATAGGACCACTCGATCAAAGACTGGTACGGCTGGATCTGGCGTGGAAAGCCATAGAGCCCAATACATTTGGCCTCAATGAATTCATGAAATGGATTGGCAAAATCCCCTCTGAACCCATTATGACCATTAACCTTGGGACACGGGGTGTGGATGCGGCAAGAAATATTGTAGAGTATTGTAATGTTGAAAAGAAAAGTTATTACAGCGACTTGAGACGCTCCCATGGTATAGAGAAGCCCCACAAAATCAAGACTTGGTGTCTTGGAAACGAACTTGACGGCTCGTGGCAGATAGGTGCAAAGACGGCGGATGAATACGGGCGCATAGCCTGTGAAGCCGGTAAGGTCATGAAATGGGTTGACCCGGATATTGAGCTCGTTGCAGTGGGCAGCTCCACATCAAGAATGGAAGAATACCCGAAATGGGACAAAACCGTATTAATGCATACCTATGAAATCGCCGATTATATATCGCTGCATCACTATGTTGATCGCAGGTCGGCCTTTGGTGAAATCAGCGCCCGTTCGTTTTTTAATGGATTAGAGGAAGCAGTCTATCTGGATACATCGGAATACCTAGCAAGAACCATATATGTGGAAAGACAAATTAACGACATCATAGCGGCATGTGACTATGTAAAATCGGTAAAACGCAGTAAAAAGACCATGTATCTATCCTTTGATGAATGGGATGTCATCGGTACCAACAAACATCGTGGAACACAGTACAAGGAATGGGATACAGGCTCTCCCATAGGTTGCAGAGCCCACTCCATGGAAGACACTCTTGCTTTTGCTTGCATGATGATGGCGATCATTCGGCGCGCGGACAGAATAAAGATCGCCTGTCAATCGATGCTTGTCAATACAGAGCCGCTAATAGTCGCCAAGAAAAACGGAATAACATGGCGAAATGCCATCTTCTATCCCTTCATGCATGTCTCGTTATATGGGCGAGGTGAAGTTCTGCAAAGCATTGCGGACACGCCGGTATATAATACCAAAGAGTTTAGTTCCGTACCTGTTATAGATAGTATGGCCATATACAACGAGGAGAAGGACGAATTGAACTTCTTTGCAGTCAATAGAAGTGATCAACCGGTATCCCTTGATTTAGATCTAAGAGACTTTGATAAGATGGAAGCCATCGAACATATTCTCATGAAACATGATGATCTTAATGCGGCCAATACCGAGGATAGCCCTTTTGAGGTCATACCACGCACAGTAAAAAACACAAAAATCAGCTGTGGACATGTTGAATGCACACTGGATCCATATTCATGGAATGTCATTCGATTTCGTCTTTAGTTTTTGAAAGGAATATAATACTTTGAACAAAGAATACAAAAACCCTATCGGGGGTTCACCCCAAAGTATATTTCATTATTTATTATCTATTTGGATTTGGTAATTATAGCAACTTATTGGTTGCTGATTGTTACAACTATATTACAATAGGAGGGATGATGATATGGTATCTTGTACTATAAATGCAAAAAGGATACTTGGGAAGCGGAACAAAATGATATACGGGCATTTTATTGAGCATTTCCACCGGCAAATATACGGTGGAATCTATGACCCGGGTTCTCCGTTTGCCGATAAGGATGGTTTCCGGGAAGATGTTATTGAGGCTTTGAAGCAAATAAGGCCACCTGTCCTCAGATGGCCTGGTGGCTGCTTCGCATCAGCCTATAATTGGAAAAAGGGCGTTGGTCCAAACCGGGTACCGACCCTTGATAAAGCGTGGAGGGTTGAGGAACCCAACACTTTCGGCACCGATGAATATATTAAATTATGCCGCAAGCTTGATTGTGAGCCGTATATTTGCACAAACGCAGGTACAGGCACGGCTGAAGAAATGAGTGATTGGGTTGAGTATTGCAACATGGAACAGGAGGGTTTGCATGCTAAGTCACGCATTGCAAACGGCAACACGGAGCCATATAAGGTCAAATACTGGAGCATAGGTAATGAGAACTACGGTTCATGGGAGATAGGGGCAAAAACCACTGTAGAATGGGGCAGATATGTTGTTGAGGCTGCGAAAATGATGAAAAGAGTTGATCCAGATATAGAGCTATCAGCTGCAGCGTTGACCGATATTGATTGGAACATCAACCTGCTGGGCTCGTGCGGGTACCTTCTTGATTGGATATCTATACATGAATACTGGGATAGGGATAGGAGTATACACCTGACGAACGAACTTGCCACATACGAGCAGGTTATGTGTTACACGCTCAGCGTCAACAGGTCAATTGAACGGATAAGAGGCATACTGACGGCAATGGGTCTTGAAAAAAAGATAAAAATCAGTTTTGATGAATGGAATCTGCGTGCATGGTATCACCCATATATCCTTTCAGTAAAGTTTGATACCACAAAAAAGGAGTATTTGAGTCTGCGTGACAGGAATGATGATAACAGCTCCTATACGATGGCCGATGCCGTGTTCTCTGCCTGCTTCCTGAATGCATGTAACCGCAATTGCGATATCGTTGGTATGGCCAACTTTGCTCCTATTGTAAACACCCGTGGGGCAATTTTTACTCATAAAGGTGGCATCGTAAAGAGGACGACCTACTATGTTTTCGATCTGTATGTAAACTACTTGGGGGATACAGTTATAGATGCATGGGAAGGAAGCAAGGAATACTTCATAGTTACCGATAAAGATGGCAACGAGGTTGAGGTAGATGTACTTGACATACTGGCTACCTTTAAGCCGGAGACTGGTGAAATAGCCATTGCAGTGGTAAACAAACATCCAAAGGAAGAAAGGGTATTATCCTTAATAGTTAACAGCTTCGGACGTGTTGGAAAATGTCATATGTATTCTCTAAGCGGTAAGGAAAATGATTCATTTAACGACGTCGACCATAATGATGCAGTTATTATTAGACTAGACTTAAACAATAATATCAGTGACGAGGGCAACGACATTAGCATCAATCTGCAGCCACATTCAGTGAATATTATTGTAATTGGGGAATAGAGACTTGCGTCCATGCTGGAATATTAAGCGAAGCTGGCTTTCAAAAAATTATGTATATTTTCTAAAATCGCTTTACGACTTCTTACTGGTTTGTATGAAGTATAACTATTTCAAAGAACGCATAATAATATATTCGAGGGTATAGGAATTAGTCTATGAAAATAATAAGGTAACTTTTTTTTCACTTAATTGTGATCAAGAAAACGATATCGTATTGAAACTTTGTATAGATACGTTTGGACCTTTAGAAATTATAGAGCATTTGGTATTGAGTGGTAATGATTTATTTGCCTCAAATACTTTTAAAGAACCCAATAAAGTTATTTCTAGACTAAATCCGATTGAGAAATTAATTGGAAAAGAGTTTGATATAATGTTATCAAAGTTATCATGGAATGTAGTTCGTTTTGAAGTAAAAGGCTAAGACTATTAATATCTCTCATAAAAATAATTCAAGCTTAAGATAGGTTTATGTCCAGTTTTTGGGGTTCACTCTACTTCCCAGTATCTGAAGATTTGGATATTTTTTCCTTACAGCCAGCACATCCATCTCTGTACTAGCCTCCATGATATAAGGCCCTGTAATATCATACGCAATCACTATTCTTACCAGTTCTATCCCAGCTGGATATACGTGTTTGGAAGAAAAATTTTTTCTAACTGTTAATACATCTATGTACTTCATTAATTAGACTTCCTTCTAATTTTTAAGAAATAAATATTGTTACTTTAGTACCTTTTACTAAAATCACCTGTCTAAAGCAACCAGTGGGCTGCATCCGGGAGTATCAACTTCATTGTCTGCCATCTCAATAAGGTACTCTGGGAAGCTTCCTCCGGCATCTTCTATAGCTTTTAGAAATAGTTTCTTTACTACATCAGGATATGCATCTGCCAAGTTCTTAACAAAAGGTTCATCTGTATTTAGTTTATAAAGAAATGGACCTTTGCCATTTATCCTACAGTTTAACCACCACTCATCAGTAATTACAGTCACTGCCGGGCCCCATCCAACAGTTACATGATCTCTGAATTTTGACTTATTATCCAAAATATCTGGTAGGAAAGACCTTCCATCCATTTCTACAGGATTTAATATATCTTTATAGCAATCAGACCTTGAAAAAGTATTCCAGCTATCATAATCTATGCCTTTGGGTTCGATTTTCAACATATCTAAAATTGTTGCGGTAATATCTGTATGCTGGACAAGCATATTGTTTTTGACACCTCTTCCAAATGAACTATTCGGGTGCCTTATAATTATGGGTACATCATAAACTTCAGGTGAAGATGGATATCCTCTTTTTCCAAAATAATTCTTATCACCGATAGAATGTCCATGATCTGTGGTTACTACAATTAAGGTATTATCGAGCATCCCCAAATTTTTTATTGTTTTGTAGAGATATCCAAACCACTTATCACACATAGTAACCAGACCACTATAGTTTGCCCGGGTACTCAACATTATCTCTTCTGGCATATCCGGTAAATCACAGTAAAATGTCATAACTTGTTGGGGTAAGCTCTTTCCATTAGTATACATCTCTCTGTAATTTGTAGGCACAAACCAGGGTTCATGGGGTGACCAGGATTCAACTATTAAAAAACTATTTTCAGCATCTTGGTTCTGCTCAAGCCACCTTGCTGCTTCCCTCATAACTTTAGTCACAGAATAGTCTTTTTCTTCCTTTATATATTGCATATTCATTAAAAATGTCTTGATATTATTTATTATTCTTACCATTAATTCTTCATCATTTATAGACTCTTTTAGCTTCTGAGAAATCCAGTAGTTAATTTCTTCTTTTGTGGGTTTCGGTCCAGATCTGTATTTATCCGATTCATATCCTCTGATCCAATTCCACTCATCAAATCCTCGGTGAAAATTCATTGATGGCTTAAACTGGTGTTGAATATCAGAAATTATAGCAGTGGTATAGCCTTCCAACTTTAATATCTCTGAGATAGTTGACCTATCTTCTTTTATATGTCCCCAACCAGGAGCACCGATAAAACTGCCTTTATATGGTTTTTCACCGGAAAAGGGGTAAACTCTCTTTCCGGTATATATGGATCTTCTAACTTGAAGAGTTGGTAAAGATTCTGGATAACATCTGGTAAGGACAATAGACTCTTCGGCAAATCTGGCAAGATTTGGGGTATGCACCTTTCCCCAAGGTGGTTGTTCAAGAAAATCCAGGCAGTCTTTTCGGAGTGAGTCAAAAATTACTAAGATTACATTCATTATTTTTTCCTTTTGTAATATTTTTTTAATTAGTTCCTGTTGAATAATTA
>JADBLP010000117.1:0-15422 GCA_014894375.1 Actinomycetota bacterium | reverse complement strand
GTGGAAGGACTATAGGAGCTGGCAGTGTTACCAGGATAATTGAATAGAAAAAAGGGAAGATTTTATTGTTGACATCAAATAAATATAGTGTTAAGTTATTGGCTTGCGATTTCTATTAAAGAAAATAATAACTGGTGAAAAGACTTGAGACAGATAACGATTTTTGCATGTACCGAATGCAAAAGAAGAAATTATAGTACTGAAAAAAATAAAAAAAATACACCTGATAGATTAGAATTAAAAAAGTATTGTAAATGGTGCAAGAAACATACTATTCATAAGGAGACCAGATAGATAGGGCTGTAGCTCCAATTGGTAGAGCACCGGTCTCCAAAACCGGGTGTTGTGGGTTCGAATCCCTCCAGCCCTGCCAGGTTTATATACGTAAAACGTTTAGTATGGTAGAGGTAGTGAGTGGAAACATGCCAGTGGCATGTTTTCTGGATTCGAAAAGACGGACTGAGTCGAAGACGAGGGAGTCTGCGGCTCTGCAGCGAACGGAGTGAGACGAAAGACCGAATCCCTCCAGCCCTGCCAGGTTTATATACGTAAAACGTTTAGTATGGTAGAGGTAGTGAGTGGAAACATGCCAGTGGCATGTTTTCTGGATTCGAAAAGACGGACTGAGTCGAAGACGAGGGAGTCTGCGGCTCTGCAGCGAACGGAGTGAGACGAAAGACCGAATCCCTCCAGCCCTGCTAAAAGTCAAAATGCAAAGGATAATTTTATAATGGCTAAAAGAAAAGTTTCAAGAAAGTATAAAAAGAAAGCAATAATGGAAAGGCAGATGCAGGAAAGAAAGCCCCCATCAGCGCAACCAAGAAAGAAAATAAATTGGAAGCAATTTATAAAAAAACTGCCTTCGAGAATTGCAAAATTTTACAGGAATGTTATACACGAGTTAAAAAGAGTAACTTGGCCTACCAGAAAAGCACTTTTAAATTATACTATAGTAGTTATAGTAACTATTATTATTTTTGCAATTATCCTGGGAGTTTTTGATTTGGGCTTCTTACGACTAGTGGAACTGATGACAAAGATTTAATTGTTTGAATTGTTTGGTGATTTGAATGAGACCAAGATGGTATGTAATTAATTCATATGCAGGATATGAAAATAAAATAAAAACTAATCTGGAGCACAGAATAGAGTCCATGAATATGGGTAATAAAATTTTCGATATATATATACCTAAAGAAGATGTTGTTGAAATTAAGAGCGGGAAGAAAGAGGTATCATCTAAAAGAGTGCTTCCGGGCTATCTACTGGTGAAGATGCATCTGGATGATGATTCTTGGTATGTAGTAAGAAATACTCCTGGAGTTACAGGCTTTGTAGGCAGGGAAGATAAACCAATTCCCTTATCAGATTATGAAGTTAAAAAAATTATGAAAAGGAAGGATACTGGGAAACCCAAACCTAAGACCGATTATGAAATTGGTCAGCCTGTAAAAGTAACCACAGGGCCATTTGCGAATTTTGACGGTACTATAAGTGAGATAAATTTAGATCGGGGTAAACTAAAGGTTCTAGTTTCTATATTTGGAAGACAGACACCTGTTGAAATAAATTTTAATCAGGTGTCAAAAATATAGAAGAAAATTGAAATATTTCTATTAAAATGTATAATACGAAATTATTTTATTAGAGGTAACTAGTTATGGCTAAAGGAATTATAGCACAAATTAAATTGCAAATTCCGGCGGGGCAGGCAAATCCTGCTCCTCCTGTTGGTCCTGCTCTTGGGCAGCATGGAGTTAACATTATGGAATTCTGCAAAGCTTTTAATGAAAAGACGGCAAAAGAACAGGGAATGATTATTCCTGTGATTTTAACTGTATACAAAGACAGAAGTTTTAGTTTTATTACCAAAACCCCACCAGCTGCAGTTCTTATAAAAAAAGCTTTGAATTTAGAAAAGGGGTCAAGCGAACCTAATAAGGAAAAAGTTGGAGAACTTTCAAGAAAACAGGTTGAAGAAATTGCAAGAATTAAGCTAAAAGACTTAAATGCAAGAAATTTAGAGAGTGCGGTTAAAATAATAGAAGGAACAGCTAAAAGTATGGGAATAAAAGTAGGTTCCTAAGTTTGATTCTATGTTAGCAGTAGATAAGTGATTGGCACATAGTATAAAGTAATAAGTAAAAAAGGTGGTAGGTTTTGAAGAGAGGGAAAAAATATTTATCGAAATTAGAAAATTTGGATAAAAATAAGATGGTAGGCCCCAAAGAAGCTATTAGCTGGATTAAAGAGAACCATTATGCTAATTTTGATGAGTCTGTAGATATTAGTGTGAATTTAGGTGTTGATCCCAGAAAAGCTGATCAGATAGTGAGGGGAACTATAGTTTTACCTAACGGAACCGGAAAGGTTCCCAAGGTACTTGTTTTTGCGCAGGGTGAAAAAGCCGAAGAAGCTAAAAAGGCAGGAGCAGATTATGTCGGAGGAGAAGATCTTGCAGATAAAATCAGCCAGGGATGGCTGGATTTTGGAGTTTGTATTGCAGCACCGGACATGATGAAGCATGTAGGCAAAATTGGTAAGATTTTAGGCCCCAGAAAATTAATGCCCAATCCTAAATCTGGAACAGTTACTTTTGAACTGAAAAAAGCGGTGGAGGATTCAAAAAGAGGAAAACTGGAATACAGGACTGATAAAAATGGTGTGGTACACTGTACTATAGGAAGAGTGTCATTTGGCTTAAAAGAACTACTGGAAAATTATGCGGCTCTAGTGGATGCAATTATAAAGTCAAAACCTGCTTCAGCTAAAGGTAAATATATAAAAAGTATTTATATATCAGCAACTATGAGTCCAAGTGTTAAGATTGATCCGGGCAAGAGTATTGAAGTAGCAGAGGTAGCATAAGAAAACTAAAATGAATTTGATGTAAACAAATATATAATACAGCCATAGACTGTAGGTGTTGTTATAAGGATTTAATAACTTAATTTCCTACCGAGGTTGATTTAAAAAATTAAGTCGACCTGTAAGATAGATGGGGGTCGATTTTATTTTGTACGTTTTTTAGATATATAGTCTGGAGGTTAATGTGGCCAAACAAGAAAAAGTGGATAAAGTAAATGAGTTAAAAGAGATATTTAAGAACAGTTATGGTCTTATTTTTACCGATCATAGTGGGCTTAGAGCCGAAGATGCTGTAGTGGTAAGAGATAAACTAGTGGAGGTAAATTCTTATCTTAAAATAATAAAAAATACTCTTGCTCTTATTGCAGCTAAAGATGTTTTTAAAGATATAAATCTTGAGGAAGTATTAAAAGGGCCAACCAGTATTGTTGTAAGCGGTAAGGATATGGTCTCAACTGCTAAGATAATAGAAGATTTTTCAAAAGATCTAGATGCATTAAAAGTAAAAGCGGGAATACTTGAAAATAGACTTTTAAATCCGGAAGAAGTTGAGAAATTTGCCAGTTTGCCTGGAAAAGAAGTTTTACTTACCAATTTGGTGATATCAATTAAATTTCCAATAACTAAATTGGTAAATGTTTTAAGTGCCCTAACCAGAGATCTGGTACTGCTTCTGGATGCAATTAGAGAAAAAAAAGAGAGAAATAATAATTAAAAGAGAGAAATAATAATTAAAGGAGGAATAATGGCTGAAACAAAAAAACCAGATAATAAAGTAGAAGAAAAAGAGGAAAAAGAAGACAAAAGTAAGGAAAAACCAAAAATGAGTGAAGAAAAAAAAGAAACCGGTAAAGTAAAAGAAAAAGAGAAAACCGCTGTTAAAAGTAAATCTATTGATGAAATTTTAAGTGCTATCGAAAAGATTACCGTACTTGAACTTTCTGAGCTGGTAAAAGCTCTTGAAGAAAAATTTGAAGTTAGTGCGCAAGTGATGGCAGTTGCAGCTTCTGTGCCCGGTGGAGCAGCTTCAACTCAGGGAGTAGCCCCCGCTGAGGAAAAAACAGAATTTGATGTTCAATTAAAGTCAGCTGGAGATAAAAAGATACAGGTTATTAAAGTAGTAAGGTCTTTAACCAGTCTTGGTCTAAAAGAGGCTAAAGAATTAGTTGACAAAGCACCAAATATGGTTAAAGAAAAAGTTTCAAAAGAAGAAGCAGAAAAAGTAAAGAAACTGCTGGAAGAAGCTGGTGCTGAGGTTGAAATAAAGTAGTGCAGGTAAAGGTAATTGGGATATAGAAAGTAAAGTTGGTTTTAATATCTGTTTATACATTCATATGATGTATAGAAACTCCTACATTAATCCTTTATAAAAACCATATTAATTTTGGGTATTTAAAAGTGAAAATATCGCAGAATAATAGCTATTTAAAAGAAATAGTTGACTATTAATTTATATTTGATAGACTGATTGTTTGCGAGTTTTTCTTGGAAAAATTTACCAATGCTATTTTATATAGTTTTTTATCTAATGCATAGGTTTTTATATTGATTTTGTCGTAGCTCTTTTTTACTGCTTTATTAAACTTGGAATATAATAAAGAGGAGAATAAATTAATGCAAAAAATCAAAAAAATTCAGAGGTATAATTTTGGCAAAATCCCACAATTAATGAATATGCCCCACCTTCTGGATATACAGAGGAAGTCTTTCCAATGGTTCCTGGAAGAAGGACTCATGGAAGCTCTAAAGGATATTTCACCCATTGAAGATTTTACAGGAAATAGGTCCCTTGGGTTTTTAAACTATAATTTTGATGATGAGAATTCAACTCCAGACGAGTGTAAAATGCAGGATATGTCTTATACTGCTCCTTTAAAAGTTTTGTCAAGATTTATAAATAAAGAAACTGGTGAAATAAAAGAGCAAGAAGTCTTTATGGGGGATTTTCCTATGATGACTGAAAATGGAACTTTTATAATTAATGGAACGGAGAGAGTGGTAGTATCTCAATTAGTCCGTTCTCCGGGAGTATATTTCGATACAGATATAGATAAGAAGACTGAAATAGACATATATATGTGTAAAGTTATACCTACTAGAGGTTCATGGATTGAGATTGAAACTGATAAAAGAAACATTGTCTATATGAGAATTGATAGAAGAAGAAAGTTTTTACTTACTATTTTCTTAAAATCTGTAGGTTTTGGAAATAATGAAGACCTGCTAAACATTTTTGAGCCATATGATAAAAAAGGCTATATTAAAAATACTCTGGAGAAAGATTTTACTGAAACTGAGGAAGAAGCATTAATTGAGATATATAAAAAATTAAGACCTGGAGAGCCACCAACAGTTGAAAGTTCCAGAAATCTTATAAACTCCTTATTTTTCAATCCAAAAAGATATGATTTTGGAAAAGTAGGGAGATATAAAATAGATCAAAAGCTAATGGAGGAAACTGATAAAAATATTTTAGACAGGCTTGGTACCATTAATGCAAAAATGGGTATAGATACAAGTGAGAAACATATCCTGAATTGTAAGGACATATTCTTAATAGTTAAATATCTGGTTCAACTTATGGGTGGTATAGGTGAAATAGATGATATTGACCACTTTGGCAATAGAAGAATCAGAAATATTGGGGAGCTCATACAAAATCAAGTAAGAATTGGTCTTTCAAGGATGGAAAGGGTTGTAAAGGAAAGAATGACAATCCAGGATGTTGATACAATAACTCCAAAATCTTTAATTAATATTAGGCCCTTAGTTGCCAGTCTAAAAGAATTTTTTGGCAGTGGGCAGCTTTCGCAGTTTTTAGATCAAACCAATCCTTTAGCTGAAATTACTCATAAAAGAAGGCTAAGTGCTCTTGGTCCTGGTGGACTGAGCAGGGAGAGAGCTGGTTTTGAAGTGAGAGATGTTCACTCATCTCATTATGGGAGAATGTGTCCCATAGAAACGCCAGAGGGTCCTAATATTGGACTGATTGGCTCTCTGGCTACCTATGCAAGATTAAATGAGTATGGATTTATAGAAACACCCTACAGGAAAGTTATTAATGGTAAATTGACCAATAAGGTGGAGTATTTATCTGCAGATAATGAAGAAAATTATGTAATTGCTGAGGCAACTGCAAAAGTCAGAAAAGACGGTAAATTTCTGGAAGAAAGAATCATGGCGCGTTCAGGTGATGAAATAGTCACTGTTGAATCGGGCACGATAGATTATATGGATGTATCGCCAAGGCAAATTTTTAGTGCCGCTGCATCGCTTATACCATTTCTGGAGCATGATGATGCCAATAGGGCATTAATGGGTTCTAATATGCAACGTCAGGCAGTTCCATTAATCGATCCTGAGCCTCCACTAGTAGGTACAGGAATTGAAGAAGAGGTAGCAAGGGATAGTGGAGTATTAATTCTTGCCAAAGACGATGGCATAGTTGAAGAAGTATGTGCAGACCACATTAAGATGAATTACAAGAAAGAAAAGAACTATATTCATCGTTTGTATAAATTTAGAAGATCAAACCAGGGAACATGTATAAATCAAAAGCCAATTGTAGAAGAAGGTGAAAAAGTTAAAAAGGGTAGTGTAATTGCAGACGGGCCTGCAACCAGTGCGGGTGAACTGGCGCTGGGTAAGAACTTAAGAGTAGCTTTCATGTCCTGGGAAGGATATAACTATGAGGATGCAATTATTATTTCGGAGAGGTTGGTAAAAGAAGATATTCTATCATCTATTCATATTTCAAAACAGGAAGTAGAAGCCAGAACCACAAAGCTTGGAGCGGAAGAGATAACAATGGATATACCAAGTATAGGAGAGGAAACTTTAAAAAATTTAGATGAACACGGAATTATAAGAATTGGAGCTGAGGTAAAACCAGGAGATATACTGGTTGGTAAGATAACACCAAAGGGTGAAACAGAGCTTACGGCAGAAGAAAAATTGTTGAGGGCAATTTTTGGCGAAAAAGCAAGGGAAGTCAGAGAGAGCTCCCTTAAATTGCCTCATGGTGAAGGCGGGAAAGTTTTAGATGTACAGCTATTTTCCAGAAAAAAGGGGCACGACCTTCCACCAGGAGTAAACGAGCTTGTCAGAGTATTCATTGCAGAAAAAAGAAAGATTTCCATTGGTGATAAGCTTGCAGGGAGACATGGTAATAAAGGAGTCATATCAGTAATTCTTCCTGAAGAAGATATGCCTTATACTGAAGATGGTGAACCAATAGATATAATATTTAATCCCCTGGGAGTTCCTTCAAGAATGAATGTAGGCCAGTTACTGGAAGCTCATCTTGGCTGGGCAGCTTATAAAGGATGGAATAATAAAAAGGAGAATATTAGTAGAGACGGTCCTGTTTATGTTTCAACACCTATTTTCGATGGAGTAAAAGAAGAGGATATAGTAAAACTGCTAAAGATGGCCAATCTCCCTGGGAGCGGAAAAACGGCTTTGTATGATGGCCGGAGCGGAGAGAAACTATCTGATAATATTACTGTAGGTCATGTATATGTAATGAAATTGCTTCATCTGGTAGATGACAAGATTCATGCAAGATCTACTGGTCCATATTCTTTAGTTACCCAGCAACCACTAGGCGGTAAGGCACAATTTGGTGGTCAGAGATTTGGAGAAATGGAAGTGTGGGCATTGGAGGCTTATGGTGCTGCCTATGCACTTCAGGAAATGCTTACTATAAAGTCAGATGATGTAACAGGACGTGTAAAGACCTATGAAGCAATCGTAAAAGGTGAAAATATAGAGAAGCCAGGAATTCCAGAATCATTTAAGGTGCTTATAAAAGAAATGCAGAGCCTGGCACTTGATGTGGAGGTATTATCAGAAGAAGGGAAGGAAGTAGAAGTATCGAGATCTGAAGATGAGATTATGAAAACTGTGGAGGATTTAGGAATTGATCTTAAGGAAGAGAAAGATCTGGAAGACGGGAAAGTGAAGGAAACTAAAGAAAAGGATGGAAAAATAAAGAGAAAGAAATCAGAAGACGAGAAAGAAGAAAGTAACACTGAAGCGTCCAAAAAGAAAAAGGTAAGAAGTAAAAAATAAAATAAAATGATTAGTATTGCTTAAGACTAATCTAATTAATTTGGAGGGATTTAGTAAATGGTTGTAAGCATAGATGTAAATAATTTTGATGCTTTAAAAATTGGGCTTGTTTCACCAGAAAAAATTAAATCATGGTCCAATGGCGAGGTTAAAAAGCCTGAAACTATAAATTATAGGACATTAAAGCCAGAAAAAGATGGGCTGTTCTGTGAGAGAATTTTTGGCCCCACCAAAGACTGGGAATGTTACTGCGGGAAATATAAAAGGGTGAGATTCAAGGGAATAATTTGTGAGAGATGCGGGGTTGAAGTAACCAGAGCTAATGTAAGAAGGGAAAGAATGGGGCATATTGAGTTTGCGTCTCCGGTTTCACATATATGGTTTTTCAAAGGAGTTCCCAGCAGGATGGGATATATTCTGGATATCAGCCCCAAGGATTTAGAAAAAGTTCTTTATTTTGATTCCTATATTATATCCAGTATCAACAGAGAGAAAATAACTGCTGAAGAAGAGGAAATTAAAAAGTTGCACCAGAAGGCTCTGGATAAAGCAAAGGAATTGCACAAGCTAAGACTGGCAGAATTAAAATTAAATAAAGACGATTTTATAAGTGAAAGTAATGAAATTGGTGATAAAAAAAGTTTAATTGAAGTACAGGAAGAAAATAAGAAAGTAGATGAAGATTTTAAAGAAGGTGAAAATTATATAGATGATAAGATTGTTGAAGAGGAAAAAATTTCTGAATTGGATTTAGAGGTAAAGAAAGCGAAAATCATCAAAGAGACAGAGATGCTCCTGGAAGAAGAGGAGGAAATATATCAGGAAGAAATTGATCTGATAAAAAGAGCTGATACTTTTTTCTTTAATTTAGAGGAAAAGATGCTGGTCTCTGACGAAGCCCTGTTTAAGAAAATGAAAGAAATTTATGGACAGTATTTTAAAGGTGGAATGGGGGCAGAAGCTATAAAAGAACTACTGAAAAATATTGATTGCAAAAAAGAAGTCGAGGATCTTAAGGAAACTGTGAAGAAGTCCAAAGGCCAGAAAAGAAGCAGGAGTATAAAGAGACTAAAAATATTATCTTCATTTATAGATTCGGACAATAAGCCTGAATATATGATTCTGGATATACTTCCCGTAATTCCCCCGGACTTGAGGCCAATGGTTCAGTTAGATGGTGGAAGATTTGCCACATCTGATTTGAATGATTTATACAGAAGAGTTATTAATAGAAATAACAGGCTTAAGAAACTACTAGAACTGGATGCCCCTGAAATAATTATTAACAATGAAAAGAGAATGCTTCAGGAAGCCGTTGATGCACTTTTTGATAATGGAAGAAGAGGCCGGGCTGTAGTTGGTGCTGGAAACAGGCCACTTAAGTCTTTAAGTGATATGCTTAAGGGCAAACAGGGTAGATTCAGACAGAACCTTTTAGGTAAAAGGGTGGATTATTCGGGAAGATCGGTTATTGTAGTTAATCCTAATCTTAAACTGGAACAATGTGGGATTCCAAAGAAAATAGCTTTGGAACTATTCAAGCCCTTTGTTATGAAGAAATTAGTTGATGAGGGATTTGCCCAGAATATAAAGAGTGCCAAGACTATGGTAGAGAAAGAAAGTAATGAAGTCTGGGATATATTAGAAGAGGTAATTAAAAATCACCCTATCCTGCTTAACCGTGCACCGACACTTCACCGGCTTGGTATACAAGCGTTTATGCCTGTGCTGGTAGAGGGTAAGGCTATACAGATTCATCCTATGGTTTGCGCTGCATTTAATGCAGATTTCGACGGTGACCAGATGGCTGTTCATGTACCATTATCAAATGAAGCAAAAGCTGAAGCGATGATTTTGATGCTGTCTGTAAATAATATATTATCCCCTGCAAACGGTCAACCGGTTGTTGTCCCTTCTCAAGATATGGTCCTGGGAATATATTATTTAACTTCAGAAAGAGAAGAATCAGAAGGGAAGGAGAGATTTTATAATGATTCCCAGGATGCTATTTTAGATTATGATTATGGTTTTATATCTTTGCATACACCTATTAAAGTGAAAATTGAGGAAAAAGTAACCAGGACAACAGTTGGAAGGATAATATTTAACGAATCGCTGCCCGAGGATTATAAATTTGTTAATAAAGAAATATCTAAAAAAGAACTTATTGCTATTATTGCTGAATGCATAAACAGATTTCCTCAAAATGTTGTTACTGAGACACTGGATGCTATCAAACAAACAGGATTTAAATATTGCACCAGGTCAGGTCTTACTATAGGAATAGATGATATAGATGTACCACCCGAAAAAGCCAGGATTTTAAGCAGTGTGGAGAAAAAAATTGAAAAAATTGAGGATTATTATAAACAAGGCTTGATAACAGAATCTGAAAGACATCAAACATTGATACAAACATGGTCACAGGCTAATGAAAGCGTAGCCAGTGCTATGGAAAAGAATTTTAACAAATTTAATCCAGTTTATATGATGGCTACATGCGGTGCTAGAGGGAATATAAAACAGCTCCGTCAGTTAGCAGGTATGAGAGGACTGGTAGCAAATGCTAGAGGAGATATCATAGATAGTCCTATCAAATCTAACTTTAGAGAGGGACTTACGGTTTTGGAATATTTTATTTCCACCCATGGTGCCAGACAGGGACTTGCAGATACCGCATTACGAACTGCAGATTCGGGATATCTGACCAGAAGGCTGGTTGATGTTGCACAGGATAATATGGTAAGAATTAATGACTGCAAGACCGAGGATGGTATAAATCTTTATGTTTTAACTCTTGAAGGAGAACCTAATACTAATTTAATAGGAAGAATCTGTCTGGAAGAAATTAATAATCCTAATACTAAAAAGAATATAATAAAAATTGATGAAGAAATTAATGAAAATCACCTGCAGAAGTTCATACATGCCAATATCGAGAGTGTAAAAGTGCGTTCAGTTATGACTTGCAAAGCAGAATCCGGAGTTTGCCAGAAATGCTATGGAAGAGATCTTGCTACTAGCAAACTAGTTGAAATTGGGGAAGCGGTAGGGATTATAGCAGCCCAATCTATTGGGGAGCCAGGCACCCAGCTGACTATGCGTACTTTCCATACAGGTGGGGTAGTAAGTACTGTAATCCAGAGGTCCATAAAATCGCCGGTTAAAGGAAAGCTTATATTCAGAAAAGAATTGTTATCTGAGCTGAATATTAAAAAAGCTGACCTCGCTGAGAATGATACCAGCGAGGTTATTGAGATAAATATAGAACATATTCCACATAAATTAATTTTCCAGGTTCAGATGGAGAGAGGAGATATTGTAGATGTAATTATTCCTAAAGGCGAAATACTCCAGATAAATAAAAAAGTAAATGTTGAGGCTGGAGAGGTTTTTGCCAAACTAATTCTTACTGCTAAGAGAAAAACACACGTTCACAAGCATGAAAAAACTTTTGAAGGTATTGATATTACCAGCGGTCTGCCCCGGGTAGTAGAATTATTCGAAGCCAGAACGCCTAAAGAACATTCGTTTATAGCAGAGATATCAGGAAAGGTTGAAATTGAAGACATAGATTCCCGCTTCAGAATGCTTACTATAAAAAGTAAGAACGGCAAGCAGGAAAAGGTTTATCAGATCTCGACTAGAGCAAAATTAAATGTTAAAAATGGAGATAAGATTTCTGCCGGAGATCAATTAACTGAAGGGCGAAGAAACCCTCATGATATTTTAAGAATTAACGGAATTAAGGAATGCGAGCAATATTTAGTAAAAGAGGTACAGAACGTATATAAAGCTCAGGGTGTGGATATAAATGATAAACATATAGAAGTAATTGCCAAACAAATGCTGAAGAAAGTTACCATAATTGATCCCGGAGATAGTAATTTTCTCCCGGGGCAACTGGTAGACAGGCTCTATTACGAAAAAGAGAATAACAAATTAATTTCTAACATGAAGGTACCAGCAACAGCTGTTCAAAATTTAATGGGTATAACTAAGGCTTCACTTGCGACTGATAGTTTTCTTTCAGCTGCATCATTTCAGGAAACTACCAGAGTGCTAACAGATGCAGCTCTGGAGAATAAAATAGATAATTTAGTTGGACTAAAGGAGAATGTAATATTAGGTAAGGCTATACCGGCAGGAACGGGTATGAGAAGCTTTAGGGACTATCAATTAGATTACCCAGGCTATAAGGAGGACAATAAAGATGAGATAGAAATCCTTCAGGAATCAGAGGGAGATGACGTAAAAGAAATAGAAATCAATATCTAAAATATAAGTAAAAAAATACTTTAAAATAGCCATTTTTTTATATTGACATTTTAATTTTTAGATGATAATCTCTTTTTTCGTGTCTTCAAAAAAGGTTATCATTAATCATTTTTTGTTGTAGCAGTATTGTTAAATTGAGATAGAGGATAGGGTATTTATGCCTACTATAAGTCAACTGGTTAAAAAAGGAAGAAAAAGATTAAAAAAGAAAAAGAAAACACCTGCTCTGCAGGGAAATCCTTTAAGAAGAGGTGTATGTATTAGAGTATATACTTCTACTCCCAAGAAGCCAAATTCGGCGCTGCGAAAAGTAGCTAGAGTAAGGCTTACAAATGGAATTGAGGTTACAGCATATATACCAGGAGTTGGTCATAATCTACAGGAGCACTCTATAGTATTAGTAAGAGGCGGTAGGGTAAAAGATCTACCTGGGGTGAGATATAAGATTGTTAGGGGCACGTTAGACACTGCAGGAGTTGAAGATAGAAAATCTTCACGCTCGAGGTACGGAGCTAAGAAGCCAAAGTAATTTATGAGGAGTTAATAGATGCCAAGAAAAGGAAAACCTCCGAAAAGGAAAATGAAGACAGACCCTGTTTATAAAAGTAGGGTTGTATCTCAACTGATTAATAAGGTTCTGACAGATGGTAAAAAAAGCATTGCTGAGAATATAGTATATAAGAGTCTGAGAATTCTGGAAGAAAGAACCAAAGAAAATCCATTAGAGATACTGGATAAATGTCTTGATAATGTAAGGCCTGTGCTTGAGGTAAAACCAAGAAGAGTTGGTGGAGCTACTTATCAGGTGCCCGTGGAAGTCTCTGCGGAAAGAGCAAATACGCTGGCTATTAGATGGGTAGTTGATTTTGCAAGCAAAAGGAAGGAAAAGACTATGGCTGCAAGGTTATCTGCCGAGATTTTAGATGGTGCCAGTAATACTGGAAGCAGTATTAAAAAGAAAGAAGATTTACATAAGATGGCTGAGGCCAACAAAGCTTTTGCACATTATAGGTGGTAGTGTAGGTGACTATATATGACTAGACAGGTTTCATTAAAAAATACAAGAAATATAGGTATAACTGCTCACATAGATGCAGGTAAAACAACTACGACTGAACGTATTCTGTATTATACCGGTAAGACTTATAAAATGGGAGAAGTTCACGATGGAGCAGCAGTTATGGATTGGATGATACAGGAGCAGGAAAGAGGAATTACTATTACTTCTGCTGCAACAACCTGTTTCTGGAAGGATAATAAAATAAATATTATTGATACTCCCGGACATGTTGATTTTACTGTTGAAGTTGAAAGATCATTACGGGTACTTGATGGTATGATTGCCATATTCTGCGCAGTTGGAGGAGTAGAACCACAGTCTGAAACTGTATGGAGACAGGCTGATAAATATAATATTCCCAGGATTGCTTTTGTCAATAAAATGGATCGAAGTGGAGCAGATTTCTTCTATGTTCTTGATATGATTAAAACAAGACTTGGTGCCAATCCGCTTATCATACAAATTCCTATAGGTAAGGAAGAAGACTTTTTAGGAATCATTGATCTTATAAGTATGAGGGCAATTATATATAAAGATGAAATGGGAATTAAATTTGAGTATGAGGATATACCTTCAGAACTTGAATCTACTGCTGAAAAATATAGGCAGCAACTCATTGAAAATGTTGCTAATTATAACGATGATATTTTAAACAAATATGTTGAAAATATTGAAATAAGTGAGGGAGAATTAAAAAAAGCTATCAGGGAAATAACTATAAATGTTAACGGTGTTCCTGTCCTTTGCGGAGCTGCTTTTAAGAATAAAGGTGTGCAGCCAATACTGGATGCAGTAGTGGACTTTCTCCCATCTCCCAGTGATGTATCTTCTACCAAAGGGATTAATCCGGATAACGAAAAAGAAATTGAGAGGGAAGTCAGTGATGATGCACCTTTTTCTGGGCTGGTATTTAAAATAACAACTGATCCATTTGTGGGAAGGTTAAGTTATTTGAGAATCTATTCCGGAACCATTAAAAGTGGAATGCAGGTGCTGAATACAAATAATGGTAATAAAAACAGGGTAAGCAAACTGTTGGAAATGCATGCCAATAGCAGAGAGGAATTAAAAGAGGCTTATAGCGGAGATATAGGAGTAGTTGTTGGCTTAAAGAATGTAAATACGGGTGATACTATATGTGACCCAAATAAGCCTATTAAATATGAATCCATTAGTTTCCCTGAGCCGGTATTATCAATTGCTATTGAACCAAAAACAAAAATCGACCAGGAAAAATTAGTCATTGCGCTTTCCAAGCTGGAAGAAGAAGATCCTACTTTTAGAATGGAAATCGATAGTGAAACCGGACAGACAATTATTTCAGGTATGGGTGAACTCCATCTCGAAATTATAGTTGATAGATTGCTTCGTGAGTTTGGTGTAGGTGCAAATGTAGGTAAACCGCAGGTATCTTACAGGGAAACGATAACTAAAGGAACACAAGTAGAAGGAAAATATATCAGGCAAAGTGGTGGAAGGGGGCAGTACGGTCATGTAGTTGTCCGTTTTGAACCAAATGAATACGGTAAGGGATTTGAATTTGAGGATAAAACAAAAGGCGGAGCTATACCAAAAGAATTTATCAAGCCAGTAAAAATGGGAATAGTAGATGCAATGCAAAGTGGCGAGGTGGCCGGATATCCGGTTGTTGATGTTAAAGCCCTACTTTTAGATGGATCTTATCATGAAGTAGATTCTTCAGAAATGGCTTTCAGGATTGCCGGGTCAAAAGCTTTTAGAGAAGGTATGAAAAAATGTCTTCCTATTTTACTTGAGCCAGTAATGGATGTTGAAGTGGTTGTTCCGGACAGGTATATGGGAGAAGTTATTGGTGATCTTAATTCGAGGAGAGGAAAAATATTATCTGTATTACTGAGAAGTAAGAATAGAATTATAAAAGCAGAGGTGCCGCTTGCTGAAATGTTTGGATATGCTACGGATTTGCGGTCCAAAACTCAGGGGCGTGCCACTTTTACTATGCAGTTTAAAAAATATGAACCAACACCAGGTAGAATTGCAGACGAAATTATTGAAAGGTTTAAAGGAAGTAAAATTGCAGTATAGATTATTAATATAAATTAAATTAACTTCAAAACAAAGAAAGGATATATTATGGCTAAGAAAAAATTTGAAAGGACCAAGC
>JADBLP010000109.1:0-4227 GCA_014894375.1 Actinomycetota bacterium | reverse complement strand
TGGCATAATAGACCTGGGTATTTGCGTCCGCTGATACAGCTTTGTACAAAGCCAGATTTTCACCACTGATAGAAGCAGGCTCCAGGAGTGTACTCGATTCATTGGAAGATTCCTGGGGTATACCCTCGGTAGAAACATAGGACTCCTGGCTGTTGCCAGCACTTACACTTATTATCTCAGCCTCTGGCATATTGAATAAAAGAACAGCCGCAAAAATTATTCCGACCAATATAATAAGAGATAATGATATAATCCAGACCTTAAATTTCACAATAATTCATCCTCTTTTATTTATTTGAAAATTCAACGTTTTTTACATTTTGCTCATCAATATGGAATTTTCCCTCTTCGGCGTTCAGTATGAGTTCGCCAAAAATTTCTAAATTGTTTATATGGATATTTTCTATTGTATGGTCTTCATCAAAAGCCTTGATGCGCGATACCGGGAAGAATCTACCGCTCAACACTTTAATATTGTTAAAAAATATATCTCTAATATTTCCTCTTTCAGAAGACTGGCTCCATTGTGAACTTTCTATCAGTAGATCTATTAAAAAATTGGCACCATCACCTTCCCCCATTTGCGCATCTTCGACTACTATGTTTTCATAATGCACATTTTTTATCAATGCATTGTCACTGTTGTGAATACTCAGGACAGCTTTGTGAAAATTATGCAAAATAGTAATATTCCTAAAATAAATATCTTCTATGGTTTCTGCCCTTGTCTCGTATCCGATTTCACACGACTGTGCAAGGTCTGTCCATATTATAACGTTATCAAATGTAATTCCTTTTACATCCCCATCATATCCTTTTACAACCAGGCTGTCGTCCCAGCTTCTTACAAAGCAATCTGTTACGGTCAGGTCTTTACATGATTGGGTAGTGATTCCATCACTGTTCGGTCTTGCAGAAATTATTTTAACATTATTTATTTTAATATTTTCACATAAATAAGTATTCAAGGTCCATGCCGCCGGGTTTAGGATTGAAATACCATCTACAACAATGTTTTTACAACTAAATAAATTAATAGGAACAACCATATCATTCCATCTGTCATATATGCTTCCGTCAATAATTCCACGACCGATGATTTTAACATTTTCAAGACTTGAACAGTGAATCCAGCCATATACTACAGCTCCGCCAGCAATATAGACTGTTTCGTTGCTTTTTACTTTAATGCTGCCTGCCATATATACACCCGGTCCGAAGTAGTGCACACCTGGATCACCCAGCTCGGGTGGGTCTTCTTCAAGCGGGTTAGCGAAAAGATGGACTGCACGGTGTATGTCATTATTGATTTCAATTGTAAGCTGCGCTGGTTTGTCAAGTTTGAAAGATATCGTATCTCCTTTTATAGCAGGCACAATTCCAAGTGAGGTCGGGCGGACTGTAACTGAGTCTATATCTATACCAGGCGCCTTGATTTTTACATTGACAGTGCCGGAAAAATCGAAATAAGCCATCGGTGTTTTTTCAAGTCTGGGACTTCTTAAGTAGATACGGCCAAAATTAACTGCAGTATCATAAACGAATACCGGACTGCCTTCAACCGTTATGATTCTATCGGTGGCCCCCTGTATTTCTGATGGTGCAGGATATAAAACGACTTTAGCCCGATCCTTGTTCCGTATGACAGTAAAAAGATAAACATCGAATAAAATAACTGCTATGGCAATTATAGACAATATTGTAATTTTAATATGAACCGAAGTTTTTTTTGATACAAAAGAAGCATTTTTTTTCATCAAAGTTACCTTCCCTTTTATAATATTAATATAAAATAAATAAAAAAATTGAAGGCAAGTAATTTTTTTAATTTAGTATTTCTTTTATTTACAATATTAAACAGAAATTGCAATTGTTATGCCCTCAGAGTTTACTTTATATTCTCTGCTGTATAATTTTATATCTGCTTCCTGGTTGTTAACTGTTCTTATCGAAACCTTTTCTTTATTGACATTAATATTAAGAACAGCGTCTCTGTATAGTATCCTGAAACTATAGGACGCCCAGAATTCAGGTATGGATGGGCTAAACGAAAGTATTTCTCCATCCGATCTCATACCTGCAAAACCATATACAATATTCATCCACGCAGCTGCTATTGACGTTACATGAAGTCCCTCGTGTGTATTACGATTATAGTTATCAAGATCCATTCGTGTTGCAAAACCGAAAAAGTCAAAAGCTTCCTTATGTCTGCCCAATTCAGATGCAAATATGGAATGTATTGAAGGCGAAAGTGATGATTCATGTATGCATCTTGGTTCATAATACTCATAGTTGATTTTTTTAGATTCCGTAGAAAATTCCTGGTTATATAAGAACATAAACATCAAAACATCAGGCTGTTTGATCATATCATTTCTATAAATCCTGTCATATGACCAGTTGTGATAAAGAGGGAAATCCGTAACAGGAATGGAACGTATATCAATATGAGGCAGGTTAAAGAAACCGTCATGCTGTTCATATATCCCTGTAGAGCTGTCAAACGGTATAAACATATTTTCGGCCATTTGACTCCAACATTCCAATTCCCGGGACTGCAGCTCCAGTTTTTTACTTATATCGGATAACTTTTCCGGTGCATTTATTTTCATCTCATCAATAACTTTCAGGGTATATTCGAAAGTCTTCTTTCCCATTATATTTGTATAACAATTATTGTTAACCATCATTTGAAACTCATCTGGTCCCATCACAGCAAAAAATCCGAACTTACCTGTTATTTGCCCCCATTGTCCTCGGCTGGCAAGCATACGGCTTATCTGTATTAATATTTCTATCCCTTTACTATATAAAAACTCTTTATCATTAAGAAGTTTTTCATAGTTCCATATTCCATAGGCAACCGCTGTACTCGCTTGAAGCTGAAGGCTTGCATGCTGCCACAAAGCGCATGTTTCGTTGCCATCAAGAGTCGCTATCGGGTAAAATGCGCCTTCACAATCCAATTCTTTTGCTCGCTCCATGGCCTTTGGGAGCGTCTTGTACCTGTATTCAAGTAAATTGCATGCGGCTCTGTGATTATTAAAGATATAAAACGGCAGGCAATAGGTCTCGGTATCCCAGAAAGTATTTCCATTGTATGCTTCTCCTGTGAGTCCTTTTGCACCGATATTCAAGCTTGGGTCCTCCCCATGGTAGGTCTGATGCAGCTGAAAAATGCAATATCTGATACCCTGCTGGTTTTCAGGGTCTCCTTCTATTACTATATCAGAATTTTCCCATGTGTCTGCCCAGTATTTAACCTGCTTTTCATATAGGCTATCGTAAGACATTAAGCTATGATTTCCGGTTATTTCCATCCCTTTCGACCATACTTCTTCAATACTTACATCAGGATTTTTTTCGGCATGGTTTATCACTATTTTCTCAAAGCTTGAATTTATACCCTGTTTTAAATCCATGATAAAGTCAATACCGATGAATTTCTCATCCTCGACCAACTGCATATCTTCTGGTAAAACAGTATGAATCTGGCAGGCTGAAAATAGCATGTGTCCGCTTTTTAAGGTTTTCCCAAGAATCCCCAGGATATCACCTACCTTCCCTTTCCTGGGGCATGTCCATAAATTCTTTCCACATGTTTCATGAATTATTGAAAAATCCAGAGCGCTTCTGATATTTACCTTTCCTGAAAAATTGACTGGTTTAAGGCTGACACGCTGGCATCCTATCTTTGGATCTGTCATGCTCAGGAAACGTTCAAAAGATATTTTCAGGGATTTTCCTGAAAAAGTATTCCAGACAAACTCGCGAGTCAAAATACCTTTACTCATATCCAAGCAACGTACAAAATCTTTTATACTAGATTTTGCAATATCCAGAGTCTCCCCATCAATAGTAATCCTGGTATACAGCCAGTCAACAGTATTTACCATAAAGCAGGTGCGTGTTATCAGTCCCCTATAGTTGCCTGACGGAACAGCTTCTCCCTCTTCAAAAACACCATTCAAATAACTTCCAACAAGTCTATCCCCGCCATACCCTTCATCAAAATAACCACGTACCCCCATATATTCATTCCCGAGAGAAAAAATTGATTCGGAAACCCTCCCATGCTCAGGTTCAAATCCCTCTTCAATAATTTTCCACAGGTCTATTTTTAAATATCTATCCGATACTTTTACCATATTCAAATTAACCTTTCTTTCAATATAGTAAAATATTTATCTTTACTGCTCCTGTATATTTATTATGATTATTTAA
>JADBLP010000044.1:0-4318 GCA_014894375.1 Actinomycetota bacterium | reverse complement strand
GTTACTTTCTTACTTGTTCTAATCAGCGTATTAGAAATAAGTATCAAGCATTTTAATTACAGTTTCATATTTTACAATATAACTCTTAGCACAGTCAAGTACTTTCTTAGCTCTTGCTGTTATTCTGCGATATTGTCACCGCTAAGTTATTCAGGGAAAATTTCACCTATGAATACAAGAGAGGAAATATATCATATGACAGTAAAAGATATTACAAGGCTTATAGTAAGAGGAAAGACAATAGAAAAGACAGTAATTGTAAAAGAGGCTTCCGTGGTTTCAAAGTTATCTACTAGACAAATGCTGTTTTTGTAGACTATATCTATCCATCTACTTTTATCCACCCTATAAGATCAAAAATATTGGAACCGGATGCGACAGTTCTTATTTCCCCGGACTGCATATCATAAACTTCTATCTGACTGCTTACAACATATTCCATACCGCTGTCATATATATAACCGATAAAAGCAAGGTATCTACCGTCAGGAGAGAATACAGATTTTGCCGCATCAATTCCATCATCCGTAATTTTGACCTGCCCGGAACCATCTATATTTATAATATATATATCACCGCTATTAAAATGGTATGAAATAGTTCCATATCTATCTACCCCGGTATAAGCCACTTTTCCAGCTGAATCCGGTATATCAAGAATTGAAGGCTGCTGCTCTCTAAGATTAGGATTATCGGTTAGTTTGGATAAATTGCTTCCATCACTGTCGCAGATCCAGATATCACCATCCTCCTCAAAATCTCCCAGAACCTGAAAAACTATTTTATCCTGCTGGGTAAAAAGATTAAAGTCATCAAAGTTTGCTTCCATACCTTCAAATTGACTTATATCCAGTATTTCATAAGCCTCTCCGCCGGAAATATCAACTGCCACCAGTTTTTCATTTCTGGTAAAATAGTCCAAAACAGTTTCGTCTTCTATTTTTGGATAAAAAGTGTGAAAAATATTGAATAATCTGCTGTCATCCCCGGAGAACAGTACAGGATCCAGGAAAGTGGTGTTTTTAAGAGAAAGCCCTTCCATATTCACATCAACTGCCTGTATGTTATCAGTTTCGATATTAGCTATATAAATACCGTCATCTCTGAAATTATCCGGATAAGTATTGTAGACAACCTCATAGGCAATATTTTTCCCGTCATGTGACCAGATGGGTTTGCCATATATATCCTTCATAAGCTCCATTGATTCACTTTCTGTATAGTCAAATTCGGAAACTGTGTGTAACTCTCCAGTAGCAACGTCAATAACACACAATGCGCCGTATGCGCCTCTTCCTCCTTCATAAAAACCACAGCTTATTTTACTGCCATCCGGAGAGATAGCGTATATTCTACTTAAATCATATTTCTCATTTAAATCAGTATAGGTAAGTTTCTTATTAGTTCCATCAGGACTTACAGCGACAACATTTGCTACTCTATGCTCAAAATGCATGGAATTTTCATCGCTGGCAACTTCAAAATAAGCTATATAATACTTCTCATCCTCTGCGCCGGTACCTGTACTCTCTTTACCATCAGTAACTCCGCTTTCAGGTTCCTCGCTCACTGCGTCCTCTTCCTCCTCGGGCTGGCCTGTTTTAACTTCGGTACCGGGTAAACTACACTTACCAGCCAGCGCGGACACACTCAAGAAAAGGACTAGAATCAGGATTAGGATTATTATATATATTCTTCTTGTGCTCATAAAAATTTATAAAAAAATAATTAGTTCATACTTTTACACGGACTGGAAAAGCATATTGATTATAACGCATAATTAGTCACAGCACTATAACATACAATAATTTACTCTGTCCAATGAAATATTTTTTCCTGCAGGGTTTTATCTACATTAGATACTTCTACTTGATAGCAACCATCCCCCCGGCTTTAGATCAGTTATAACTACTTATATATAACAATGCTCCCATTATCTATTACTTCATTAATTTGTACATATAATATACTATACTCAAACAGTATATTTAAGATTCAGTTAATAGAATATACCAGTTTTAATAAAAATTTATATTAATTACTTGAGACATCATTTCAAAATCTTTGTCATTATGGAGAAGATAGAGATTATTTTCAATACAAATCTGAGCAATAATACAATCAATTGTACTGGAAATATTTAGCCCTTTCTTTTTGCAATCGAAATATATTTTAGCTGCTTTTGCATATGAGTCTTTTCCATTTTTTAAATAAAAGAATCTTTGGGAGTTCATGTATCTCTTTAATAGATTAAAGTCTTTTTCTGTTTTAGTTCCTTGGAGTAATTCTTGATAAATATAGAAATTTATTCCAAAGGGAATATCCAAATTAAGTATTTCATTAAATTTTTCTATTTTCTCGTTTTCATTTCCAATTAAATAATCAATTAGTACAGAAGTATCCACTAGAACCATTATTATCTTCCTTCTCTTAGTTTTTTATAGTCATAATCCTTTTCAAATTTTATTTCCCCCTTTATTTCTTTAGGATTTAATCTTTTATAAGTCTTCACGAATTCTTTCAGAGCTAAATTTATTAACTCTTTTTTAGTAGAAACATTCGCATAATTAAAAGCTTCTTTTACTAATTTATCATCTAAGTCTATATTTGTGCGCATAGCAATACACCTCCATATACACCAAAATATAACATATTTTCTACCGATAAACAAGTGACATCCTCACGGCAATAAATTACCGTGCATCCCAATATTAGGAAGTGGTTCCTGCTTCACAGAGCCAACTTGTCTCTTTTTGAAAGAAAAAACAGCGGTTGGTTTCTCCACAGGCTTTAATTCGGATGTGTCCCACCCTATAATTAAATATTGTAATAAGGACAGGCAACTTTGTCTCAAAAAAAAGTCACTCTCATCTCGGATTTGAAAAACCGAGGATTCCCGCTTTTGTTACTAAATTAATTGCTTTTGCTTGAAGCTAAAGTATCCGCCTTCTGCAACAATAATATGATCAAGGACACTGATTCCAAGGATACTGCAGGATTTGCATAATCTATTGGTTATCTCTATATCATCAGTTGAAGGTTCGGGGTCGCCGCTGGGGTGATTGTGTATAAATATAACCGAAGCTGCCGACTCTTTAATTATCGGTTTTATTACTTCTCTTGGATGGACTATTGAAGACGTCAAGGATCCCACCGAGATTAAAACTTCTTTTATTATCTTATTTTTTATATCCAGAAGAAGAACTATAAACTGTTCCTTTTTTAAATTTTTAAGAAGCGGGATATAATAATTTGCCACTTCCTCGCTGCACCTGAAACTTTTATTATTTCCGTTTTTCTCGGAGATTGCCCTCTTACCCAGCTCAAGTGCAGCCATTACCTGGGCTGTCTTTGCTCTTCCGATTCCATTAATTTTTAAAAATTCCGACAGCGATAAATCCAGCAGATTCTTTAGGCTGCCGTATTCGGCCAGTACTTTTTTAGCAAGATCAAGAGCAGAAAATTTTTCTTTACTGTTCCCTACTCCTGTTCTAAGTATTATCGCTAAAAGTTCACAATCAGAAAGATATTCAGGTCCTTTCTTGATAAGTTTTTCCCTGGGCCTTTCAAGCTCGGGCCACTTGTTGATTGGTAAATAATCCGTTTCCGCCCCGTGATGATTCTTCAAAAGGTCTTCCTCTATAAATTTTCATATTAGACAAAGACAATTATAGTATATTTATGCTTTTATGTAAATATATAAATAATAAAAGAACTAAATATCTCTAAAGAAGAATTGAAATAAATGAAGGTTAATTATTCTAAAACCTCTCTAAAACAATTAAAAAAACTACCCAGAACAAAGCAGATTGAAATTTTAAAAAAAATCGAAAAACTTAAAAATAATCCCGATGCCGGTAAAAAATTAAAAGGGCCCTTAAAAAATTTCAGATCACTAAAAACCTGGCCTTACAGAATAATATATCAATACTCTAAAAATGATAAGACGATTTTTATAAATATAATCCAGAACAGACTGAGTACTTATAAATAATTTTAGAATAATTTTTTACTTTGATGACTATCCCTTTATCCAGAATGCTTTTTATGTCACGTGGGTGTATACCTTTAACCAGGATATCTTTAGATCTGGCATAACCCCATTATGCATCTTGAATATTTTGATAATCTTTTCATGTTTCTTACTCGACATATCTTCTTTGGATATTTTCATAGATATATTATAATACCGGGCTTTAGGTAATCTGTTGGAGTACAATACACCGAGCGTTTTTTAAGAGATAAGAATAGTTATCCATAAAGAACTTCTGCTGGAAGAGCTGGCGAATCATCGCCACCTCCAGCATTTGCTGGTGTT
>JADBLP010000092.1:0-4354 GCA_014894375.1 Actinomycetota bacterium | reverse complement strand
AAACATTTTATGTCATTTAAAAAATCTCAACTTAGTAACATTTGTTTAACTAACTAGTGTACTTTATCAACAAATCTTATATCTAATCTCTGATTCAGACAGTCAGCTATCTTTTTCAATTTAGCTAAAGTAGGATTATAATTCCCGCTTTCAAGCCTGGAAATATTTGACTGTTTATCCCCAATTAATTCTGCCAGCTCTTTTTGGGTCAACTTTTTTTCTTTCCTCAAAGTAATTAGCTGCCTTATAATCTGGTGCTCTGCTTCAAGATTTGCACATTCCTTGGCTACCTCAGGATCCTCCAGTAACTCTCTTTCTACTTCTTTCCAACTAACTTTTTTCATTAGAATCACCACCATTATATTAATCCAATATATCTTTATATAATTTCAACCTTTTAAGTGCGGTATCAAGTTCCCTTCTTGGACTTTTATTTGTTTTTTTAGTAAATCCATGCAATAAGATACATTCATTATTAAGATATAAAAAATACAAAATTCTACTATAGCTAATTTTAATCTCATACAACCCATTATATTTTTTCCCCTTAATTTTTCTTGTATATACATATGGCTTACTAAAACCAAATTCTTCTAATAATCTCAAAATATTTCTAATTTTGGCTACTTGTAAAGGTTCTAGAGATTTTAAATATTCTTTTACCGGTACTTTTCCATTAGAACTCTGATAGAAACTTATTTTATTTATCATTCTATATTTATATCATTTATGATATATTGTCAAGTACTAGATTTCGGGCACTTTTAATAATCAATAGAGTATTTATAATAAAAAGACTTTCTATTTTATTCTTCTTAGTCTGCCGTTGGCTTTGGTGTGAATTGTTATACTATTAATAGAAATTATTTTTAGAAAGAAGCACTTAACATCTGCTTCGCAGTATACCTCTATGTATTTGGGGTTATCTATACTTTCTATTACATTATATTGTAGATTATTAATGCTGCAGTCAGCAGTACCTTTGTAATTCTTATAAAAATATTCATATATTATATCCGGGTAATTATCTGCCAGCCTATTAACACCAAATTCTTGCGCCGCTTCAATATCAATACATTTGGAAGCTTCTTCTGCTGCAACCATACATGCTTTATTTATTTCTTCTTTATATAGAAAAGCTCTGCCTATATCTACAACAAACCCCAATAGTAAAATAAATACAGGTAGTAATATAGCAACTATAAGTAGGACTGAACCCCTATTCCGCCCGGGGTTAAAATTCGAATTTACCATAATTATTTCCACCTAGCCATGTATTCGCGTCAGAATTACTTCCTTCTGACATTAAATTAATCGACCTGAAACCATTTATAGGATTGCTAAAATAAATATGAGCACTTTCTCCATTCTGAGCGTAGAGATAAATATGTAAAATGCTTTCTTCATTACCACTATAATCAAATTTTGTAATGGTATTTATACTACCCTCCACAGAAGGTGTGACATTACCATTAAATATAGTGACTTTTTCAACACCCTTGTTATTAAATCTACAAATATCTTGATAAATATAGATTCGAACAATCTCTTTTTCTTCTTCACCTTCGGATAAATTACTATTGTCCACTTTCCAACTTACATTAAGCTCCATACTACACTCTTCATTGTTTTGATTTTTATGCCATCTGGTAAAAATATATCTAGGACTTTTTTCAACAATTACTTCGCCATGAAGAGGCGAAGTATAGAATCCATCCTCAACCCAGACTGCTTTATATTCATAATGACTTGTATCAACCCACACCTTTTCAGTATAATACTCCCAGTAGCCCTGGGTAACCGTATAAGACATATCCACCCATCTTTTATTAGTTGCAGTCTCCCAGTGGCTTGTATCAACCCACTTACTACCCCAGTATCCACTACTTACCCAAACATTATGAGAAGTATCCACCCAATAATAAGCCGTATACCCACTACTTACCCAAACGATATAAGACACTGCAGAGGTAACCTCCATTTCAATACAATGATAATATGTCTTAAAAGTCACCCACGCCCCCTGCTGCCCTATATTATTAGCCGGCAACAACTTATAATAAGATTTCCAATACTTATACCTAGTGCCGTTGATTATGCCAGTATATTTAGTATCGGGATAATCCCACATCTTACCAAGTATTACATTCTTAGGCTCACTAGGTAGGTTCTGATAAACAAAGGTTATGTTACAAGATATCCAACCAGTAACAGTTCTATACCTAGTTTCATAATGGCTTGTATCCACCCAGTAACTCTGCAAGTACCCACTACTTACCCATACATTATGAGACGTATCAACCCAGCGGCTTGCTGTATATCCACTACTTACCCAAACATTTTTTGTAGAGTTTTCCCAGTAGCCCTGGGTAACCGTATAAGACGTATCCACCCATCTTTTTTCCTGAGTATCCTGAAAGTGCCCACTCGTAACCCAAACCTCTTGGTCTTCCCAGTGGCTTGTATCCACCCAGAACTCCCGGGTTTCTGCATTTAGATCAGAAGGCACTAAAAAAGTTACAAATATAAATAAAAATACCGTTAGTGTAGAAAATAACCTTCTTTTAATCATATAAAATTCCTTTTTAGGTATATAAATGCGACTAAAACAACTGCCTTTATACTATGAAAAACTTATTGAGTAAAAGAAATAATAGACGACCAAAGTGGGAAGGATGGCTGGAAAGTAATTACTTTATATATAGCTTTAGTATAAGGGTCTTCAGTTACAGAGTAATGAACACTCAAATACTCACCAACCAAAAACTCCAGCTCCCCAGCACTGTAAAAGCGGTACCAATCCTTCTCATCGCCTGAACCATAAAATTCCAAAGAATCACAGGAATCCGAGCGAGATCCCACTTCAAAACTAAAAGTATCAATATCAAAAATTACTTGGTAGTCCTCAACATCCTCAACTGTATAAGGATCTTCTTGAACTTCCTTATCAACCATAAAAAATAACTTGTTATTTTCAATATTTACTAAAGTACCTTCATAACAATTGTCATGAATTACATTCATCTCTATTTCTACTTCTTCCACTAACTCTACTTCATTACCTTCTTCATCAATAAGAAATATTTTTTCACCGCCTATGACTTCTCCTCTGCCAGGAGTTACATCGGAAGTTGCATCCTCTGCTATTTGGCTGTCTATAACATCATAAAGCTTACCCATAACATCATATTTAACCAAGAAAAACAGTCCAACCAGAAGAATAAACACAATCCCCACAACTACAATGGTTATTATTTTTTTCTTTCTCATAATTACCTCTTTTCTTTTATTTAAAACTTCAAGACCAGCCTAATCTTTCCATAACCTTCTACGGATCGTGAGTTACCCATCTTCCCCTGGCAGAATCCGACGGCTCCTTTTCATCATCAGCAGCACTATATCTATAGAAGTAAAACAAATCCGATATCTTATACCAGGTTTCCTTTTCCAATCTTTCTTTTAACATACAAAAACCTATTAAATATATTATTTATTCTTTTTCTTCCATCCTCATTACACTACTTCCACAGATATTTGCATAACCATCCCCAATCATCGAGAAAGGTGGGATTTTCGAGAAAAAAACTGGTATCCTATAAGTAACTTCTACCTGTACGATATCACCAGGATTCATTCCAGAAATATCAACTTTTAAACTAAGTCTCTCATCAAAATTCCACCCGGGCATTGTAGATGATGCATAAGCCAATACAGCATTTATTGCATCCGATTCAGGATTGTCTGATAAAGTAGCAGCCCTAGCAGCTTCATAAGAAGCAGAATTTACAGCTATTTTAGCATTCAATAAGAAGCCAAACTGAACAATTCCAGCGATCAATAGTATTAATATTGGCATTACTAAAGCTAACTCAATAAAAACATTACCTTTTTCTGAATAAGCTTTAAATTTGAACATTATTCAAAATATCCTGGTTATTACTCACTATTTTTTAGAAGGTATATGATATTCTTTTCTTCAGTCTTAAACTTACAATTTATCTACTATAGATTGAAAAACTGATTGAAGTTTTCCACCAAGTGCAGTCACTACCGTAATACAAACAATTACAACTAGAGCTATATATAGCGCTAGTTCTATTAATGTAGATCCTTTCGATTTATAAAATATTCTGTTTAAAAATTTGTTTAATAAATTCATGTTTACCTCCATTTATAGATTTATATTTATTTTTTTCATATATCTTAAAATACAATTTATAAATAAAACCTTACTATCTATTTCATTTTCCACTACAGAGTAGGAAATAATATTTTATTAAAAAAACATCTTTAACTGAGGTAAAACTGGTAATAAAAATAAAAATATCATTGGTATAAACATAAAAATAAATAT
>JADBLP010000016.1:0-16884 GCA_014894375.1 Actinomycetota bacterium | reverse complement strand
CTGAAATACTCAGCAGTAAACTTCATTTATTAAATTTTTCTATATATTAGCATAATTATTTATCAATTCAATCAAAATAAACTGGCTTGTAATTAGAAAATAAAATAGCACATACATTCATCTACGAATTCTGTGCTATTTTAAATTAATAATAACCAATGATTCCAGTTAACCCGCTCTACTTCTTTTGAATTTTCTCTCTTTCTGCGGCTTCAATCATTTTCCTTGCAATTCTAAGCTCGGTTTTTCTTCTGGTATCTTCAGTATATACTCTGATTTCTGCTACCAACCTGTTATACCTGGTTATGTATATAGTATCACCTAAATTTTCGGTTAAATACTTTGTAAGATTAACCCTTAACTCATTGGTATCAATTTTTTTTACTTCCTCCCCGTAACTCATTTTTCACTCCTTTGGTATCCTTCATCTTTTTAGGATGCCAGCTAATTTTTATTAGTTTATAAAAATATCTATAATAAAATGATTAAATTTTATATTTTAGTTTATATTATAAAACAAATTCAAAAATATTTAAATACTTTTAAAAATACATATAAGCAATTATTTAAAAAAATATATTTTTATTTTATTATAATTTTTTTAAAAAGGCCATAAATATAGCCGCACATCTTTGAAAGGTCAATTTGCAGAAGTAAAAGAGGTATAAAAAGGATAGATAAAAATTTCTCCACTCTATAAAAACTGCAAATTCCATTACTGCTCCAGCTCTTAACTAACTTACTGTAGGGTTTGAAGACATAAACTACAAAAAGCGGTGCCAGTATAACCAGAATCAATTTGCTTAAACAGAATGCACCAATTAAAATGATTATAAATATAAAAAATGCGCTAAACCTTATAAGATGACGGACGGGATACATCCTGCCATTCGCATCACCTTTTGCATATCTGAAGAATTGCCAGAATATTTGAACAGGATTTTCTCTCATTTTCCAGTAAACGACAGCATCGGGATTAAATCTTATCCTGTAGTCCGCAGCTTTTATATTAAAATCAAATTTCATATCCTCACCATAATCCATATTTTCAGGATAACCGCCTACATCAATCCAGATTTTCTTTTTAAAACTTATATTTCTGGATGAGGGCATATATTTTCCAACCTTTATTTCTTTCTCTGAAGGCACGATACAGACAGCAAGGCACTTCTGTATAAAATTCCGGCAAAACGGCAGGTTCAGCCCACCAACTATATTACATGAAGTATCATCATAAAATCTTGTAATTTCTTTCAACCAATTTTTATTCAGAATGCACCCGGCATCGCTTACACAAATAATCCTGCCAGAAGCATTTTTTATAGCAGCATTTCTTCCCTGTGAAATATTTGCCCCACTTTTTTTAATTATTCTGACATTTACAATAGATTTGTTGTTTATTTTATTTAATTTATCTCTGGTGCTGTCATTTCTGTTATTTAATACTGTTCTATAATCACCATCTTTTTGGGAGGCTTTGTCTTTAAAAAATCCTAAAGCAATCTCAAAAGTTTTATCTTTTGAACCACCATCAACTATAATTATCTCACCGGGTAGATAAATTTGCTCCATTAAACTTTCCAGAAATTCGATAATGCTTTTTTCCTCATTGTAAACAGTGGTTATAAAGCTCACATCCGGAAGTACTATTTTTTTATTATCCCCTCTTATCATATTTTTAACCCTTGAAATATAATCTTAAAACCCTAAAATACGCTACAAGTCTAGCCCTATTTTTACTTCCAGGTTTAAATATAGATAAAACCATAAATAACAGTATTCTGTTCAGAACTCCAGCCAAATAAAGGAAACTCAAGTATCCGGCATAGACTGCAGAGTAGTTTTTCTTAAAATATAGTCTCCTGCTTTTCCAGATTCCTGCCTCTCTTGCTGCCATATTTCTGGAAGCAATGCCGCTGTCAGCATGTTCTATAACAAAGTAAGGAAAATAGTAATTTTTATAGCCCTTTCTGTATAATTTCAGGCAAAGGTCGCAATCTTCACTATACATAAAATAATCTTCATCAAACATACCTGCTTCCATAAAATAATCTTTTTTAACAAACATAAATGAGCCAGCAACCCAGTCCACTTCCTTCTGACTATTGTGGTCCCACCAGCTTAAAAAATAAGAACCCAAAATACGGCTTTTTTTAAATATCCGGTACAGAAAATAACTCTCATAAAACTGCCTTGCCAGTGTTGGAAAAGATCTGGAGCTGAACTGCAGGGTCCCGTCTGAATTTAATATTTTTGCTCCCACAACTCCTGGTCTGCCGGTTCCATCCTCTTTACTATAAAAATCTACCAGTTCTCCGATACTGCCGCTTATAAACCTGGTGTCAGGATTTAAAAACAGCAGATACTCCCCATTTGCTTTCAATGCTCCCATATTAGAAGCTCTGGAGAAACCCTCATTATTCTTATTTGCAATTAAATAAAAGCTATTATTTTTCTTAACCTGTTCTTTTAGATACTCTACACTTCCATCACTCGAATTATTATCCACTACCAAAATCTCATAATTCAATCTATTTTTTCCAGTATGCTCTCTAATGCTGCTAATACATTTTTTTATAAAATCCAGGCTATTATAATTTACAATTATGATACTGATATCCAATAATGCTCCTAAAACTGCTTCTTTTTAATTATTCATTTAAAATTTTGCCAATTATTGAGATTAAGTCCCTTTTAAAATTAGAATTAGAAAACTTCCTGCAGTTTGCAATTGCATTTTTTCTAACCTTCTCCACATCCGCTTCCCCACGTATTATCTTTATAGTAATATCTTTAAGTTCCTGCCAGTCCTCAAAAAAGAATCCATCATATCCGTTATTTATAATTTCCTTCTGCCCTCCCTTATTTATAACTACAGGGATACATCCAGCCGCCATTGCCTCCACAGTAGTTATTCCAAAATGCTCGAATTTCTCAGGATGGACCTTTTCATTTTCACCCATCCCTGAAGCATGCCAGAAAATATATGATCTGGCAAAAAGTTCTACTAATTCTTTCCATCCTATATTAGTTATTATTTCTATGGGGTAATTTTTGCTTGCAGCTCTTATTTTCTCTACATACTCCAGATGGTCAGCTCTACCCCCCACACCACCTACTAAATATAAAGTATAACCCCTCATTTCATCTGGGTACTGCTCTAATATCTGCTTGAAGACTTCCGCTAATTCAAGTTGCTTTTTATTGTGGTGTTCGGGGAAAAATCTCCCCACACTCAAAATAATTTTTTCCTTCTTCCACACTTTGAAACTATCAATATCAACCGGGGGGAATAAAATAGTGCTTTCCTTCTTCCATAGTTTTTTTATCCACTTTTTGGAATATTCTGAGATGGCAATTATCTTATTGTAAGTTTTTAAAAATGTTAAATCTCTGGGAAAAGTTATAAGAAATAAAGGAATATACCCCAAAATTTTAAGAACAGCTTTTTTAAAAAGACTTATCCTTCTCCCGTCATAAACAACTACACCAAGTTTCCTGGAATCTTTAGAACTCCTATCAATCTCCACGGGGATGAAAGTATCAGACGAGATTAAAACTTCAGAAAAGTCTCTGGTTAGACTTAATGGGATTTCAACAGTCTCCCTGGCACCTTTTCCAAGCTCAATATCCTTATTATATAAAAATCCTTTGCTCTCCGCTCTATCTCCAAATAATTTAATATTTACTTTCATTAAACCAAGACCAGTTGTATCAGGATTCTTAAAACCAAGCCTTAAAGGCTGGTTAGATTTTTTTACCCTTAAAATTACTCTGCCGCTACTCCAGCTGCCCCTTCTCAATAAAAATCTTTTTGGCTCATATAAACCCTCCTCTATTTCTATTTCATTAGAGCCCTCCAGTAATTTGTCTGCAAGTTTAAATAACCATCTTGCCGGCAGTCTGAAAAAAAATAGCAAAAACTTATGAATAAATTTAAAATCTACATCAAAAGGAGTCGGGAAATAACACAAATATATGTTTTTTTGGCCGAATGCAGGAAGTGAACTTAAATAAGTAGCATTTATGAACAGATCATATTTTTTTGTGATTTTCACAGCATAATCTTCTGATACGAAAGGGAATATTTTTAAATTCACCCTGTCCAGATCAAGGTTAAGTCTCCGGGAAACTTTTCTTAAGTCAGCAAATATATCGGCAATCAAATCTACTTTAAATTCATTTTGTTTGGATAAGATTTCAGCAATCTTACAGCTATATCGCTCCCCGCCCCCAACTGTTGACAGGTATCTATCATAAATAGCAATCTTCTTCATAAAATGCCCTGTTAAAAACTTCTCATCCAGCTTTTGATAATTCTATCCTGCACCTTCCTACCAGTTCTTATTCTAATTCTACTTATTAAATTCTTAGGCAGTATATAGAAAAGTTCAAAGAAAATTCTAATTCTGATCGGGATATCAATTCTTTTCTGTCTTTTACCCGCAGGCACTCGGGCAATATAATATAGGATGTTAATTATATTTGAAAAAATGAATACCAGATAACTCTTAATAAATAAAAACAGCCAACTGCATTTGAAAATCATAAGCAGCCTATTTCTAATTACATGATAGGTAAAATCATAAGACCATTCTTTGCTGGTCCCACAGTGAAAATGTCTTACAATAGATTTAGGAGTAAAGAAATTCTTCCAACCGGCTAACCTGGACCTCCAGAATAAATCAATATCTTCATAGTAGGTAAAAAAGCTCTCATCAAAATTGCCGACCTCATCCAGCATTTTTCTATCCACCATAAAGCTGCTCCCGGAAAGTCCAAAGACTTCTTCTACCCGGTTATATTGTCCTTCATCGAAACTCTCAAAACCCCTATCCATACTGTAAAAGGATTTATTTATCTTGATTCCGCAACTATTGATAATGTCTTTCCTGTAAGCAAAAAATCTCTTTGGAATCTTTATTTTTACCGTTTTAGATTTCCTTGAAACTTCAATATCTTTAAATATTTCTTCACCTACTACCAGTTGTAAATGATTGGGTGAAAGATATGATGATACCTTAAACTGTATCTCCAGGTTCTTATTTAGATTCTCTATTGGTACGGCCAGAATGGCATTATCCTGTGACCAATGATAGATTTTTCCCCTTTCATCTGATTCTGCAGGATAAAATCCATCCAGATACTTAACACTTTCATTTAAAGTTCTTCGGTAACTATTATTATTTTCAGCATTGCCAGCTTTTACATCATATATTTGAACACCCAGTCTCCTGGATTTTCTACTATCACCCATCTCTTTTTGATTCTTGCTATTTGTAATCAGCTGAAGAGGTAGATAATGATAATAAAAAACTACTTTAGGGCCCACCGCTCCTATTTTAGAATTATCAGTAGATTGCTTGAATATAGACAGCATCTCAGACAGCCAGTCTTTTTCAACTACACAATCGTTATTTATAAGAGCTATATATTTTCCCCTTGAACGGCTAAATCCTTCATTATTACCTCCAGCATAGCCCTTATTTTCCTTAAGAGCAATTATCTCTACCTGCGGAAATTCTTTTTTCACAAATTTTACAGAACCATCCGTAGAATTATTATCTACCATTATTATCTGGATTTTTTCACGTGAATAATTAAGATCAAGTATGGAATTAAAAAGATTGCCTAAAAATTTCTTACCGTTAAAATTTACAGTTATAATTGATATCAAAGGATCATCATCTTGCGTCAATTAAAAATCTCACCTTACTTTCGGTTTGAAATATCATCCTCTGGAAATTACGATCACGCCCATAGTTACTATAAGCGCACCTGCCCAGCGGATGGGGTTCACATCCTCTTTTAATATAAATTTTGAAAGGACAAGTACCATTACATACGTAAAACCAATAAATGGGTAAGCAAAACTGAGGTCTACTGCGGATAATACTACCAGCCATATTGCAGCTGAAATGACATATAAAAATAAACCGGATATTACTAGAGGGCTTTTTATTACCCCAAAAAATAACTGCTTTAGAGCATCCAAATTGCTGAAATTAACCACTCCAATATGGTTTATACCTATTTTTAATATTATCTGTCCGGCAACAGCTATAGAAATACTGAACAAAATAAGTAAGATAGAACTTCCCAAACTCATTTTATTTCTCTCCCTAATCATAGTTTTACTGTATTCTTATAACAGACAAAATAGTTAAAATCTATGTCATTTTTGCTAAATAATACTTATTAGACACAGTAAGACCCATTATCCTGTCAATGTTTTCAAAATCCCTCAACAATACATCGAGCTTTTGGTCTATATCTATCTTTAGTCCTGATATGCTTTTAGGCTTAAAATCACCTAAAACTTCTCTCAAACTGCTAATATCATAACCCAGACTTTTAATTTCCCTGTGGAGGGTTCGGAATATATCAAAATATATCAGAAGTAACCTCTCCCGGTTCTTACGGTTTAATTCATTTATTTCTCTATTAATTTGAACCTGAATATTATTATTAATAGCTTTTACAGATTCATTATAACTCTTTCTTAAATTCTCAAAATACATACTGGTAATAAGATACATATATCTTTTCAGTTTTCCCTTAATAGTTTTATCTTCAGCCAGCCCTTCAGAATCTAAAATATCCAAACGGCTTAAAAGTTTCAAATCCTTAAATTCTTCTTTACTTAATTTTATCTCAAAAAGCTCGAATAATTCATTCTTGCCATATATCTCATCCATTCCATTTTCACCACTGCTCGTTGCTGTGTACTCAATTTTATCCCAGATTCCCTTATCTATGATTTCAAAGCCAGCATTCTTCAATATGAATTCAATAGTAAAATCATCAATCCTTGCACCGGATCTGTCATCCTTCTTACCCTCACCAAAAAGCTTATAAAATCCTCGTTTTTCAGGGATTGAAAAAAATAGTAATCCATCTCTTTTTAACTTCGATACAAGCACACTGGTGAGATCATGGAAAAATTTTGGGGTAATTTTAGAAAAAGCATTACTTACAATAATACCATCGAACTTGGCCCTCTGGGTTATTTTAGATTTTAAAATTTCAATCTCATCTAATTTGCTGTCATCATCCTCCAGAATTACAAAATCATCATCTACTTCCAGGCAGAATATTTTCCCTACATCACTTTTGTCTATAATCTTCTCATCTCTATATTTGTTCGAGGTTATTTTTAAAACACTGGAACAACCTTCAAAATTATTTTTTATGATTTTTGAAATTTTGCTATTTTGTAAATCTATAAGCTCAATAATTTTTCTTTTATCAACTGCATAATACGAATTAACACAATATTTAACCAGCGGCCTGGTTACATTCTCCCAATAAAATCCTGGAGCAATTTTATTTAAGTTCTTCCTGTAAATTTCTTTTAAGCTCTTATTGGTAACTATGCTTTCCATAACTCTTGCCAGCTGGTGGGTATTCTCATATTTTACCACTTCACCTATATTTTCAACTTTTACCATTTTAGCTATAGAATCCCCTTCGGTAGTTATTACCGGAAGACTTGCCCATATATAATCCATAACCCTCGTTCTATAAGAGAACTCAGTTTCAATCCTCTCGTGATGAATTGACAGTCCGACATCTGAGCCCAGGAGGAAAGTCTGCCTTAATTTGTATGGAGTCCATTCATTAAAAAATACATTCTTCTCATACAAATCAAGCTCTTTGCTTAACTTTATTGCCTCTATGCATTTTTTCATTTCAGGAAGATTTGGATCCGGATGTTTGATTCCCATAAATACTAATTTTATATCCTTCCTGCTTCTTGTAATTTCCCACAACGCCTTAATGGCAGTAATAGGATCCAGCCAGTTCCAGATTCCTCCTCCCCATAAAATTATAATGTCTTCTTCTTTAATATTAGGAATTACATCCATTATAGATAAGTTTGAGCGTAAAGGAGGTTCGGAAGGTATACCAAAAGGTACGATATCTATCAGATTCCTTAAGGTGCTGTCAGAATCATAACTATAAGGATTTATTCTACCCACAGCATTTAACATTCCTATCCAGTAATCCCTTTGTTTTTCGCTTGCACAGATAAAGAAATCACCAATTGTGAGTTGAAATTTCAGTATATTTAAATTATTTTTATCAATCCTGATCCTTTCTTCCATATTGCTATCTTTAAACATTTCCAGGCTTTCTAAATTGAAAGGATTATAAAGATCTACAATTATTTTACCCTTGAAATTCTTTAAGAAAGGAAAATAGTAAAGGATGTGGCCCTGGATTAATATAATATCTGAATTCTCAATATACCTCTGTAGACTTTTATAATTATCTATTTTATACTGTCTTGTTTTAAAGCTTTCAGTATCAATGTCTATTTTATTAGGAGTAAGTAAAGTAACATCCAGATAGTCAGACAAAATTTTGGCAAATTCATAGAATCTTATGCCGGGCCCGGCCATATTTTTACCAATAACATCATAACTTATTATACAGATCTTTGATTGAATATTTTTACTTGATTCTATAGCCATCATATCTCCCATATTTAAAAATTTATTTTGAAAATCTTTAAGTAATTCCCCAGATTCTCAGATAGTTCAATTTAATTTTAAGATGCAATCATTTTAACTCTAATTTATTTAAGATTAAATGATTTTTTAATTTAATTATCAAATTATAAGGTAGAAATACAAAATTTATAAAATAAGCATAAAAAATAGGAAAAATCTGGTCACTTGTGACTTTATTCCTGAGCCAGTTCAGCTCAGATGGAAAGAATTTTTTAAGGAATTTTAAAAATCCCAGATTAATTATTGCACATCTGACCCTATTTTTATGATAATACCTGTAAAAATTTCTGCTGAACTTCTCTACTGATGCACCTTCAAAATGCCTGGCAATAGATTCAGGAGTTACAACTACACGCCATCCACTTCTTCTAATCTTCAAACAATAATCAAGCTCTTCAAAATATGCAGGTCTATATCCTGAATCAAAACCACCTATACTTTTAAATAATTTGTACTCAGTCGCAAAAAAAGCACCGGTGACATAGTCTACATCTTTTATGCTTTCCATTATATTTTGGACTTCTCCTTTATTTCTGTACCCACCCTTCAAATCTTCATATCTCTTTCCATAGCCTATATGTGATGTAATAAAATTAGGACTAACTCTACCCCCCAGATGCTGTATAGTATCTTTTTTATAATCAAGTATAAGTCCGCCTGCAGCTCCTATTCTCACCGGCGGCAAGCTCCGGTCTTCTGTGATCCTAAAAGTTGAAATTAATTTTTGCAGTGCATTCCTGTTTAAATATATATCCGGGTTCAATAGAATCAGAAACCCCAGCTCCTCTTCCAGGCTTTTTTTCTTCCCGGATATAAAATTAAATACTGCATAATTTACTGCCCTTGAAAATCCTATATTCTTCTTCAGGGTAATAAGCTTGAAATTACTGCTGGTTATCTCTGAAGACATATTCCTGAATTCTCTAATCTTTGCCACTGAGCTGTCGCTGGAACCATTATCAATAACAACCAGAAACCAGTCCTTATAATTCTGTCCAGTTATTGAACGGAGGCAATTTTCAATAAAGTCCTGACTGTTATAAGTTACAATTACTATTAAGCTTTTAGTACCCATATTATTTACTAGTGATAATCTAAATACTACCAGGGGAAAACCATGGCAGATTTCTACTGTTTAACCAGATATTTTCCTTTTAACGATTTTTAAATAACTATAGATTTTATAAATAAAACCCTTCTTAACAATGCCTTCGAGCTCTGATATCCGCTTTCCCCTCTCCTCTATCATCTTCTTTTGACGCAGGGTTATCTGTTCTAAATTCTCAAGAGCTTCTTCCCTGCTGAAAAAGAATTTTCTTTCTTTTTCTCTGTCAGGGGAAAAAGTAGGGCTTTCCACCCACTTTTGTAATTTTTCAGTAGTCTTATTAAAATTAAAATTTAACAGTCCATATTTTTTGCCGGCAATTGCAGTTTTTTTGACCTCATCGGGGTGGTTGGCCAGATAAATCAACTTTGCGCTTAAATCATTGCTGTCATAAGGCTTAAATGTGTATCCAATCTTTTCTTTCTCTATTATATCAGTTAGTTCGCAAACATTTGATGACAGCACACAAAGTCCCGCCCTGAACCAGTCCAGAATACGGTTTTTGCTCCCCAACCTGACCTCATAAATATCTTTATCAATATTTATACCCACATCTGCTTCAAGGTAGTAATTTGGTACATCTTCTCCAGCCACCCAGCCTTCCATTGCAAACCTGTCTTTATAAGGGCTGCTGTTTATCATTGACAGGAACCGGGGATAAGTCTTTATATCCTGCTCCGGTATCTCTCCTCCGGTGGATACAAACTTAATTTTTGAATTCTTTTCCATTGCCAGTATCATTCCCTTAAATAAAGTATCCACATCAGTCCAGGTATTATATCCCCCGGTCCAGAGCACTACAAAGTCGCCTTTATTTATAATATCTCCTCCTCTAAAAACATTTTTAGTATGCTTGTATTCGGCTAGAGGAAGGCCACAGGGAATTATATTTGTAAAATCATAACCCGATGTATATTTATTAAGCCTCCCTGTGGCCCCAAGTTCTCCTATCAGAGCATACTGCTGTCTTGAAGATACGCATGAAAAAACATCGGCATTAGAGATGATATTATATTCACTGTTCCAGTAATGAAAAAGACATTCGTCATCGTCATCAATATAAGCCCGTGCCTGCGCTTCAGCCATCACATGGCCAAATAAGTCCGCCCAAAACGGTACAACATTGATATTTTGAACAGAATCAGTATTGCCATTACCTCTGTTCCAATTTTTTGAATTAACCTCACCTCTTCTCGCCTGGGCCGGGCCACCTATCTCCATATCATAAGTATTGTCCTTATTTTTACTTTTCAGGTAATTAATCAGCCTTGAGGCTATATTAGAAGGATAAAAGGTGCAGCCAACTATACAGTCAGGTTTAAACCGGGCAAAGATTTCAGATATTAATTCCACGTTTTCAAAATCGTCTTTTTTAAGTACATTGTACTCGAAACCGTACCTACATCTTATTTCTCCTCCGCCAGGGCGGCTTTCACCAGCTTCCCCTTCTGTATTTTCCATAAAAATAAGATCAGCAGATTTTTGTTTATCTTTTAAACGATCAGTATAAACAAAATCACTATTAAATTTTGATTTAAAATCATCCGGATATGCTGATGGGATAGCGTAATTACAGACACATATTTTATGACCTTTTTCCAAAAGGGGTAATATAAACTGCCAGGTCCTGATGCCAGTCCCATATACTTTTCTGTCATTTTCAAATGGAAGGGGGCTCATGCCCAGTATAAATATTTTACTCATATCAAATAAAAAGCTTTATAAATGCTATAAATATAATACCTTTTTATTTTACTGATTTTATCTATATAATTAAAACCGTAAAATAATACTATTTTCCAGTGTAAACGTTAATTTTGAAATATGTTTTTTTAATTATAATTGTACTAATAAAAAATTTATACTACCACAACAAAAATGATAAAACGGTAAAAACAAAAAACAATTTAGATTTGTTATGAAAGTCATATTAATAATACTTCTGATTATATTTTTATTAATAATATCGCTCTTTAGCATCACTATTATTAGCAGAAACAAGAGCACCGCCAGCGAAGAAGCTGATAGTCTGACAACCGAAGAAAGTAATAAAGACAGTAAAACGACTGTCTCGGACTCAATGGTAACAACAATTGATGACGTTCAGGAAACTTACGGAGATGATTTTGGTAATATAAGCAGCGGCATCAAAGAAAATGAAATTGAAGAGGGCAGCAATACGACAGGATCCACTGATAATAACCAGGAAGAAACCCTGCAGGTTAATGATGAAGAATCCAGCCAGACACAACTTCAGGATAATGAAGGTAACGATTCAGGGGAAACGCCAGCAGAGGAAGAGGAAGAGATAAAAAATGGCACTATTAAGTTCTTCCTTGACGGAGATATGGAAAACGGTATATATCTAGGCGAAACATTATACAGTATGGAATCTGCAGAAGCATTTCAGCTATACGGAGAGGATTTTAAAGATACCGGCTTCAAATTTACCTGCAAAAACGATGACAGCTTAAATCTACTTGCCGGTTCCACTCATTATATTTATATTTATTTTTACGGGGCCAAGTCAGGATGGGATTATATCAGAGAAGAAATAGATTTATCAGGAGAAGAAGTCCGTGAAAAAAATATAATCATATTTATAGACGAGCCAAAGGAAAAAACCATTACCAGCAGTCTTCAGTTAATAAGAGGGTGGGCCGTGGACCTGAGAAATAAAGAAAATTCTGGCATAAAAGATATTGAAATCTACCTTAATGGACCCAGAGGATATGGAAAACTTTTAGGCAGTGCACAGTACAGCATACCAAGGCAGGGTGTAGCAGACTTTTTTAAAAATCAAAATTACCTGAACAGTGGTTATCAGTTTGAGAAACTTGTTAAACTTGAACCAGGTTCTATCCATACCATATTTATATACGCTATTAGCTCGAAAGACGGCTTATTCAATTATGAAGTGAGGGAAATTTATTTATCTGGAACAAAAGAAGAAAAAGCAATAATCAGCGCTCAAATTAATATGCAGAAGCTTAATCAGGATAGTATTATTGAAATAACCGGCTGGGCCATTGATAAAAATGTCCTGGAGGAAAAGCAGGAACTTGAAAAGGAAACATCAGGAAGTGAAGATGGTTACTCCGTTAAAAAAATAGTGTATGTCTCTAACAGAGATGGCAATGAAAATATATACAGCATAAATATCGACGGAACAGAGCTTACCAGATTAACCGATTATTCCGGAAACGATTTATACCCTGAAGCATCACCTGATGGTAAAAAAATTGCCTATACTTCGGATATTGGGGGCGTATGGCAGATAATGGTTATGGACTGGGATGGTAAAAATAAAAGACAGATTACCAATAATAATTTTCGAAGTGCGTATCCAAGCTGGTCTTATGACAGCAACTATATATATTTCGAAGCATATTTTGACGGAGACTGGGAATTATTCAGGATTAAAAGTGACGGAACAGAACAAAAGAGGCTTACCTTTAATTCCAATTCTTACGACTGGCATCCAAACGGACATCCATACAAATATGAAATTATTTATGAATCAGGGATTACCGGACACGAAAACATTTATGTAATGGATCATAATGGTTCCGGAAAAAGAAATATAGCAAGTGATGGTCCTAGAAGAAGAGTTCCGGATGTATCTTCTGACGGAAGCAAAATAACCTATATGAGATATTCAGGTGATAATAGTGAAATCTGGATTATGGACTATAACGGACAAAATGAAACCAGGCTTACCGATAATCCTGACTGGGACGGCCACCCCTCATTTTCTCCTGACGGGAAATATATTGTTTATGAGGAAAGAAAAGGATCCGTAGAAAATCTGATTTTAATAGATCTTGCCAGTGGAGGAAAAATTAATATAACCAATTCTCACTATATCGATAAAGATGCAAGTTTTCTTTACCAGAAGCAGGTGACTTCCTCCTTTTAATCAATAACCTGGTGTTTGAACCTCTTTTTCAATGACCCAAATCTTAACCTGACAGACGCCCCTATTGAAATTCCAAGCCATAGAGCCCACACAGTCTCTCTGGAAAAAAAATAAAAAACAAGTTCCGAAATAGTAGAGTTTGAATTGAAAAATTTGGTTACCACGAGATTAACCGCACCAGTGTTATAAAGTATTAAGGCAAGAGCAGGGATACAGCCTACGATTAGGAATACTCTGATATCGAAATAATTCATATTTACCCTGGACTTAGTGCTAACCGCTATTAAAAAACCAATCATAAATCCAAGAATAAAAACAATAAAAAATCTCAAAAAATTTAAGAAACCGACCGGCAGATTATAACCGGCTAAAGCAGTCATAATATTATCAAAATAGGCAAAAGCAGTATAATACAGGATTATATTTATGAAGCTAGCCCCTGTAAGGAATAATCTCATTTTTTATTTAATATCATCCTTTATTTATAATAATGGCAGTGCAAGTAATTAAATGTTAACTTAAAAAGATACTAATTTCAAATAATCCTGTATTCTGTTATACTTTAAAACTTAAAAAATATTATATTTATAGTTTTATAATCATTATCAATATACTTATTAAAAATATACAGTTATAGACTCTACATATTTAGAACCTGATTAAAAATGAGAACAGTAACCATAATTATTATAATTTTATCTGTAGCAGCAGCAATCATTTTTGGATTTATAATTATAAGATATGCCGGAGCTAAAACATCCCCTCCTGTAGAGACTGCTGAATCAGAGCAGCCTGATACAGTGGTTGAAGAAGAACCGGAACCGGAGACCACAGAAGAGGAACCGCAGGAGGAACCGGACCCGGATAAGATTGCAGTAATAGAGGTGTATCTTGACGGTGACAGGAATAGCGGTATTCCCCTGGGGGAAGCGGCATATGGTATGAACTCTCAGCAAGCTTTTGTGATTTACGGCCAGGATTTTTCTGAGACAGGTTACGTTTTGGCCATAGATAATAAAGAATACACATTTGAGCCAGGCTCCATTCATTACCTTTATATTTATGCCCTGATACCAAAATACGGATGGAATTACACCAGAGAAAAAATCATAATCCCCGGAGAAACAGATTTCGACGAAAATATCGAATTACATATAGATATCCCTAAGGATAATGAAGTAATAGCGGAAGCTGATAAATCCAATGTAAAGGTATCCGGCTGGTCTGTGGACCCTGATTCCCAGGATACTACCGGAATTGACAGAATTGAAATCTATTTGAATGGCCCAAGGGGGTTCGGGAAATCCCTCGGAGAGGTAAATTACGGAATTGAAAGACAGGATGTAGCCAATGCACTGGGAAACGCAAATTATACTAATTCGGGTTATTCTCTTAACTTCGACGCAAGCAATCTTGAAGCCGGCAGCGAAAACACTATATATATTTATTCTTTTTCTACTTCCGGAACCTATTATCTGGGTCTAAGAGATATTAAAATGGAAGGCGAGGAGAAAGAATCAAATGTCATATTTTCAGTAGAAGAAGCAAATCTAAACGATAACTCCATAGAAATAAGCGGATGGGCCATAAATATTCTGCAAGTTAAGCCCCGAAGCCTGGATATAGAATATTCCATTAAGAAAATAATATTCGTTTCTGATATAAATGGCAGCGAAGATATATACAGTATGAATCTGGATGGTTCCGAACTCATTCAGCTGACGGATCATCCCGGGAAGGATAACTACCCTGCCGTTTCTCCCGACGGAAAAAAGATCGCTTATACTTCGGATATTAATGGCATATGGCAGATTATGGTTATGAACTGGGATGGAACTGATAAAACACAGCTTACACAAAACCCATGGAGTAGTGGATATCCTACCTGGTCCTTTGACGGAAGATTTATTTATTTTGAGGTATACCAGGATGGGGACTGGGAAATATACAGAATAAACAGCGATGGAAGCAGTCTGAAACGGTTGACCTTCAATCCGGGTATTTATGACTGGCATCCAGCTAGCCATCCTTTCCAGTATAAAGTCATTTATGAATCCGGAAACAAGGGAAACGAAGATTTGTATGTGATGGATTATAATGGAGAAAATCCAGAGCGCATCTCCAGTATAAACATGAGGAAAAGAGCTCCGGCTATTTCTATAGATGGTAAACTAATTGCTTTTATGAGTTACGAAGGCAATAATTCTTTTATCTATATCATGGATGGAAATGGAGAAAACGTAAAAATGGTTTCCGGTTCCCTGATGAACTGCGGCCATCCCGGCTTTTCTCCCGATAATGCTTTTATGGCTTTCGAAAGTATCATTGACGGACAACAGGAGATATATATTACTAATCCTGATGGTTCGAATCCCACCAGGCTGACTAATGCTGCGGGAAATGATTCTGATCCTTGCTTTCTATACCAGACACCTTAGCCGATTCAGATCCTGAATGTTCCTGTTCCAGCTTTTCAACCGATAAATGTTTATATTCCTTCTTTAAAAAACTGAACCGTATGGATGTACCTATGGCAAAACCCAGCCATAGGGACCAGATAGTTTGCCTTGAAAAGAGATAGAATACCAGTTCACTTAACTTTTCGTTGGAGTTAAAAAATTTATTTATGACAAAACTGGTTATAGTGCCTTCGGAAAGAATAAGACATATAAACGGAAAAATTCCAACAATAAGCAGATTCTTGAAACTAAAAAGGTTTTTCTTTATTTTTAACCGCAATATAAGCATTACGGTTATGCCAATACAAAAACCTACAATCAAAAGTGCCGCTAATTTGATATAATTTACTGCCGTTGAAGATAAACCCGTTATCCCTAAAATATCCAGGATATTATCAAAATAAGAGTAAACAAAAACATAAAAAACTGTATTTATAAATGAAAAAATAATTAAAAAAATTCTCAAGATTTATCCTCTCCCTTTATGTCCATGCTTTTAATAAAAAAACTAATATTTAAAATGCTATAGCCTCTGGCCGATATCACCCAGATATTGAGAGACATAACTGAAAACTGTATGCGCTACAACCACAGCGCCCGCCGAACTGTAATGCATTCCATCAGTAAGATATTCTCCCGGATTTTGCGAAAGGGGGGTTAATACATCTATAACAACTGCACCATATTTTGATGCAATCTGCCTGATTATATCATTATATTCAAAATATTTTTCTTTTCCGGGCTTGTAAATAGGACCAATAAGATTAATAAATACTCTCGCACCAAGATTTTTTGCCTTAATTACAATGCTTTCCAGATTAGCTGCAAAACCTGAAATGCGAGGTCCTGCATCATTAGTCCCGTAAGCTATTATAACTATTTCCG
>JADBLP010000072.1:0-4424 GCA_014894375.1 Actinomycetota bacterium | reverse complement strand
TATTTATAATAAATCTCTTAATCCTTAGTTAGCATTGACTTATGTATACAAATTCCGATTAGTTTTTCACTTTGCACTTACGAAAGACTAAATATCGGCTAAAGAATTTCGCACTTGGAATAGAAGGTCATTTTTATTGTTACTGATTAAATGATTATGTAAAGTGTTATGGTTTTATGGTTGTTTCAAAAAATCAATTCAAGTGATATAATAAGTATACTACAAGTATTCATAAAATCTTATTAGGAGGTGTTTTTATTGGAGCAAAATACCCTACGAAAGTGTGGAATACTCCTTCACATCTCCTCCCTGCCTGCATTTGATTTATGCTTTGATTTTATTAATTTTTTAAAAGACAGTAATCAATCCTATTGGCAAATACTTGCCACGAATCCAGGATAGATAAGATGTGGGGAGATTATTAAAAAACAATCAAAGAATAAGCCTTATTCAATGAAATTAAGGATTCCACCTCTAGCAACAATTTATATAAAACCAATTATATAAAGAGAAAAGGGGGACATTAAAATGGCTAAAGAAGTAATAGCACTAATTCTTGCAGGAGGGCAAAGCACGAGATTAGGCACCCTTACAAAAAAACTTGCAAAGCCAGCATTCGCATTTGGAGGGAAATACAGGATTATTGATTTTACATTAAGCAACTGTGCAAATTCAGACATTAATACGGTTGGAGTATTGACTCAATTTGAACCTCTGGTACTTAACTCATACATTGGCATCGGCAGACATTGGGACCTTGATAGAAAAGACGGAGGGGTAAATATTTTGCCTCCTTATCTAAATGAAAAAGGTGGAGAATGGTACAAGGGAACAGCAAATGCAGTTTATCAAAATATGGATTATATAGATATGCAAAATCCTAAGTATGTCCTTGTACTATCTGGTGATCACATTTATAAGATGGATTATGCAAAAATGATAGATTTTCATAAAGAAAAGGAAAGTGAAGCAACAATAACGGTTATTAAAGTACCGTTAAAAGAAGCCAGCAGATTTGGGATAATGAATACAAGAGAAGATAACAGCATATACGAATTTGATGAAAAACCAAAGCAACCTAAAAATAACCTTGCATCTATGGGGGTATATCTTTTTAACTGGGATGTATTAAAAAAATATCTTGTAAAAGATGAAAAAAATAAAAGCTCAAGCCATGACTTTGGGAAGAATATAATTCCAACTATGCTTAATTCTGGTGTAGAACTGTATGCATATCCTTTTAAAGGCTATTGGAAAGATGTTGGGACAATAGAAAGCTTATGGCAAGCAAATATGGATCTGCTGAAAATCGATAATGAATTAAATCTATTTGATAAAGATTGGAAAATATATTCAGTTAATCCTCTTCAACCACCTCAGTATGTGTCAAGAGAATCAAAGGTTGTAAATTCTATGATCAGTGAAGGATGCAAAATTTTCGGGACAGTGGTAAACTCAGTTTTGTCTCCTGGTGTGCATATAGGAAAAGGTGCATATGTATCAGATACAGTAATAATGCGTAATGCCATTATAAGGGAGAATACAATAATACATAGAAGCATTATAGGCAGCAGATGTGAAATCAATGAAGAATGCTCTATTGGCAAAGAAGACTCGTCAAACATAACAGTTGTTCCATATGACTATTTCATGGAAGGGGGTACTGTATATGAATAATATTTTGGGCATAATAAACCTGAATGAAAAAGAAGACAAAATTCATGAATTGACCTATAATAGGCCAATAGCATCCATCCCCTTTGCAGGCCGTTATAGAATAATAGACTTTGCCCTATCCAATATGGTTAATTCTAAAATAGATAAAGTGTTTATGTTTACCAGGAATAAGTATCGCTCTTTAGTAGATCATATAGAGCACGGAAGACCCTGGGACTTGGATAGAAAAAATGAAGGCCTTTTTATGTTTAATCCTTTAATAAACTACTACTCTAATGTACGCAGAGGTGATATGGATATAATCAGAGATTATCTTGATTATATTTTTTATACCAAAGAGGAATACATAATCATTTGCCCAAGCAATATGATATGTACCATTAATTTTAGGGATGTTTTAAAAAAGCATATAGAAAAAAAAGCAGATATAACTGTAGTTTACAAAAACATAAAAGAATCAGATAAGATGTTTGAGGATTGTGATTCAATAGCCATAGATGAAGATGGAATGGCTATTGATCTTATTCGCAAGAAAAAACAGCATAATAATGTGTTCATGGAAACATTTTTAATGAAAAGGAAGCTTTTTATCGACATATTGAATGAAAAAATATTGGGAGCAGATCATGACCTTTTTAAAGACACTGTATTTGAGTTGAAAAATAATAAGAATATATATGCATATGAATATACGGGTTATTTAGTTTGTATCAACTCAATAAAAGAATATTTTGGAAGAAGCCTTGATCTTTTATCTGAAGACACAATGAACAACTTATTCCATCAAACATGGCCAATATTCACTAAAGTAAAAGATGAGCCTCCAACTATATACCAAAAAAACGCTGTTGTAGAAAATTGCCTTTTAGCTGGAGGCTGTTGTATTGAGGGGGAAGTATATGATTCTGTAATTTTTAGAAGAGTCAATATTCATGACACTGCCTCTGTAAAGTCCTGCATTCTAATGCAAAACACCACAGTAGAGCAGGGAGCAGTCCTTGAATATGCGATACTAGACAAAGATTCAAGAGTATCCAAGAATATGGTATTAAAAGGAACTAGGGACAAACAAATAGTAATCGAAAAAGGTCAGATTATTTAAGGAGATCGTAGGGATGATAAAAGTATTATTTGTAGCATCAGAATCAACTCCTTTCATAAAAAGTGGAGGGCTTGGTGAAGTAATACATTCACTTTCAAAAGAAATAAGAAAATCAGAGATAGATGCAAGAGTTATAATACCAAAATACTCAGATATTCCCTTCGATTTTAAGAAAAAAATGCAAAAGCTTGATGCTTTTACTGTAAATGTTGGATGGAGAAAGCAGCATTGCGGCATAGAATATATTGAGCATGAAGGAACACCCTTTTATTTAATAGACAATGAGTATTATTTTAAAAGAAGCGGGATGTATGGTTATTATGATGAAGCTGAAAGATATGCATTCTTTTGTCGAGGTGTTTTAGAATCCTTGAAGCATATTGACTTTATTCCTGATATAATTCATTGTCATGATTGGCATACTGGGATGATAGCCCCAATATTGAAAGCAGGTTATCCAAACTATAACAAAATTAAAACAATATTCACAATACATAACTTATATTATCAAGGGGTTTTCCCATATGAAATACTAAAGGATATATTAGGATTAGAGATAGAAATGTTCAATATATCTGGAGTAGAGTTTTTTGGCGGCGTTAGCTTTATGAAAGGTGGAATAAATTACTCAGACATAATAACCACTGTAAGCCATAATTATGCTGAAGAAATAAAGACCCCCCTTTATGGAGAAAGGCTGGACGGAATTTTTCGTGCAAAAAGCGCTATTTTATATGGAATAGAAAATGGAATTGACTATAATATATATGATCCAAGTAAGGATGATATGATATTTCAAAAGTATGATATTGATACATTATCTTTGAAAGCTATTAACAAAACAAAGCTCCAAAAAGAGCTTGGGCTTTATGAGGATGAAAATGTTCCTTTAATAGCCATAGTTACTAGACTTGTCAAACAAAAGGGTATAGACCTTATACTTACAAGAATAGAAAAGAAAATGAGAGATGACGTCCAAATTGTTGTTCTTGGTATGGGTGAAAAGTATTATGAGGATTTATTTGACAATTTAAAGGACAGATATCATGGAAGGTTATCAGTAAATATAAAATTTGATGATTTTCTAGCCCATAAAATATATGCGGCTGCTGATCTTTTTCTGATGCCGTCACTTTTTGAACCTTGTGGTCTAGGGCAAATGATAGCCCTTAAATATGGGGCTATACCTATAGTAAGAGAAACAGGAGGATTAAAGGATACTGTTATACAATTTAATGAAAATACTGGTGAAGGAAATGGCTTTAGATTTTATAACTATAACCCAGACGAAATGGGAGAGACAATAAACTACGCAATTAAATTATACAAGGATAAAAACATATGGGGAAAAATAATGACAAATGCTATGAAATCTGATAACAGCTGGAAAAAGTCTACTGAAAAATATGCTGATTTATACAAGAAGTTAATGGAGGAGTTGTAATGCTTATATCTAAACAACATTTTAATAAAAGATTTTGATTCATTTGGGATTTTATCCTGGCGATAGGTGATGACTTGTCAGACGAAGATACCTTTATCACTTTACCTGATTCCGCTTATTCTATTGATATAATAAAATATATTAAATATAAGATTAAACCTGAGTATTTCTTTCTATTATATTTTCTTATTCTAAAGGAAG
>JADBLP010000048.1:0-17455 GCA_014894375.1 Actinomycetota bacterium | reverse complement strand
TTAATAATGGCTGCTTCAATAGATTTTTCATTAATATAATAATCATCCTTTGAAAAAGCCTCTGTAATTTTATGAATATCAGTTTTATCTATTGATATTATTATATCAATATCATGAGTGGAACGCGGAATTCCCTGAAGGCTTGAAACAATAGAACCGGTTAGCATGTACGGAATATTTCTTTCAAATAATATTTTAACAACTTCTTCTAATAATCTAAATTGTGACACTTGTTTATTCTTTTTAAGTATAATTTTTTAATTTCTTCCTGGGAAAGATTAGGGAATCTATTTTTAAGTCCTGTTAAAAAAAGCTGTTTGGTTAACTCATTTAATTCAAAGCATTTTTTTAGCCTTTCTTCAGGAGTTAACCTTTTAATTATTTTAATATATTCCCTATGGCTATTATTGATGGATTCCATGAGATTATTTTATCATAGAAATAGAAGGAATGAACAAATTTTGGTAGAATAGAAACATACTTTTAAAAGATTTTAACTTTAACTCACCATCGATGTGATTTTAACTTAATTCCGTATCATAATTAAGGCATAAATTAAGAGCTTACAATTAAGTAGGGGCTTAAAAATATGAATGACGTATTTTATATAATTAAAAAGCGAAGAAGCATAAGACACTTTAAAAATACCCCCGTTGAAGATGAAAAAATCTTACAAATTATAGAAGCTGCCAGACTTGCACCTTCTGCAACAAATAGACAACCATGGAGATTTATAGTTGTAAAGGATAGGAATTTGCTGGAAAAAATTTCCAGTAAAACTCTTGGAACTATAAATAAATGGGCAAAAACTGCCCCATTAATTATTGTCTGCTGTTCAGTCAGGAAAAATATATTAACTCACTATATCGGTGAAGCTTTGTCCGGGGTTAAATATCATATTATAGATGTATCAATAGCAGCAGAGCATATTGTATTGACAGCAGAGGAGCTAGGACTTTCATCGTGCTGGATAGGATGGTTTAATGAAAAAAAGATAAAAGAAATACTTGATATACCAAAAAATTGGAAAATTGTATCACTTCTTGCTATTGGCTATAAAGATGAAGGTTACACTCCGAAACCGCAAAGAAGACTTCCCCTAAAAGATATTTTAATAATTAAATAGATAATTTATCAGAGGCAAAAAAATCTATAGAAAAAAACTTATTTAAATTGTACAAAATTAGTAAGTAAAAAGATATGATTACTACTATTTCTGCAGTAATTTAAACTCCTATTATTCTCCCATAACCTGTATAAAAACCTCACGCGAACGAGGCCTATTATCATGATCAATAACGATTATCTGCTGCCATGTGCCGAGAACCAGTCCACCATCTGACAGCGGTACACAGATACCCGGACCCATAAATGTAGAACGTATATGTGAGAATCCATTGTCATCTCCCCATGTCTGTGAGTGGCGTGTATGTTTACTAGCCGGAATAAATTTTTCCAGCTGTTGGCGCACATCTTCAACCAGAGCCGGTTCATATTCTATGGTTGAAACAGAAGCAGTTGATCCAATGGCAAAAACACCTACCAATCCATTCTTTATGCCGGACTTGGAAACAATACTTTTTACCTGGTCAGTAATATTTTTAATATCTGAAAATCCTTTTGTAGATAGGGTGATTTTTTTACCGAATACCATAGAATTTCCTCCTTGTTTTAATTAACGTAGCTGATAAACATTTGATAAATGTTTCGTAAAAATGTTATGATTATTCTGTTCTACCATGGTAGGACAGAATAAGGCATTCCTCGGGTAAAACCGAGGAACTTTTTATTTTAGCTCAATTTCCTTTCTTATCTTCTGAAAATCTACTAATCGTGAACCTAATCGTGAACCTAATCGTGAACCTATTTTATATAAGTTCATATTTAATACTTCTTCCCTTTCCTACCTTTTTTAACACCTTCATTTCCATTAATTTAGATATTTCATCCAATGCTGCTCTATTAGAGATGTTAAACATCTTTCTAATATCACGATTAGTTATTTTCCCTTTTTCAACTATCCACTCCACAATTTTCATCTGCCTATTATTAAGAGCTATTTGTCCTCTTTCTTTTAAAAACTTAATGCCCTTACTTAATCCAATAACCTTATCCTTAACAGCTTTTATACTTACAGCTACTCCATCGGTAAAATATTCTAACCAATAGGTAAGATCTAATGTGTCCTGATTAACACTTTTTAGTGCATCATAATAACTACGCCTATCGTGATCATAGTAATCATCAAGGGTAAAGAATCTTTTAACATCAAACCCTCTTTTATATAACACCAGAGTTGCCATAATTCTGACTGTTCTGCCATTTCCATCTATAAAAGGATGGATTCGCACAATCTCGTAATGGGTTATTCCTGCATGTATAACTGAGTCAATTTCAATAACTTCCTTTGAGTTAAACCAATTAAAAAAACTATCAACCAGTAAAGAAACTTTATCTGTAGAAGGGGGCTCAAATATTACTTCACCAGTAAATTTATTACCAACAATTACTTTGCGATTACGAAATACACCTTCATCCTTTGGGTTTTCCAGAGTTTTATTTGTTACTGTTTTATGAACTTTAAGAAAGTCTTTTACAGTAAAAGGATTTCTTTTTGCAAACTCAGGTATTATTTCCAGTGCTTTTAGATAATTTAAAACTTCCTGTTTATCCTTTCTTTGAACCATTAAATCCCTACCTGCTGCAAGGTTACTTACTTCTTCAAGGGAGAGTGGATTGCCTTCTATAGCTGTTGAAGAATGTGCACTTCTCAGTATTGCTTCCCTTCTTAAGGAAATCTCCCATTTCGGGATTAAAGGAGCATTCAGGACTGTCGCTCTTGATGCAGCAATAATAGTTAAATTTTTGACAATTTTATTTGTAAAACGAAAATTTGGTTTAAATATCATTTATTTTTATTTCATCCAAGTAATTTACAATCTTTTTCTCATATACTATCAATTTTTTTATTTTTTTTGAAATAGTTTCTTTATTAAATTCTCTAAAACTTTAGTCTTATTTCACCAATGAGTAATATGACTACGTTCGTTATGGCCAGTTAATCAAGGGCACTTATTGGCATTTGCAATATCCCCAAAAAAGTTATTTTTCTAGAAAATCTGAAAGCATGATAACTTTATACGACAGATTTTTTCCTGATTCATAAAGTCTTTTATCTGCAGTTATAAGCGGTGCATCAAACTTTTCAGAAAGAGCAATATAAATACCATCGTAAACAGAAATTTTTAAAATTCTGGCATACAAAAATGCGTTCTTTAAGAGAACTTTGTCTGTCTCAAGTATAATAATGGTATCGTATAGCTCAGAAATAATTAAATCTATTGTTTCACCGCTTATTTCGTCTTTTAATCTGAATACATTTAGTATCTCATAAATAAGTAACTGGGGAGCAAATAATATGTACTGGCGAGAATTTAAAAAATTGTATAGTATATCTGCACTATATAAATCGGTCTCATTTTTTTTGTAATACCATTTAAAAACCACAGAAGCATCGAGTACATACTTTTTTCTCCGAGATTCCCCTATCAAAAAGTCAGGTAATTCTATACGTTTCTCATTAAACACAACACTGCTTCCCATATTAATTTTCTTCCCATCTTTTCAGAAGTTCATCTGCACGCTCGTCCCTGAATTTTCTTATTTCACCGGCGGGATCCCAATCTTTTATGCCTACTTTCATTATTTTCTTGCTTGTTTTTTTAATTCGCTCAACTGCTTTTTTTCTCCTGTCAAAATATTCTTCTGTCATAAGAACTTTAAAATAATTATCTATTGCTTCCAGAAAAAACTGGCTTCTTTTTATTTTTTTTCTTCCTTTGTATCTGTCAATTTTTTCCAGGACTTCATCAGGTATTGATAATAGAATTTTTGCCATGGTTTTCGCTCCATATTATATATTTATTTATATCTTATTATATATATAAAAAGATATAAATCAATAATTGGTCGCACCCCGCGCGGGTGCGTGGATTGAAACTATACATCTAAATTTTATTATTGAACCAATCTGATTTCATTATTGAAGAAGATGAATATATAAAGAACTTTAGAAAATCTTAGGCAAGACTTATTAAGAAATTTTACGAGCAAATTCTTATAAATTTATTAACTCTATTCACTTTTCTCTACATGCATAAGCCCGTATATAATGCTATCCTCCAGTGCCTGCCAGCTGGCTTCGATTATATTTTCTGAGACTCCAATGGTACCCCAGCTCTTCTCACCATCCGATGATTCAATCAGAACCCTTACCACCGCTCCGGTACCCTTCTTCTCATTCAGTACCCTAACCTTAAAGTCCGTAAGTGTGATTTTTGACAGTGCGGGATAGCAGCTTTCTATTGCTTTTCTTAATGCCCTGTCCAGGGCATTAACCGGGCCATTACCCTCTGCGGTTTCAATAATCCTATTACCATTTATAAGTACTTTCACTGTAGCCTCAGACATCATGCTGCCGTCTTCCTTCTTTTCATTTAATACCCTGAAGCTTTCCAGCTTAAAAAACTTCTTCTTTGCTCCTGTGACTTCCTTTACCAGCAGTTCAAAACTTCCTTCGGCAGCCTCAAACTGATAACCTTTATGCTCCAGATTCTGAATCCTGTTTAAAATCTCACTTACCTTCTTTAGATCATCTTCCAGATTAATTCCGAATTCCTTTGCCTTAAGAATTATGGATTTCTTACCGGAAAGCTCTGAAACCAGTATCTCCCTGGTATTTCCCACTTCCTCAGGATCCACATGCTCAAATGCTTTTGATAATTTGCTTACCCCGCTTACATGCATACCGCCTTTATGGGTAAAAGCATTACGACCCACAAAGGGCTGGCCTGGATTTGAAATCTGATTTGCAGTTTCACTTACAAACCTTGAAAGATTGGTTAAATGTTTTAGACTGCCTTCTTTTAAGCAATTCTTTTTTAATTTTATCTCCAGATTGGGAATTATCTGGCACAGGTCAGCATTGCCGCATCTCTCGCCGTAACCGTTTATTGTTCCATGGACCATCTTTATTCCCTTTTTTACAGCTATTACAGTATTTGCAACGGCACAACCGCTGTCATTGTGAAAATGTACCCCCAGAGTTGCTTTAACTCCCCTATTTACCTTATCGATTATCTCTATAACATCGCTAGGAAGCATACCTCCATTGGTATCACAAAGGCATAAATAATCTGCTCCAGCCTCCAGGGCTGCTTTTAAAGTTTGCAGTGCATACTGCGGATTTTCTTTAAAACCATCAAAAAAATGCTCGGCATCAAAAATTACTTCAGGGAAATATTTTTTCAGATATTCTATAGAATCAAAAATCATACTTAAATTATTTTCCAGCGTTGTCTCTATGACCTTTTCAGCGTGAAGAGAGGACGATTTGCCGACAATGCATACACTGTCTGCACTTGATTGGATTAACTGTTTTATATTATTATCAGTTTCTACCTTGATATCCTTATATCTTGTCATTCCAAAGGCAATTATTTTTGAATATTCGAATTTTCTACCCTTTAGCTTTTCAAACAATTCCATTTCCTTTGGATTAGATGCAGGAAATCCAACTTCAATATAGTCGATGCCGATATCATCAAATCTTTCTATCATCTGCAGCTTATCATTGACCGAAAAAGATATATCAGCTCTCTGGGCACCATCCCTTAAGGTAGTGTCAAATATATATATTTTATCTTTATCAATCATTTGAAAGCATCACCTTTATATACCTTACTAAAAACTTCTTTTAATTTTGACATACATCGTTCCTATTTATTAATCACTGTAATCATAGACTGTTTATTTTCTTATATTTTCTTTAGTAAATTTTACATAGCCGCCGCTTCTTATTATCCCCTGGATAAACTCAGGAAGTGGATTTATATTAAAAATTTTGTCTCTTGTAACATCTGTGATTTCTCCTTTGTTTAAATCTATTTCCAGTTCATCACCATCCTGTATAAAATCACTTGCCTGGCTGCTAGTGATAACCGGAAGCCCTATATTTATAGCATTTCTAAAAAATATGCGGGCAAATGAGCTGGCAATTATAGCCTTCACCCCACTTGCTTTTATTGACAGCGGAGCATGCTCCCTGGAAGAACCGCAGCCGAAATTATTGCCTGCAACTATTATTTTTCTTTCATTTACCTTCTCTTTAAAATCTTTATCCAGACCCTCAAAGCAATGCGATGCCAGTTCTCTATCATCAGTGGTATTGAGGTATCTGGCCGGTATTATTACATCAGTATCAACATTATCCCCGTATTTTATTGCTTTTTCCCTTATTATCATCACATAACCTCCTCCGGGGTGGCTATTTTGCCTGCTACTGCAGATGCAGCAGCAACCGACGGACCGCTGAGATATACCTCACTTTTTGGATGACCCATCCTGCCTACAAAATTTCTATTGGTCGTGGATATAGCCCTCTCGCCTTCCGCCAGTACGCCCATATGGCCCCCCAGACAGGGTCCGCAGGTTGGAGTGCTTACCGCACAGCCGGAATTTATAAAAATTTCGATATAACCTTTTTTTAATGCCTCAAGATATATGTTTTGAGTAGCAGGAATTATTATGGTCCTTACATTTCCGTCTACTTTCCTGCCATTTAAAATTTCTGCCGCAATTCTTAAATCTTCCATCCTTCCATTGGTGCAGGAACCTATTACTACCTGATCTATGGTAACATTGGATAAATTCCTGGCATTTCTTGCATTAGAAGGAAGATGCGGAGCTGCTACCTGTAATTCTATGTTTGAACAGTTTATATTATATATCTTTTCATACTCGACATCAGGATCACTTTTAAATATTTTATAATTTCCATTAGACCTTGATTTCAAAAACTCTTCAGTTGTACCATCAACCTCAAATATTCCAAATTTTCCGCCTGCTTCTATAGCCATATTAGACATTGTAAATCTGGAATCCATAGACAGTTTTTCTATAACCGGACCTACAAATTCCATGGATCTGTAAAGCGCACCGTCCACTCCTATTAGGCCTATGGTATAAATTATTAAGTCCTTTCCTGTTATCCATTTCTTTAAACTGCCGCTGTAGATGAATTTTATCGTTTTAGGCACCATAAACCAGAGCCTGCCTATAGCCATTGCAACAGCTACATCCGTGCTTCCAACACCTGTTGAGGCCGCTCCAAGGGCACCGTAGGTACAGGTGTGAGAATCTGCGCCTATCACCAGGTTACCAGGCAGTACCAGACCCAATTCAGGAAGCAGCGCGTGTTCAATACCCATTTTTCCCACTTCAAAATAATTTTTAATATCCTGTTCCCTGGCAAATTCCCTGATAAATTTACACTGCTGCGCTGATTTTATATCTTTATTGGGCGCAAAATGATCAGGTACCACAACCACTTTTTCCTTATCAAAAACTCTGCCCGTACCGATTTTATTAAATTCCTCGATTGCAATGGGAAGGGTGATGTCGTTACCGAGTACAATATCTACATCCGCATTTACTATCTCGCCTTCTGACACATGATCCCTGCCGCAATGATAAGCCAGTATCTTCTGCGCTATTGTTTGCGGTTTATTTTTATTGCTCAACTTTACAAAGTTCCCTTCTAAACCTAATAAAAATTTAATTTATTATTTACTTTATTTAATTCAATCTGAAATCTGTTAATCTATACTTTCTTTCTCTGCATTTTCTTATTCCGTACTTTCCGCTATCCTGTTCATTGCATCAATATAAGCCTTTATGCTTGCCTCGACTATATCCGTGCTTATGCCGCTGCCCATAACTTCTGTGCCATTGGTACTCACTACTATTTTAACCGACCCCAGTGCATCCTTACCTCCGGATACAGCTTCTATGTTATATTCCACTAATTTTGCATTTATCTTTGTTATTTTATCAATAGCCTTAAATGAAGCATCAACTTGACCATCACCGGTTGAAGTGCCTTTGTGGACTCTGCCCTCTATCTCTATACCTACTGTAGAAGTTGCCTGGATATTTGAACCACTCTGAACCTTATAATACTTCAGCGAGAAATGCTCCGGAACCTCCCTCAATTCATTTTCTACTATAGCTTTGATATCCTGGTCATTAATTGCACCTTTCTTTTCCGCGAGGCTTTTAAATCTTTCAAAAGCCTTTTCCAGGTCCTCTTCTTTCAGCTGAATACCAAGTTCCGTTAATCTCTTTATAAATGCATGCCGGCCTGAATGTTTGCCAAGTACAAGTTTTGATGATCTTAAACCGATATTTTCAGGTTTTATTATTTCATAAGTAGACCTATCTTTTAACATTCCATCCTGATGTATCCCGGCTTCATGGCTAAATGCATTTTTACCAACTATTGCCTTATTAGGCGCAACAACATAACCGGTCAGTGACTTTACTATACTACTGGTCCTTGTAATCTCACCTATATTAATATCAGTGTATAACCCAAGATCTTTTTTCCGGGTATCAATAATCATAACCACTTCTTCCAGTGAAGCATTACCAGCTCTCTCACCGATACCATTTACCGCACATTCAACCTGTCTTGCTCCATGTTCTATAGCCATTAGTGAATTGGCAACAGCAAGTCCGAGATCATCATGGCAGTGTACGCTTACTATTACATCTTCTATACCTTTGGTATTTTCAAAAATATAATCTATCATACCTGCAAACTCGTCTGGAATAGCATAACCTACTGTATCAGGGATATTTATGACCCTGGCGCCGCTTCTTATTACAACTTCAAATAATTTGCATAAGAATTTCCAGTCGCTTCTTGTTGCATCCATTGCCGAAAACTCAACCATGTCTGTATATTTAAGACTTCTTTTTACAGCTTCTTCTGCAAGCTCGAGCACTTCTTCTCTGCTTTTCTTTAACTGATACTGCAGATGAATATCAGACGAGGAGATGAAAGTATGTATTACAGGTTGTTTTGCTCCCTTCAGAGCTTCACCGGCAGCATCGATATCCTTAAAATTTGCCCTGGCGAGAGCGGCAATTCTCCTATCTTTAATCTTGCCTGATATCTCCTTTACCGAATTAAAATCACTTTTTGACGATATCGGAAAACCAGCTTCTATAATATCCACATTTAACTTGGCAAGCTGCTGGGCTATTTCCAGTTTTTCCTTTGTGTTCAAATGTATGCCAGGCGCCTGTTCCCCATCTCTCAAGGTGGTATCAAATATATAAATCTTATTTTCCATTATAATCAACTAATCCTTCTAATATTCAAGCTTTTAACTATAATCTCCATATTTAGTAAAGAGTAACTATTTTGATATTTTTAAAACCCGAAAGCTTTTTAAATTCTTCTATCATCTCAGGAGTCACTTCATTATCCAGATTCAAGCCCATTACTGCATCCCCGCTCATCTTCTTTCTTCCTACATGCATTGATGCAATATTTACATTTAACTCGCCGAAAGAAGTTCCTATTTTACCAATCTGGCCCGGAATATCTTTATATCTCAAAAAAGCCATATATTTTGAAGGAACCATATCTATTTCAAACTTATCAATAGCAATGAATCTGGGGGTATCCTTTTTACCTGTAGTAGTCCCTGAGATGGAAAGTTCACTGTCTTTCCCTTTTCCCTCCAGAGTAATTAAATTTATAAAATCCTTCGATTCGCCGCTTTTTACTACTTTTACCCTAAGGCCTGTTTCCTTGGTTACCAGATCAACATTTACCAGATTTACATTTTCCGCTGAATATCTTTCCAGTATTTTTACCAGTATAACGGATGTTGGGACCCTCACATCATATTCAGACACTTTTCCATAATATCCAATCTTCAAGCTATCCAGATTACCTTCAAATAAATTTATAAACAAGCTGCCGAGGTTCTCACACAATTCAAAGAAAGGTGACAGTACTTCCATTAGTTCCGGTCTTATAGCCGGTGCATTTACCGGGAAAGCGGCAGTTTTCCCATTAAGTACATCAATAACCTGTTCTGCAATTGTAGTCCCTGCCCTATCCTGGGCTTCTGTAGTAGATGCCCCTAAATGAGGTGTGCATATTACTTCTTCCAGTTTAAAAACAGGGGAATCAGTGCATGGCTCCACTTCATAAACATCCAGTGCCGCTCCGCCTATTTGACCATCCTTGATGGCTTCTGCAAGATCTTTTTCTACTACTATGCCACCTCTTGCAACATTTAATATCATTGTCCCTTTTTTCATCTTATAAAACTCTGCCTTATCAAACATTCCCAGGGTATCTTTGTTTTTGGGCAGGTGTATTGAAATAAAATCAGCTTCCTTATAAATGTCCTCCAGCCTGTCAGCTTTTTTTATCTCCAGTTGTTTAAACCGGTCTACAGATACAAACGGATCGTATGCGATTACTTTCATACCCAGTCCGATAGCTTTTTTTGCAACCAGTCCTCCTATCTGTCCAAAACCTACTATGCCAAGCGTTTTTCCCTCCAGTTCAATACCTCTAAATTTTGACTTCTCCCACTTGCCACTTTTTAAGGAGTAATTAGCCTCTGGAATTTTCCGGACTAAAGAAAGCATAAGAGCTATGGTGTGCTCTGCAACAGTAACCGCGTTACTGGTAGGAGCATTTACCACTATAATACCCTTTTTAGTAGCTGCTGAAACGTCTACATTATCTACTCCTATACCTGCTCTTCCGATAATTTCAAGCTTATTAGCTGCTTCAATAATATCAGCTGTTAGCCTGGTAGCACTCCTTATTATTATAGCACTCACACCTTTAATCTCTTCTTTAAGCTTCTCAGGAGACAGATCTTTCTTCTCCTCCACAATAAATTGCTCCTCAAGTTTCTTTTTAGCTTCGCCTGAAATACCGTCAGTAATTAATATTTTTTTATTCATATTTAGTTCCTCTATTATTTCCTTTATCAGTCGTTCAAATAATTATTTTCCATAAATATTCTCTCCGCTTCAGTAATACCAGAACCTACCTCAAAATTATATCCAAGCTCTTTTAAGGTCATCTCTAATGCAGATATAGCAATAATTATGTCAAACATCCCGAAATATCCCAGATGTCCAATTCTTATAATCTTTCCTGAAAGCTTACCCTGCCCACCGGCAATAGTTACTCCATATTTTACCCTCATAGTTTTGGTAAGCTCTTTTGCATCAATGCCTTCAGGGACTTTTATAGAAGTAACTGAAAATCCCCTTTTGTTTTCGTCCTTTACCAGAAGTTCGAGACCAAGTTTTTCTACTGCTTTCTGTGTTGCCAATGCCAGTACTTTATGTCTTTTAAATACTTTTTCCAGACCTTCTTCGAACAGCATATCAAGTGCTTTATTCATAGCCACAATTATTGATATTCCCGGAGTCCATGGTGTCTGGGGTGGTGTCTTCTGGGAATAATTCTTGGCTGTTGCAAGATCGAAATAAAACCTTGGCAGGTCTGATTTTTCATTAAGTTTCCATGCTTTATCGCTTATACTTATAAATGCAACACCTGTAGGAGCACTTAGTGCTTTCTGCGACCCTCCGGCAACAACATCGAGATTCCATTCATCCGTTCTCATATCCGATGCTCCCAGACCACTGATGGCATCTACTATAAGGATTGCAGGATAGTTTTTTACAATATTTCCTATGGCCTTTATATCATTTATTGCACCTGTTGACGTTTCGCTGAACTGAACCATAACCCCTTTTATATCAGGATTATCATCCAGCGCTTTTTTAATGTCTTCAGGATTTGCTGCATCTCCCCACTCATAGTCAAGGGAAATGACTTCAAGCTTAAACCTGCTGCTAATTTTTTTAAATCTTTCTCCAAAATTTCCTACACTTGCGACCAGTACTTTATCTCCAGTGACAAAGAAGTTGGTTACTGCAGCTTCCATTGCACCTGTTCCTGAAGATGTTAATATAAAAACATCATTTTTTGTTTTAAAAAGTTTTTTTAATTTTTCTGTAACCTCAATAAATATTTTTGAAAACTCGGGAGACCTGTGGTGCATAAGAGGTCTTGCATGCTCCAGCATTACCTCTTCAGAAATGGGCGTAGGGCCTGGAGTCATTATATATTTTTTTACCATTATTAAATTCTCCTTTCCTATGACTCTAAAATATTTGTATCAGCACTGTTAACTTTTGCTTCCTCTGCTGCAGGCAATTTTACCTGTTCTGACCAGTTCAAGTATCCCGAATGGCCTGAGCAGCTCTTCCAGTCCTTTTACTTTCCTGCTGTTTCCGGTAATTTCAATCATTATAGTTTTTTTAGCAACATCTACAATGTTTGCCCTAAAAACACTTACTATTTCCAGTATTTCAGGTCTGGTTTTGGAATCAGCATTCACCTTTATAAGAACCAGTTCCCTTTCCACAATATTCGATGGATCCAGCTCCTGAATCTTTATTACGTTTATCAGTTTATAAAGCTGTTTTATAATCTGTTCAATACTATGCTCTTCCGCATTTACCACAATAGTGATCCTGGATATTTTTTCATCATCAGTTGGACCTACCGCCAGGCTTTCAATATTAAAACCTCTTCTGCTGAATAATCCGGATATCTTTGCCAGCACCCCTGATTTGTTTTCAACTAAAACTGAAATGATATGATTCATAATATTACCTTTTCCCCTCTATACACCTTCTAACATTTCACTTTCTAACATTTCACTTATTGGGGAACCTGGCGCTACCATAGGGTAGACATTTTCCTCTCTGTCTATCCAGAAATCTACCAGCACCACGTTGTTTATCTCCAGAGCCTTCTTTATAGTGCTTTCAACCTCTTCCTTTTTCTTAACCCTGAAGCCAACCCCACCGTATGCTTCTACAAGCTTCACAAAATCAACACTATTATATATACAGGTATGCGAATACCTTCCTTTAAAGAAAATCTGCTGCCACTGTCTTACCATACCCAGATAACCGTTATTAAGCAGCATGATTTTTATATTTATTTTATTGGTAACCGCCGTAGAAAGCTCCTGGGATACCATCTGAATGCTGCCGTCACCGGCTATATCTATTACTGTTTTATCCGGCCTACCTATCTTTGCACCAATAGATGCCGGAAGTCCAAATCCCATAGTGCCAAGACCCCCAGAAGAAACTAGTGTTCTGGGTTTGGTAAATTTATAAAATTGGGCAGCCCACATCTGATTCTGGCCTACCTCAGTACAGATTATAGCATCACCTTTGGTCAGCTCATAAATTTTTTCTACAACATAGGCTGGCTTAACCTTATTGGAATTCCGGTCATATTTAAGCGGATAATCTTCTTTAAGTTTCTTAATCCTTGATAGCCACTGCTCCCGGTTGGGAATTTCTTTCTTTTCAATATATTCTTCATATTCGCTTTTTAAATCCGTAAGAACAATCTTTGCATCCCCTACAATAGGAATAAGTACTTTGACATTTTTACCAATTTCTGCAGGATCAATATCTATATGGATAATTTCTGCCTCTGGCGCAAATTCTGATAATTTACCGGTAACCCTGTCGTCAAATCTAACCCCTACTGCAATAATAAGGTCTGCTTCGGTAAAAGCAAGATTTGCATATTTGGTACCATGCATACCTGCCATTTTTAAAGACAACTGATCGGTTTCAGGAAATGAGCCCATTCCTAAAAGTGAAGTGATAACCGGAATTTTTGTAACCTTCACAAACTTTCTTAAAATATCACTTGCCCCTGAAGAGATCACTCCTCCTCCGGCAAAAATTACAGGCTTTTTACTTTCGGCTATTTTTTTTGCTGCCTGTTTAACCTGCTTGAGATTGCCTTTAAGCGTAGGTTTATATCCGGGCAGACTTATATCCACTTTAAAGTTCTCGTCTATCAAATCAGTTGTTATATCAACCGGAATATCAATTAAAACGGGACCCTGTCTGCCTGTAGATGCAATTCTAAAGGCTTCTTTTATTGCTCTGGGTAAATCCTCAACATTTTTTACAAGATAGTTATGTTTTGTTATAGGTGCAGCTATACCGGTTATATCCGCTTCCTGGAAGGCATCGGTACCAATCTGGGCCGTACCTACCTGTCCGGTTATAGCCACCATTGGTATTGAATCCATATATGCATTGGCAATACCGGTGACCAGATTAGTCGCACCCGGACCTGAAGTAGCAATACAAACTCCCGTTTTTCCTGTTACCCTTGCATAACCGTCCGCTGCATGTGCCGCTCCCTGTTCATGCCTTACAAGTATGTGTCTTATGTCACTGTCAAATAATGCATCATACAGAGGAATTACTTTGCCGCCAGGATATCCGAATATTACTTCTACTCCCTCTTCCTTTAAACATTTTATTATCATTTGTGCGCCGGTAATTTTACCCATAATAATTTCACTCCCTATATTTGTAACAACTTTATAACACTTAAAATGATTTGATAATTATATCATTTTTTTATTCTTTTTTAAAAAATAAAACACTTAAAAAATCAATAAAATTATTCTAGTACAGCTCCTTTTGCAGCTGAAGTCACAAGCCTTGAATATCTGGCAAGATAACCTTCCTTTATTTTTATATCTGGAGGATTCCATTTACCAATCCTCTTCTTTATTTCTTCATCACTTAAAAGTAGATTTATCTTATTTTCCTGTATATCTATTTCAATAATATCTCCTTCTTCCACAATACAAATGGGACCTCCAGCCTGAGCTTCAGGTGACACGTGTCCAATAGAAGCTCCCCTTGTAGCACCTGAAAATCTGCCGTCTGTAATTAAGACAACTTCTTTATCCAGACCAATTCCGGCAATAGCCGATGTCGGAGCAAGCATTTCCCGCATTCCGGGCCCGCCTTTAGGCCCTTCATATCTTATTACTATCACATCTCCGGAATTTATTTTTCCATTCATTATTGCTTCTAATGATTCTTCTTCACTATTGAATATTCTGGCTTTACCCTTATGGTGATACATTGAAGGATCTACGGCTGATCTTTTGACAACACATCCTTCAGGGGCAAGATTACCCCATAAAATGGCAATACCGCCATCTTTAATATAAGGATTTAAAACTTCTCTTATAACTTCCTTATTTAAAATCTTAGAACCTGATATATTTTCCTTTACTTTTTTCCCGCTAACAGTTTCGAGCTCGCCATTAATCAATCCGTTTTTTAGAAGTTCATTCATTACTGCTTCTACTCCGCCAGCGCTGTACAGATCTTCAAGATGATGTTTACCGGCCGGGCTTAACCTGCATAAATTAGGTGTCCTGTTACTTATTTCGTTTACCATTTCCAGGTTAAAATCAACTCCGGCTTCATTAGCAATCGCCGGTAGATGTAGAATGGTATTGGTTGAGCAGCCGAGCGCCATATCAACTGCAAGAGCATTCTTAACTGCATCTATGATTACAATATCTTTTGGTTTAATATTTTTATTTACAAGTTCCATAATCTTCATTCCGGCTATCTTAGCCAATCTTAATCTTTTGGAATAAAAGGCCGGAATAGTGCCGTTTCCGGGCAATGCGATTCCTATTGCCTCTGATAGACAGTTCATTGAATTAGCTGTAAACATTCCTGAACAGCTCCCGCATGTAGGGCATGCTTCTTCCTCTATTTCTCTCAAATCCTCATCAGTGTATTTACCCTTTTTATATTTCCCAATAGCTTCATAGCAAGTGCTATAATCAATATCCTCACCTTTAAATTTTCCTGCCAGCATCGGTCCGCCGCTTATCACAATTGAAGGAATGTTTAACCTGAGTGCTGCCATAATCATTCCCGGGACAATTTTATCGCAGGATGAAATTAGAACCAGCCCGTCAAAAGGATGCGCCATTGATACTGCTTCTATACTATCAGCTATTATTTCCCTTGTGGCAAGAGAATATTTCATCCCAACATGATTCATAGCCACTCCGTCACACACGCCTATTGTCGAAAATTCCTGGGGTGTGCCTCCGGCTATCCTGATTCCCGCTTTAACCGCTTCAGCGATACTATCAAGATGCATATGGCCCGGTATTAATTCATTTGCTGAATTCACAACTCCGATTATAGGCCTCCTTATTTCTTCATCAGTATATCCTAAAGACTTAAAAATCGACCTGTGAGGTAGTCTTGCAACCCCCTTTTTCATACTATCACTTCTCAATTTTCCTCCCTCTCTTAAGAAATTACTTTTCGAATGTTTCAATTATATAACATAACAAGTATTTGAAATACTTATAAAAGAATTTACAGGACTATTGTACAATGTAAAAGACAATATTTGTCCTGAAATTAGGATAGAATACCGACTAAAAGTAATAGACAGGTTAAAATTAAAAGAATACATAGTGAAAGACTGGCAGTATTTGTATTACCGGTAAAATGAGTTTTAAAAAACTCTTTTTTAAGTTTATCTGGAAAACTTCTTTTTCTCGTATTCATAATAACTATTGAAAATTTGTTTAAGGAAAAATAATATCATAGATATACTACTAAAACAATTAAAAAAATAAAAAAAACAGGGCTCAAGCTTTATTAACTCGAACCCTATTTTTTAAATTAAAAAATTTACTTTAAGACAATTTACCTCCACAACTATTGCAGAATTTCTGATCCTCCCCAACTTTATTTCCACAAGATGGACAATATTTTACTTTTTCCTTAGACTCTTCTTTTTTAGGCTTCCCTTCTTTAGTGGCTGGTTTTTCTCTCATAGTTTCTGTTTTGGTTGGGGCACTTCTTCTTTTCACTAATACCACAACAACCACCACAATTATTATTACAAATAATATTGGCAGTGCTATAACAAGTATTATCATTTTTAAGCTTAATGCTTCTGACACTGCCTCACTTTCTCCAGTCTCAACTATTTCTTTTTCCGGTACCTCTTGAATCTCTTCCTCTTCTATAGGAGTCTCTTCTACTAATGGAACATCTTCACCCTTGCTTACTGCTTCCTGTGCTTTTGATCTATATTCCTGGGCTAGTAGATGTCTTTGACTTAAATTTAAAACAGCATTAAAATTATTTATAGCTAATGAGTAATGTTTTCCTCTGAACATTACCATTCCTTTTTCAAATTCTTCATCCAGCATCCCAAGTTTATTTGTAACCCCATTTTTATTAAGCATTTCCTTTATATCATTACTGGGTCTAAGGAAATTAACATTTTCACTTGATCCCATTGTTAGCATACCAATTATTTCTCCATTCTCATTTAAAACGGGGCTCCCGCTGTTCCCAGGAGCAGCTGTCATATCAACCTGAAGTACTTCGGTTCCTCCAACCATTTTTCTTGCGCTTATTATTCCTGACGCATACGTAGGAGTCATAACACTTTCCAAACTAATATCAGCATTCCAGGGATAACCAATAATAGTTATTTTGTCCTGAACTTCAATCATGGATGAATCACCAATTATTATACTTGATAGAGCATTTCCCGTAACAGGCGTTATTTTAAGTACGGCTAAATCTCTCTGTTCCCACGGGCTGAAGTCTATAACTTCTGCTCTTATGTAATTCTCATTAGGATTATCCGGAAGTCCAGCAGTTG
>JADBLP010000032.1:0-4481 GCA_014894375.1 Actinomycetota bacterium | reverse complement strand
ATCCTATCAAATTTATAAATCACCTTTCATTATAAAGTTTTTATCTCACAAGAGTACACTCCCAATAGTTCTAATTCCTGTAAAAAAATGCTCGAAGCATACGTTGACAAAATAAATCCCGGGCATATAATTAGGATAATATTGAATATCATTATCATTATCAATAAGTAACCGGGTAAAGTTTGTGTAATGAAAAACAATAAAAGGGATATTGACATTTACAAACAGAAAATAAAGAAGAGTGGATTTAGAATTACAGAGACCAGAATGGTTATTTTAGATATACTGCTTAAAAGTCCAGATAAACTGGATGCTGAAGAAGTATTCTTTTTGTCTCATAAAAAATATCCAAAAATAGGAATGGCAACAATATATAGAACTTTAAGGCTGCTGGAAAAAGAAGGACTGGTAACTAAGGTTGGTTTTGAAAATAACAAGGCAAAGTATAGGATAGAAGAGAGTCCGGAATTAGCAGTGGGAAAACCTGATATAAGACCAAGTAAGAGTGGCTTAGATAAAAAGAAGTTTACTGGTGATGCCGGTTACCCGCTGGTTACGGGCTATGAAGGAAATTTAGAGGATTATAGAAATGTAGAAAGAATAAATACAATCCAGAACCAGCTTAGCCAGTGGCTTGGTGAGTTAAATAAAATAAAGAGAGAAAAGGAGTTGGCATTGGAAGATGTGATAAAAGATTTTGGGAAAGTAGATAAAATAGTCAGTTATCATGAAAACCAAAGAAGTAACTTGATTCAGATACTTTTAGATGTTCAGAACGAATACAGGTGGCTCCCCAAACATATTCTGCTTTATATCAGCAACAGGTTAGATATCCCTCTTACAGATATTTATGGTATTGCTACTTTTTATAAGTATTTTAACTTAGAACCCCAGGGAAAACATTCTATCATAGCTTGCACGGGTACAGCATGTCATGTTAGAGGAGCGATGAACTTACTTCAAAGAATTACAGGTATCCTGGGAATAAAACCGGGAGATACAACCGGTGATTATAAATTTACTCTTAAAACTGTTAATTGTCTGGGTTGTTGCGCATTAGGACCTGTGATTATGATTAGCAATAAATATTACAGCAATCCTTCTATTGGTAATTTGAAAAAGATATTAAAGCAATTAAATTAGAGTTTATTTGAGAATGGAAATATTGATTAAAATATTAATATTATAGATAGGGGCTTAAAATGGCTATTAATAATAAGATAGGGTCTTACCGGGGTTTATTAGAAAAAGCAGATAAACTCCAAAGACAACTAAACAATGCTGATGCAATATTTTCCGTATGTTGCGGGCCAGGCTGTAAAGCCTACTCTGCAGAAGATATTTATACTGCTATGGTTGATGAGCTAAAGAAAAATTATGCAAAAGAGAATGATAAGATCGTTATACGCAGAACCGGATGTCATGGATACTGTGAGAAAGGGCCAATTATAATTGTTTACCCAGGGAGTATCTGCTATTTGCAGGTAAAAAAAGACGATGTTCCCGAGATAATTGATAAGACTTTAAAAGGAGAAATAGTAGAAAGGCTTCTTTATAAGGATGATGAAGGAAATCTGGTAACTAAAGAATCCGATATCCCTTTTTACAAATTTCAAAATAGAGTTCTTCTAAGCAGCAATTCAAAAATAGATTCGAGAAATATTGATGATTATATAAGAATAGGCGGATATCAGTCTCTGGCAAAAGCTACCAGCCAGATGAGGCCGGAAGAAGTGCTGCAGGAAGTAAAAAAAGCCAACTTAAGAGGCCGGGGAGGAGGAGGCTTTCCGGCAGGTGTGAAATGGGAAACTACCAAAAATGCGGCTGGTGAACCAAAATATATAATTGTTAACGCAGATGAAGGAGATCCCGGTGCATATATGGATAGAGGAATATTGGAAGGGAATCCTCATAGTGTTTTGGAAGGTTTAATGATTGGAGCATATGCTATCGGTTCAAATATGGGGTTTATTTATGTTAGACAGGAATATCCTCTAACAGTAGAAAATGTAAATATAGCCATAAAGCAGGCCAAAGAATACGGACTGATTGGCGAAAATATTTTAAATTCAGGATTCAATTTTGATGTGAAAGTTCATAAAGGAGCCGGTTCTTATGTGTCGGGGGAATCAAGCGCGCTTACAACTGCTATTGAAGGTAGCGTAGGAGAACCCAGATTGAAATACATACATACTTCTGAAAGTGGACTCTGGGGAAAGCCGACTAATTTAAATAATGTTGAAACCTTTGCAAATATTCCGCTGATTATAAAAAATGGAGCTGATTGGTTTAAAAGCGTGGGAACAAAAAATAGCAGCGGGACTAAAATCTTCTCACTGGTGGGTAAAGTTAAAAACACTGGACTGGTTGAAGTTCCAATGGGAATTACCTTAAGGGATATTATTTATAAAATTGGTGGCGGGATCAAGGATGATAAAAAATTTAAAGCAGTTCAGACTGGCGGACCTTCAGGGGGAGTAATTCCTGAACAATTGCTTGATCTTCCTGTGGATTTTGATGAATTAACAAAGGCAGGTTCAATGATGGGTTCAGGTGGAATGGTAGTTATGGATGAAACTTCCTGTATGGTGAATATGGCACATTATTTCCTGAAATTCTCAGCTGATGAGTCTTGCGGAAAGTGTGTTCCCTGTAGAGAGGGCCTTAGGCAGATGATTTATATTTATGAGAGGATAATGGAGGGAAAAGGCAGAGAGGAGGATTTAATACTTCTGGCAGATCTGTCACTATTGCTTAAAGAAGCTTCCTTGTGTGCTCTTGGAACCACTGCACCAAATATTGTGCTAACCACACTTAAATATTTTAAGGAAGAATATGAAGCTCATATTTATTACAATATATGTCCGGCAAAAGTTTGCGTACCTTTAATAAGTTATGTTATCGACGAAAATAAATGTGCAGGCTGCGGAATCTGTGTAAAAGCATGTCCGGTAGATGCAATAAGGGGAGAAAGTAAAAAACCACATATCATAGATAGTGAAATTTGTATTAAATGCGGTTCTTGCATAGAAGCCTGTCCGGAAAAATATAGTGCCATTGAAAAGAAAACAGGCCTTGCTAAAGAAGGAGTAAAACAGGGGAAAAATGAGTTATAAGTTGAAAGGATTTAAATTAATTTAAAAAAGATCGGGAGAACATAATTATGAATAATAAAAAAGAGGATTTAAAAAGGAAAAAATTTAATATAACCATAGATAGCCAGAAGGTTGAAATAAATGAAGGCGATACCGTACTTCAAGCTGCAAAAAAGAATGGAATTCATATTCCTACCATGTGTTATCATGAGAAGATAAAACCGCATGGCGCTTGCAGGCTGTGCCTTGTTGAAATAGAAAAAAACAGCAGGTCAAAAATAGTTGCCTCCTGTGCTTATCCGGTAGAGGATGGCATTATAGTTCATACAGAGAGCCAGAAAGTGGAGCAAATCAGGAAAAATCTGGTAGAATTGTATCTTGCATTATTTCCTTTCAATCCTGAGATAAAAAGGCTGGCCAAAAAGTACAAGTTAAGTGGAACCAGGTTTAAAAAGGAGAATAATTATTGTATTCTTTGCGGACTCTGTGTAAGGTATTGCAGGGAAGTTAAGAAAAATAACGCTATAGGATTTGTGGGAAGGGGAATAAATAAGAAGGTTACTTTTATTCCGGATTCTGCTTATTTTAAATATTGTGAAAACTGTATGGAATGTGTAGATATATGCCCTACCGGGGTATTTCCTTCCAATTATGGGATGGAGAGATTTCCACAAATTAGTGATTAAAAATTATGTGATTTGAGTCAGAATTCAATCATAGTATTACTTAATATGCTTTTTATTTCTATGGGTTTACTCTTGAAGAATAATCCTTATGCTTTGGATATTCTGAAAGTGGCCTCTGCCAGTATAAATTTATCAAACATAGATACCAGATAATAGATAACTTTAATATCCAAACTTACCTGAAGAAAAAATCAGTCCATTTTTCAACAAATGAAGTAGCTGTATTCGATGATATATTATTATTTTGCCACAAATTTTTAAACTTATGATAATCCTCCAATCTGTTAATATTAAAAAAATTAAGGCTATCTATCCCATTTTGCTTAAGCTTATTAATTGAAATTATTTCAACATCCAGATAGTTAAAAATATCAGATATTTTATATTTTTGTTTTCCGATATTTTCTTTTAAGATACCAAGACAATTTTTGGAATACAATCCACAGAGGACTTCAAAACCTTTTTCAGTTTTGATTATACGTGCATCATTTGTCTTAGGGTAATTGTGGGATATCGGTATTAACTCACTGTTACTTGATTCCTCAGTGTTTAATCCGAAGCCATAAGCCAAAGATTTTAATAAGTCATAAGAAATAAAAGGCATATCAAATGCGACAACAATGGAATAGAAATATGCCGCCTTTGCAAGGCTTGTATAAATACCAATTACAGGTCCTCTTCCTGTATAGTTTCGCACAGG
>JADBLP010000119.1:0-4536 GCA_014894375.1 Actinomycetota bacterium | reverse complement strand
CCTCTCGCCAGGAGGTTTTTATATAAACTTCTATTCCTGTGCCAGGAATTGGTGTTCCCGCAAGACCAGTATAATAAACAACATTTATGTTTCCTCCACCACCATTCAATACTCCATCAACTGCATATAGCGCACCTTTTTCAATATTAACATTTCCATTAACAGTTATAGTGGATTCGGATTGAATTATTCCTTCACCATGAACTGATCCTCCAATAGTAATATCTCCTTCAGCTATTAAAGCGAGAGGAGATATATCATTTTGAAGAACTATGTCTCCACTTCCAATAACCTCAATTGTTCCGGTAGCAAAAATTGTTGCGTTAATAAGGGTTAAACCAGCTTGAATTTTTACATCTCCATCTATGAAATGAATACCATACAAATCACTATCAGTATTAAAAACTACAGAAGTGTCTTTACCATAAAATTTACCGTTTCCACTCATATCATAAGCATTATCGGGATTAGCAGGATCAACAACCAATTCTCTAAAATGTTCAAAATCAATATGAGGGAAATCCTCTCTACCATTTTCTCCTACACTTGTTCCATAATCTGTACTACCTACAGCAGTTGCTGTTCCATTAACAAGACTAAAAGTTGTACCAGCAACACTTATATTTTCATTAGAATGAATAGAACCGCTTACAGATATACCTCCATGTAAAGTCAAATTACCATCAGTTAAAATAGCATGGTCATAAGACACACTATCTGATGGGGATATCCCTATTATTGCTGTTACCACTACTGTACGTTTTCCAGAGGAATATTTGCCTTCTTTTACAGTTCCTATAGAAGTTATATCAATCTTATCGGTTGGTTTTTCGGGGGGGGAATCAATTCCTTTATCTTCAATGCGTATTTCATAATTTTCAAGAGATGTTCCTTCGGTAAATGAACCACCAGTAGAAGTTGGTGGCCTCCAGAGATACTTATCTTTTCCTCCCAATTCTACCGGTGTATTCAAATACCATAAAGCCTTTTCAACGCCGGCATCTGCCAGGTAAAAAGCTCTTGTTGAATCTCTTTGTAAAGTTGATAACTTTGAGTCATTATTAGTCATTGTAAGTATAGCTACACTTAACGTTACCAATATAAAAACAAATATTAAAGTTGCCAAAAGAGCCATTCCTTTTTGATTAGAAAATACATTTTTGATTTTTTTATTTATAATATTCTTTTTTTTCATTTTTATCACCCCTATCAATTGGCCAATTAGCCTATTGACCGATTTACCGATTATTATTATTTCATTATTTACATAATTTATTAATTATTCTTATGTTCCTAAACCAAAATTTCTCAAATTAACATCCGTATTTAAAGTAATATCAGGTTTGCCATCATTATCAACATCTACTTCTAACAAGATATGCACTTTTGATGAATCTATAGGGGCATCTGGATAAGAAAAATTCAGTGTTTCAACATTATTTATTAAAGGAATTAAACCTCTATTTATAGTAGTGCCAGATGAAGATAAACTATAAGTAACAGAGCTTTTCCCGAAGGAAGCAGGATAATTAATTGTTATACTTGTATCATTTGAACCACTTGCTATACTATCGCCCTCTCTTATTTCCCTTACCATTTGGTCTATTGCCTGGCGGGCATTTCTTTGTGCTTCTAATTGAGATTGTCCGGCTACCCAGGATTTAGCCCCTCCGGTAAAAAAAGTTACCAAACCCAAAACAATTAATCCCAAAATAACGACTACAACCATCATTTCAATTAAACTAAATCCTTTGTGATCTTTTATATTATATTTTTTTTTCATGTACTTATACCACACTTTTAAAATATGTAAATATTTATTTTATTTTAATTCTAAAAAGGATACGCACCAATTATGCAGTCTGAAAATGGAATTTCATTTTCTTTTGGTATTGTATGATTCCATTTTGGAGAACCATCTGTACCATATCTTCCATATACTATTTGGTTAGCATCGTCTAATCCGCTAAATAAGAAATCTCCACCTATACTTGATATGTATAACGGGTTGACCATCCCGGTTAATGGAGGTGTTATTTCGCTTGAAGAAAAATCTTTAAGAATTTTAAAAGCTTCCCTTTCACCTGCAACTTCTCCAACTCCGCCTATATAGTACCCAGTTACATAGTCCCCAGCTATTGCTAATTCACTGAATTCATAATTATATGATAAATCAATATCTAATTCAGTGAATCCATTTATAAAATTCCATTTTTCTATTGTTTGTTCAGTGAAATTATGTATATAAATATTTGCATCTGAATCAATTGCAAATCCATAATATATTTTGTTCTCGGTTAAATTTAAAATATCTTCAACTACTAATGTATTAGGATTTATTTTATTTATATAATATTTATCTCCTATATTTTGTGTAAAGTAAATATAGCCGTTAGGTCCAATATTAATACTATAACTGTTTTCTGCAATTGTCTCACTTCTCAACAATGGATCACCCCTACTATTTTTCTTCTGAATATAACTACCATCGAGAATATATAAATTATTATCACTATCTACACAAAATTTTCCATATATACCTACTGCACTCCAACTACCTTTTAACAAACCATCTTCGGGGTAATAATATTTTATAAAATTAGTTGACTCATTTTTATAGAGCATAAATATTTCCAAGTTTTTATTTGCTACAACCGGTATAAGTACCTCAGCATCTAAAGTTTTAGGCAGCCCTTCAGATGCAGACGCCTTTATTTTTGCATTACCTACCCAATTTTTTGATTGTACTACTATTGTTGCCACACCACCTATCGCATTTATAGTGATATTGCTTTGATTAGTAGAAATAAATTTAATACCATTTGGAAAACCCGCGACAATAGTAAATGTTACTGGACCATTATAACTACTAACTATAGTAGTACCATCTTTTACAGTTGCAATTATATTGCAAGTTCCTTGAGTTCCTCCACCTGATAGGATACTTTGAGGTATGGCGATTAAATCGATATGGTCTGCTTCTGAATAGAATCCAACTCTCGTATTTCCAGAAATTGTTTCTCCATCATAAATTGAAGTAACTGATATAATTGCAGTTTCTGCTACATTGGATGAATATAATTTAAGTGTAGCCATACCATCGTTATAATTTTCGTTACCATTGGATAAAGTTATGCTTTTTACAGTGTCATCAATAGGAGAAAAGCTTCCTGCAGTAGTTGTAAATGTAATATCATTGATATAGCTGGTTATGGGAATATAAAATTCATTCTCTACTCGAGCAGTTATTATAGAAGTATTATTTTCATTTCCACCTGTTGGAATACTTGATGGAACTGCGTCTACTTTAATATGGTCAGGATTTAATTCTGGAATAACGGTTAAAATTAAATCATTTTCAGGTGTTAATATCCCCGGTACAGAAACATCTTCTGAGTTAATTATTACTTCTCCTATTTCAGATGCAGTAAATATAACAGTCTTAGAAGAAGTAGTACCATCAAAAGTAACAGAAGAAGGAGATAAATACCCAAATCCATCTCCGCCTACTGATAAATCAATAGTTCCTATATATTTCATTGGTGCTCCATTCATATCTTTGGTAGTAATAGTAATTTTGGATGTTTCATTAACCGGCACATTAATGGAAGATGCAGAAAGATAAATCTTGCCGCCTGTAATTATATTTATAACACCTGGTTCTAACCCACTGGCACTCGCAGTTACAGTAATTGTTCCAGGGTTGCCATTGGAAGTTAGATCTATCGTAGTCCCACCACTTACGGTAGTTTTAGTTGTTGGTGTGGATAGGGTTCCAGGTCCTGAAACACTAAAAGTTATTTCAACTTGCTCAATCGCCTCAGTTACTGTTACCCCACCAGCATTTACGATAGTTGCAGTAATTGTAGAAATACTACTCGTCGTAGCAGTCATAAACATTTTATCTGCCGTGAGATTTATTTTTACTGGTTTATTTGGATCAGTAACTTGAATAGTAATCGAATCAGATGTTAATCCTACAGATGAAGCAGTAATAGTAACTTCTCCAGCTTCAGTACCTGAAGTAAAAGTAGTAGTAGCTTTACCATCTATAGAAGTGAAAGTATTTGGTGAAAGACTACCACCTCCTACAATTGAAAAAGTAATATTGAAAGCCGGAGCTTTGACATTATTTCCTTTATCATCTTTTATTACTGCAGTAATAATTGATTCTTTTTCATTGATAGGAGTATCTACGTCATTTTCAGTTAAAACATTATAAGGGTTTGCATATAGTAATATTTTTGTAGGAGTACCTGCTGTTGTTTCGACAAACTGCACAATCGTATCGGTTTCTACCATTTTCCAAATACCATTTCTATCTTTCCAATACACTTTGGTGGTAACTTTTTTTAAATTAGTACTGGGCTGAACAATTACTTCTCTTTCAAATTTTGTGCCAATTATAAAAGCTCTAGATTTTGTTATAATCTGATCAAAATCCATATTCCTTATATCTTCCATTGCTTCTTGGGCATAGTTTGTGGCAACCGTTCTGTCTCGGGCATCAGCCATTCCCTGGAAACCGGTAGTAAA
>JADBLP010000018.1:1436-18777 GCA_014894375.1 Actinomycetota bacterium | reverse complement strand
TGGCTTTCTTTTAATTTATCCATAATTTTTATCTGTTGTGGACATTTTTTTTCACATTCACCACATTCAGTACACTCATCTGACAATTTGCTTTGGTTGCCAGAGTTTATATTATAATAGTTAAGTCTTGAATTATCTTTAAGTTCAGTTAAAGTGTAATAGTTCATCAATTTAAATATTTCTGGTATAGCAACATTACTGGGACATGGCATACAATATCTACAATTGGTACAAGGTATTAGTTTTTTTACCTTATCTTCACTTAAAAACTTTTTTATTAGCTCAATCTCTTTAGAAGTTAATTTATGTGCTAAGCTTGCAATTTTGGCATTTTCTTTAACCATTTTAATATTTTCCATACCAGAAAGTGCAATGGAGATATCTTTATTAGAAAAGACAAATTTTAATGCTAGCTCAGGAAGACTTCCAATTTTTTCTTTTATAGAATCTTTTAAAAAATCTAGTGCTGTAATTCTACCACCGCCAACTGGCCCCATGACTGTGACTCCAAGACCTTTTTTCTTTGCGTAAGCCATTGATTTCTCATTAATTCTGTCTAGAAGATTATATTGACATAGAACTGATTCAAAAATACCTGTATCAATAATTTTTTTCATTACATCAGGTTTATCGTGAAAGGAAAAAGATATATGTTTAATCAATCCCTCATCCTTTGCTTTTTGAGCTTCGTTTAAAAGATTATATTTTAGTACCTTATTTTTAAATTTATCATCGTCTAATCCATGAAAGTGATAAAAATCAATATAATCTACATCTAATTTTTTAAGTTGTTCTTCTAAAAAACGTTTGTAATCACTACTTTTTTCAACCATCCAGGTAGGCATTTTAGTAGATAAATAAACTTTATCTCTCCAGCCTTTTAGTGCTTTTCCTACAATATTCTCACTTTGGCTATGACAATAAGGATAAGCAGTGTCTATATAGTTTACTCCCAATTTAAAGGCTATATTAATCATTTCAATAGATTCTTCCTCTTTAACATAATATTTTCCACTAATTTCTTCTTCAGGTAATCGCATTGCTCCAAATCCTAAAATAGAAACTTTTATTCCAGTATTTCCAAAAATTCTATATTTCATTAATATCTCCAGTCGAAAATCTTTAAACAATAAAATTATATTTGGTTTTTAAATTAATTAATAATGCTTTTAACTTTAACAAAATTAATATAATTATTCTAATTTAAGAATTTATCTTTTTTTGTAATCAAAGTGTTTCAGAGATTTTCATAAATTTCATGATTTCATTTAAAAATTGGTTCGAAATTTCACATCCTGGGGCAGCCATAGATGTAATGGTGTTGCTATAGATTGATAAACTTTAGTGGATGGAAATATGCCAGTGGCATATTTCCAGGGATTCGAAAGAGCGGACTGAAGCAACAGCTGAGGGAGCTCGCGGTTACGTGAGCGAACGAAGTGAGACGAAAGACCGAATCCCCCTCCCCAGCCATTTAAGTAACTTTTGTCATTATGGTATATTTTAGCCCGGTTATTTGAAATGTCTTCACACCAAAGTACAAATTCAAAATCATTATTTTTAGTTTATAAAACACCAGGCTTTTTTATATGGGCAACAGTGGTTGGTTGTGGGTTTTAAGAGAGTAGGGTTGAAAAGTGTGAATAAACTTTGTATAATACTGTGGATTTACTCCGTTAGAAATTTTTGCAAGTAGGAGAAAAATGCTTAAACCAGAAGATTTTTTTGATCTTTCCCAAACCCAGTTCAAAAGCCTTTTCGACAATACTGAATACGTATGGGACGCCCTGAAAAAGCTTAAGAAATATATCAGGGATAATATTAAGCCAAATGTTTCTAATTTAAGGAAGGGTGAAGTATTTATAAATAAAACTCTGGTTTTATATGATGATAAAATTATTGAATCCGGATTTGATATAAGCATATCAAAAAAGAAATTAATCATAAAGAAAGATGGTGAGATTCTTGACGGTGCAAGTGTAATATATGCTGGTGCAATCCTGATGGATGATGAGATATATATCGGGAAAGGTACAATTATAGAGCCAGGCGTATTGATAAAGGGGCCAGCTATTATTGGTGATAACACTGAACTGCGCCAGGGAGCTTATTTAAGAGGTGATACCCTTGTTGGAAATGGCTGTGTAGTTGGACATACAACTGAGTTAAAATCCTGTGCCATGCTTGGAGAAAGTAAGGCAGGACATTTTGCATATATTGGTGACAGTATTCTCGGTAAGGTAAATCTTGGAGCAGGAACAAAACTGGCAAATTTAAAGATAGTTGAATCAAATGTTGTGATTAATATAGGAGACAGGAAATACGAAACTGGTTTAAGGAAATTTGGAGCAATACTTGCAGATGGCACAGAAACAGGATGTAATAGCGTTACAACTCCAGGAACTATATTAGGGAAAGATGTACTTTTATACCCGAATGCAACTGCAAGGGGCTATTATCCTCCAAAAACCATAATCAAACTGAAACAAACACAAAAATTAGAACAAAGGATGTAACCACAGAGGCACTGAAATTAGTAAGACACAAAAAGCGATTGCAAAAAGGAGGTAAAGACATGGGCAAGTTATTCGGAACAGACGGAATAAGAGGAGTTGCAAATCAATACCCAATCACCCCTGATATGATTATGCAGATTGGGCAGGCTACTGCGTATATATTAAAAAAAGAGGGGCATCGCTCAAGAATTGTTATAGGTAAAGATACAAGGCTTTCTGGTTATATGATAGAAAGTACCCTGGTATCAGGCATATGTTCTATGGGAGCAGATGTAATACTTGTGGGCCCTGTACCAACGCCTGGTATTGCTTTTTTAACTACTAACCTGAATGCGGACGCAGGAATAGTGATTTCTGCTTCACATAATCCATACCAGGACAACGGAATCAAGATATTTTCAAAAAACGGATATAAACTAACTGACGAAGAAGAGCTGAAAATTGAAGAGCTGATACTTTCAAAAAAACTCCCATCTCTTCTTACCGGTGCTGAAAATCTGGGCCGTGCGTTCAGGGAAGAAGATGCAAGTGGAAGGTATATAGTATTCCTCAAACATTCATTCCCCAGGAATCTTAACCTTGAAGGAATGAAGATTGTGCTTGATTGTGCAAATGGTGCTACTTATAAAATTGCTCCTACATTGTTTAAGGAGATGAGGGCTGAGATTATTACTTTAAATGTTAGCCCTGATGGCCAGAATATTAACCTGGATTGCGGCTCACTATATCCTGGAAATCTCGCAAAAAAGGTAGCTGAAACTAAAGCAGATATCGGGCTTGCTTTTGACGGTGATGGGGATAGGTTAATAGCAATTGATGAAAAAAACAACATAGTCAATGGCGATAAGATAATTGCAATATGCGCAAAAAAAATGAAAGAGGAGGATATACTAAAGAATAACACTGTAGTTACAACTATAACGAGCAATCTAGGGCTTTCTATTGCATTCAAAGAGATGGACATTAAAAATGTAACAACAAAAGTTGGCGATAGATATGTGTTTGAGGAAATGATAAAACATGATAGTGTTATCGGAGGAGAAGATTCCGGCCATATAATTTTTAAAGAACACCATACCACAGGTGACGGTATTTTAACCGCACTACAGCTTCTATCCGTTATGAAAAAGGAAAACAAGCCCCTCTCAGAACTGGCAAAGATTATGAAGACCTTCCCTCAGGTTTTGATAAATGTGAAGGTTAAAAGGAAAGCCCCGCTTGAAGAAATACCTGAACTAAAGAGTATAATATCAGAAGTTGAAAAGGAACTCGCTGACAAGGGCAGGGTTCTTGTAAGATATTCTGGCACCGAGCCTATTTGCAGGGTGATGCTTGAAGGCCCTACCAAAAGCGAAATTGAAAAACTTGCCAACAAAATAGCCAAAGTTGTGGAAGATAAATTAAGTTAAAAATATAAGAATCTTAAAGCTTTATCTCTTCCAGGATCCGTTACCTGGTCTGGAGACAAAATTCGTTACTTTTTTTATAGTTTTACCCTTGCACTAGTAGGCCTAAACTCAATAATAAATTTTATTATCAAACCAGGTACAACAATCTATATCACCCGGGCAAATATCGATGTTGAAAATGGAATGAATGAGTTTAGAATCATAGTGTAATTTGTCCCCAGGCGCTCTAGAATGCGATTTAAGGCAATTAATTATTAAATTAATAACAGTTTTTGTGTGATGGTTTTGACACATGGACCGTGTGCCAAAAGTGGCACACGGACGGTAAGACACTTTTGGCGTACGGTTATCTTCTAAATTTATACTATATATGGATCCAGTCCGGAGAGATCATAAAATAAGGTCCTATGATCAATAAAATGTCCTACTGCTGCAGCTGGATATCTTATAAATTGTGGGACAGATCAAGGTCCGGATCTTAAAATTTGTGGGACAATATTACAGCTGCCGGTCCGAGATAAGTAGGACATGGATATTTTAATTTTTATAGGGTGTCTTTTAATATAAGATACCTTGTTTTACTTGGTAAACCTAGGTTTACCTCGTCTCGTGTACGGATTTTTAATACTTTGATAAAATGGTGTACTAAGTAGGCTGCTTTAATAAATTTTGGACTTCTTCCGGTTCTAAAGTTACCGGAAGTTTGTTTTTTTTATCATTATTATTTAAAATTTTATATTACCGACTTCGCCAAGTAGATCAGAAAAAGTTTTCTTCTCAAACCTAAATTTATTTCTAATACCTGTACCTATTAATTTTTCAAATCTTTTTTTAACTATATCTTGTTCATCTGGATCAAAAACCCAAAAACGTTTTATTCTAGTTTTCACTTCTGAACCAAGGGCAAACAAGTATCTAAAAAATGCATCACTTTCTGTTAAAGAATATCCTGAAACAAAAATATTTTCTGCGTCTGACAATTCTTCCCCTCAAAATTTGTATACGCGTATAAACAAGGATTTAAAGGCAAACCATAACGGCATACCCTTAAATCATTATATACCAACAAGAAAGTGGTTTTCCCCATCATGACCAGAAAGAAAGTGATGTTTTCTTATTGTTTCTACGAAACAATGGGGAAAACCACTTTCTTTCTGGTATAGTAATAAATCTATCTTATCGTTTATCATTCAGCAGATAACGGTTTAGATTCATAGTATCAATATCAAACCATGTTTTGATTTCGGGAAGCCCGAATTTTCGATACATATATTTTTTTTTATTTAAAGTCCGTCTTTTCAATTCAATATCAGTTATTGATGGCTTGAATTTATCATGGGGGAAATGGACTGTTTCAATTTTTGGATTAAAGCGAATGGGAATTTTATTGACATGAAGAGCAATCCCTAAATCGGTATCTTCACCACCCCATGTATTATAAGCTTCATCAAACATACCAATTTTCACCAAAATTTCATGCTTAATTGATATATTGCAACTCCAGAATATGACCCATGGAGCAGGCCAATTTTGCATATCATATCCAATTTCCCTGAAAATTTTTTCCCGTAAATCCAAGATATTGTTTTTTATGATCAAGGGTATATATTCATCAATTTTATGTGGATCTATCTGCAATATGAGTAATTTTTCCCTATTTTCATTATATTCGTCATAGCCGTATACATAACCAATTACGGCACAAATCCCGAATTTTTCATGATATTTTAAATGTTCTTCAATAGCCTTACTCGCCAATAATATGCCGGAATCTATGAAAATGCATATTTCCGATGCAGACATTTTAATACCTTTATTTCTTGTCGCCGCCGCCCGATAGCCGAGGTTTTCTTGGAAAAAATATTTTAAATTCAATTTATTTGAATACAATTTGAGAATATCCTTTGTCGCGTCGGTTGATCCATCATCAATAATGATAACTTCATAATCATTTTTATCCACAGATTGATTGCTCAATGAATCCAAAGTCATGCACAACAGCTTAAACCTATTAAATGTAGGAATGATTATACTCGCTTTATATTTATATTTCATAACCATCTCCCTCGTTGATGTTGGTCAATAAGAATTTCTCATATTTTATGTTCTTATAAAAATGTAGTTTTGGTAACTCCAGGTAATAATTTATAAATAGTCACGCCGATTCGTTGTTCAAATTCATTTTTAATTTTAAAAAAAGCTTCCCACTTTTTCATTGTTGTATTTGTAATGCCGTGTCGCATTACTACAGCTATCATTCGTTTTTCCATCAAGCAAAAACCTGATGACCACGCTATAGTATCGCAAAGTTGTATTAATTTGTCGTAATCATTATATACTATACCATTTAGATAATCTTTAATAAAAGAGGATTCCTCAATAGAACAATCAATTATTCCAGAATAGGAAGTTATGTCTTTATATGGAAATGAATGGGTAATGCATATTCTGGCAGCAGCTGGAAAACCAAGAGTTTCCAAAAATGTGTATCCATCAATAACATGCTTTATTAATGTTTTCCCGAAACGTCTTCCTATATCATGCAGACAACCTAATATGTAACATCGCTCTGGATTCAGATTGAGTGCTTTGCCTATATTTGCGGCAGCCTTACCGGTAAAATATGAATGTTTTACCCAAGGTCCTGGATTTAATTTCTCCGCTACAGATAACATTTGTTTCATCATCTGTTTTGAGGGAATATTTGTTTCTTTTTTCAATTCCGTGTCCTTTATGAAAATTTTTAAAAAACATCTTCTTAATTCTTAAAACGGAAATTACATGGAAAATTATTTTTGAAAAAGATGCATTCATGTTAAACCATTGTTTCCCGGATTTTAATCTTAACCACATATACAGTAGAATTTTATTATACCTCCAAAAAATACACATTCTTAAGACCTCATCCATTTCTTAAAAAAAGTTTTGACATTTCAAATCCTAATTTTTGATTTCAAACAGACTAAAGTTATTATTGAATTTTATAATTTTGCCATAATTAAAAATATAAGGGTAATCATCATCATTATTTCTGAAAATGTATATTTTTTCGATATTCTTCTTGCCTCATTAATCAAATCTTGAATATATTTCTTGGTAATCGTCAAGTAAGCCCCGGCAATCAAACAAGCTTCAAATTTTTTTCCTGAAATGGCGTTCTTAATCCCATACATTTATATAAATCAAGATAAGAAAAATTTTTTTTTAAGTTTGGAAAAATGCATTGTCATTTTCGGTTGCAGCGCTGCTTTTACAGATATCAACAAGAAATCCATCTTGGCAACCGAAGATGATATTATTATATCCGATGAATTCCATATTTAATTTGACTAAATCATTCTTTTTAAAAATATCAGAAAAAATCACTTTTTTTGTTTCTTTCATATGAGACTCGATTTTTTTCAATTCTGCATTAAAAGTATAGCACTTGCTCACTGTATATAATTCGGTAACATCACAAGGATGCTTTTTAAACAATTTGATTTTATTCATCTGGTTGGTTTTGGTATTGGCTTCATTGTTTCTTTCATGTGGATAATGGATTGCACAAGCTTTCCTTGACAATTTGAATTTAACTTTTCTTTCAGTGTACAATCTATAACCGCATTCAATATCCTCCATACCCCAAGAAGTGAAATCCTCATCGAACCTGTCAATTGCATTTATATCTTCGCGCTTTATAGATACATCGGCGGTCCAGAATAATACCCATAGGGCAATCAATTCAACAAGGTTGTCTTGGATCTGTTTATAAATGCCTTCACGAACGTCATTATATGTCTTATTGTTTTTCAATTCCAGAATTGTTTTATCCGGATTGTTAAAATCAATATAGGGAGATAATTGGGCATATTCAAGTGTTAAATCATAACCGAATACATACCCAATCACCCCTGATATGATTATGCAGATTGGGCAGGCTACTGCGTATATATTAAAAAAAGAGGGGCATCGCTCAAGAATTGTTATAGGTAAAGATACAAGGCTTTCTGGTTATATGATAGAAAGTACCCTGGTATCAGGCATATGTTCTATGGGAGCAGATGTAATACTTGTGGGCCCTGTACCAACGCCTGGTATTGCTTTTTTAACTACTAACCTGAATGCGGACGCAGGAATAGTGATTTCTGCTTCACATAATCCATACCAGGACAACGGAATCAAGATATTTTCAAAAAACGGATATAAACTAACTGACGAAGAAGAGCTGAAAATTGAAGAGCTGATACTTTCAAAAAAACTCCCATCTCTTCTTACCGGTGCTGAAAATCTGGGCCGTGCGTTCAGGGAAGAAGATGCAAGTGGAAGGTATATAGTATTCCTCAAACATTCATTCCCCAGGAATCTTAACCTTGAAGGAATGAAGATTGTGCTTGATTGTGCAAATGGTGCTACTTATAAAATTGCTCCTACATTGTTTAAGGAGATGAGGGCTGAGATTATTACTTTAAATGTTAGCCCTGATGGCCAGAATATTAACCTGGATTGCGGCTCACTATATCCTGGAAATCTCGCAAAAAAGGTAGCTGAAACTAAAGCAGATATCGGGCTTGCTTTTGACGGTGATGGGGATAGGTTAATAGCAATTGATGAAAAAAACAACATAGTCAATGGCGATAAGATAATTGCAATATGCGCAAAAAAAATGAAAGAGGAGGATATACTAAAGAATAACACTGTAGTTACAACTATAACGAGCAATCTAGGGCTTTCTATTGCATTCAAAGAGATGGACATTAAAAATGTAACAACAAAAGTTGGCGATAGATATGTGTTTGAGGAAATGATAAAACATGATAGTGTTATCGGAGGAGAAGATTCCGGCCATATAATTTTTAAAGAACACCATACCACAGGTGACGGTATTTTAACCGCACTACAGCTTCTATCCGTTATGAAAAAGGAAAACAAGCCCCTCTCAGAACTGGCAAAGATTATGAAGACCTTCCCTCAGGTTTTGATAAATGTGAAGGTTAAAAGGAAAGCCCCGCTTGAAGAAATACCTGAACTAAAGAGTATAATATCAGAAGTTGAAAAGGAACTCGCTGACAAGGGCAGGGTTCTTGTAAGATATTCTGGCACTCAGTCTATTTGCAGGGTGATGCTTGAAGGCCCTACCAAAAGCGATATTGAAAAACTTGCCAACAAAATAGCCAAAGTTGTGGAAGATAAATTAAATTAAAAAAATAGTAAACAATACTGATGTACTTCCCAAAGAAGAGTGCATGAAACTATTTTATACAAAACAAGAAAGAGAAGAAATTTTTCAGCATAGCGAAACAGAGCCTAACTTATAGTCCAGCTTTAATTTTTCTACATGCCTGTAATGTTCTATATTTTTCAATTCTGAGGCAGCATCCTGATCAAGCACAACAGTAACCTTTCCATTATGAAGTTGTATTGCTGATGCGGTGATTTGAGATGTTATGGGCCCCTCAAGAGCTTGTGCAATAACTTTTGCTTTTTTCTTTCCATTAGCAATCATAAGTACATGTCTTGCTTCAAGAATTGTTCCAATTCCCATTGTGATTGCAAAATGCGGCATCTGCTCTCTTTTTATTTCTGCCTTCTTATAAAAACTTTCATAATTATCATCTAAAGTCTGCTTTGTTAACGGCTCAATTCTTGTTCTAGATGACAGAGACGACCCAGGCTCATTGAATGCCCAGTGGCCATCCCCGCCTATCCCGAGAAGCTGTATGTCTACCCCTCCTGCTTTTCTTATCTCATCTTCATACCATTGGCAAAACTTCTCTGGCTCTTTTGAAAGCCCTTCAGGTACATGAGTGTTTTCTTTCTTAATATTTATATGTTTAAAAAGTTCTTCATACATAAACCTTGCATAACTTTGGTCTAAATCATATGGTTTACCAAGATCAATACCAGCCCCAAGATATTCATCAAGATTAAAAGTTTTAACTTGTGAAAAATCAAGCCCTTGTTTGTGCATCCTTATAAGTTCTTTATATGTCCCTATTGGCGTGCCTCCGGTTGCCAGTCCAAGAACACAATCGGGTTTTGATTTTATGCAGTTTGCAATAATCTCTGCTGCATACCTGCTCATTTCCTCATAATTATCCCTCACGATAATATCCATTAATACCTCCTCAAAAAATCCATTGAACATTCTTTAGAAAATTTAGCGCACCCTGGGTGCGGGGTTTTAATTTTAACAAAATATCTTTTTATTTTATCACACATAGACATCAAGGCCACAAAGATTTTTTCATCTTCGCTCAACTTTGCAGACTTACTATTATTTTCTGCAGTACATTCCAGCCAATCTGCAAATTATAGTATCCTTTGCTGATTTTATAGTCAAGCATCAAATTACTTTATTTGATGCTACTTAATGCCGCAATAATACTGAAGGCATTGGATATATTCCATGACATTATTAAATGAATAATGTACATAAAAATAGTTACTTACAAAACTTTTTATTAGAACATTTAAAAAACCCGTGTTTAAAAAAGTAAATTCCTTTTTTTATTTCTTCAATTATTTCGTGTAAAGTATATAATATAAAAAAATACAAATTTTAACAGGCGGGTGATACACATAACCATGATAGATATAAACTCCATTATGGCAGAAATCTTAAGACTTCTACCCTTCTTCATTCCATTAATAATAATTGAATATGGCCTGATTATATTTGCTCTGGTTCAGCTTTTTAGAAATGAAGCAGCTTATCTGCCAAAGTGGGGGTGGGCTTTGATTATTATTTTTATCAATATTATTGGTCCGGTTGTTTTCTTAATAGTAGGTAAAAAGAAAGAAATAGAAAATGATTAAGGTCGTTGATTTAAAAAAAAGCTATGGCCGTGTGGAAGCATTGAAGTCTATCAGCTTTGAAGTTGAAAAAGGCTCGGTATTCGGGTTTATCGGACGGAACGGTGCCGGAAAAACCACCACTATGAATATCCTGACCGGTTTGATTAGATTTAATGGAGGTAAAATATTCATTAATGGCAAAGATTTTCTAAAGAACAAGCAGGAGCTTTTAAAATCAATCGGATACCTGCCCGAGACCCCGACCTTTTATAATTATATGAATGCTTATGAGTATTTAAATTTCATTGCCAGAATTATAGGATGCGATTTAAAAAAATCCAGTAAAAGTGTTGGAAAACTTCTGGAAATGGTTAAATTGACAAAACAGGGAAAAAGGCGTATTGGTGGATACTCGCGGGGAATGAAACAAAGACTGGCACTGGCAGTAGCATTTATGAACAGTCCCGAAATTCTCTTTTTAGATGAGCCTGCATCTGCGCTTGACCCTGAAGGAAGAGTGGAAATGCTCGAACTTATCGAAGATCTTAAGGATGATAAGATTACTATTTTTCTGTCAACACATATTTTAAACGACGCGGAGAGAGTATGCGACAGGATATGCATTATAGATGAGGGCAAGATACTCTTAACAAAGAACCTGTCCGAATTACACGAAACCTATATCCAGCCTATTTTTGATGTTGAGTTTGAAGAAGATCCCAAAAATGAAGTTAATTTATTAAAAAAACTTAGCTGGATTGAAAGTATTAAAGAAAATGGCCGGAGAATAAGCCTTTATGTTAAAGATATGGATTATGCAAAAAAAGAAATCTTAAAGGAACTTTCAAAACTTAATACCAACATTACCGGTTACCAGATCAGGAAAAGTACACTGGAAGATATTTTTATGAGAATGGTAAGTAAAAATGAGATCATTTAAAGCTTATTTTAAAAAAGAGATATTAGAGTCTGTTAGAACTAATAAATACCTGATTTTATTTATCGGAACCATTTTCTGGGCTCTTCTGGATCCCCTGATGTTAAAGCTATTGCCTTTGCTTATGAAGAATTATTTGCCTCCTGACATAGCTATTATGTTCTCCACCTTTACCCGCGATACTGCTTTCAAGACTTTTCTAAATGATTTATTTCAAATCGGAACACTTTTTATTGCATTTACATTAATGGGACTGCTTTCTAATGAAGTTTCTTTAAAAAAATTAGTTTTCCCCTATTCCAGGGGAGCAAACCCTGCAGGTGTTGTACTTGCAAAATACATTCATTATGCAGTTACAATTTCCTTTTTTATACTTATAGCTTTTTTAACCAATTATTTTTATGTTAACAGTCTTTTTATTGGCGGAATATTATCAATCGAAATTGTGTTAAAATCATCACTTTTATATATCCTTTATTATTCCGTATTGTTATCCATACTATTGTGCCTTAGCAGTCTATTTAAAAAAGGTTTAATTGCTGGTATTACAGTCCTTGTTCTTGGATATACTTTAAGCATTTTCAATTATTTTAAGGTAGTAAGAGCATATCTCCCAAATTATTTGCTTTTTAAGGCAGCAGATATTGGGTATATTTTTGATAATTCCTTGATTTCCACTGTCATCATTTCATTCTGTATCATCATACTCCTGGTCTTCCTTTCAATCCTTCGTATGAAAAAAATTGATGTCGCCTGAATATCATAAATTGAAACGAAATTGCCACATTTTATTGAAGCCCCCGTGTAAATACTTAAATTTAAATTAATAAGAATTTTTTTAATTTTTACCGTTGAGACTTCTTATTTGTTTATTAATAATTAAAAAATCTAATAAAAGTATAATTAAAATAATTTATTAATTTATCTTGACATTAGTATTTAAAAGTTTTAATATTTTAGTTAGATAATTAATTATAAGTTTTATTGAAAATTTAGATTTCATTTTAGTAATAGAGGCTATGACTTACATTCAGCTATCTGGGCACTTTAGAATGTAACGAGCCAGTAGTGCAACCGGCTATTGCTTTTTTATTTGAAAAGAGTAAGCCATCTAGCCTCTAGGGTAAGTGGCTTTTGGGGGGAGAAAATTAATGAGGGTTAAATTATAAATATTCCGCGAAAATAGAGTTTCGTATGTAAATGCTGGAGAGAACCTGGGTCAATCCTCACCAGCCTCCAGTGGAACACCCGAAGCATTCGCTAATGCATGGATGGCATGTCCTACCCATAAGGCAAATATCTTGAGATCTGTATATTCCAAAATCGGAATTGGAGTAGTTGATGGTGGGGGTAGAAGAGTGGTAGCTATTGTATTTATAAACTAACTATTTAAGTCAATATAGTTTTACGGACGCCTAGACAAACACCCTGGATAATATATATCTGGGGTGTTTAATTTTGAGGCTGAAAAATTAGAACCGCAAAAAATTCCCTTATACTTTTCAATTACAATTTTTATGGCATTATAAATATTCTGCCATGATAACGTGGCTACTGCCAGCAGATCAATAACATAATGTAAATCTTTATCTATTTCCCTCTGTTTTAAATTATGTATAAAAACAATTAAATATAAATTAATAAATAAATAAGTTTATGCTGATATAAACATAGTAAGAGATTATATAAAATAAGGTTAGAAGTAAAAGGGGTAAGTGTTCAAAATTTTTGGACGCCTGCATTAACTTACCCCACGATATAATTTTATCACAATCTTTTTTTTATTCAATCCATAAAACCTTAATTTCTAATAAATCTTTCACAAAATCATTAAAATACTATAAGAAATTTCTTACTATTTAAGAGTTATGGAGCCGGGTTAAGCCTCTTATCAGTCAATATAGGAATGCGCATACAAAATATTAACCAATAAACTATAAATATCCTCTTTTAAAACCTTATTTTAATCAAATGACAGAGAATCAAGCATATTCTTATATAGCTTATCTGAAAACTCCTTGTAATATATACCGGAAACTTTTAGGAGCAAATAATAGGATAAAAGCAGTAATACTTATAGCTGCCAGTATTTTTATTATAATCTGTTTTTTCATTATCATCTTACGGGAATATTTTCAGGGCCTTTGTTATATAAAAAAATTTATTAAGGCTGCCCTTCATTGGGCACCACACAAATCATACTCATTCCATCTTCCCCTGCCTGGAATTGGTGAAGTTCAGAGGGAAAATCTTTTTTCTTTTTTATAATCATCTATACTCCTTTAAAAATAAACAAGAAATATCAAATAAAAATTATATCAGATTATATATAAATATAAGAAAATAAAAACTGAAAGCAGCCCTATAAGTTTTGGAGTAGGTATAAGTTTAAAAGAAATCAACAATTGATTGGGACAGACCCTTAATAACCTGGCTTTCAAATATAAGTATAATTTTAAATAATATTTAGCAGATAAAAGAAAAAGCTTCTACAACCAGAATAAAAACTTTGCCCCTCTTTTATCTGCTATTGGATTAACCTATTGTTATATCGAATTTTGATTATTTCTTAATAATCTTAATATCTTCGATATTCTCTTTTTGGTCTTTCACTTCTCGGTCGTGCTTCACCAACTTTTAAAGTGCGACCAGCAAAATCACTGCCGTCCAGTCCTTCTTTTGCCTTTTCGGCTTCAGCTGGATCAGACATTTCGACAAATCCAAATCCTTTACCCGGGATTATATCGATTTGGTTGACTTTACCAAATTTAGAGAAGAGCTCTTCCAACTGCTCATTAGTAGCAGAATAATCAAGATTCCCTACATATAGTTTGCTACCTTGCATTTTTTCTAACCTCCTTTTTCTTATTTATTCAAGTCTAATAACATTGCCTTTGGAGGTAGAAGCAAGATATTTGCTCTATCACTATGAAGGAACATTATTAAACATAGGAATAGTAAGTATTATAACTTTTTTTATAAAATAAAGCTAACAGAAGTTTAGATGCTAACTATCCTAGAAATATTCTTAAAATAAAGTAAAAAATATGGTAAAGTTATTTTTTATAAATTATAAAATTATTTTTAATGTTTATGGGAAACCTTGAGTTCTTTAGAAATATAGGACTAATAATGATCTGCTATTTCATAGGTGCAATACCTTTTTGCAATGTTATTGCAAAAATCCATAGCAATAAGGATTTAAGAAAAATTGGAGATAGGAATCCAGGTGGCTGGAATTTATTATTTAACGTATCGAAGTTTTGGGGATCTTTAGGTATAATCTTAGATGTTCTTAAAGGTTTTCTATCATATTTTTTAGTTTGGAAAATCACAGGTATAGAAATCGTGGCAATACTTGCTGGATGTGCTGCCGTAGCAGGTCATAATTATTCTACATATATAAAATTTTCAGGCGGTAGAGGAATTGCAACTACACTGGGATTTCTTCTTGCTATTCATCCCCTGACCATTATAGCTTTTGGAATAGGTACGATCTCAGCATTATTTTTAATTAGAAATATGATCTGGGGAGTAATATCAGGAATTGTTGCATCAAGTATCTTTTTATGGCTCTTTGAAAGCTCGCTAGTTTATTTAATTACAGGAATTTTACTCATAATAATTATTATCCCCAAATACATTAACCTTTCAATAACAATACCCAATAATTTTAAATTTAGAAAAGAGAAAAGTTTAAAAGATTTATTTACACCAAAGATTAGATAACTACTTATAATTATCGCTTACCAGTCTTAATTCATCTTCTTTACTGACATCATATATTCTGCCTTTCCAGTACACACCCATTCCAATTTTAGCATTGAATACTGAATTTATGGCTATTAATATAAGATATATCATAGAAATAGGATGTAATATTATATCAACAGCTTTGCATTTGAATCTTAGAGAAAGAATCATTTTAGTAATTAAAATAATGATTATCTGCAGAATTATGAGTTCTGTTAATACCAGCGGCCAGTCAAAAAGTATTCCAATAGGAAGCATTAAAAAGGGGAATAAAAATATGGCAGCTGCTAAAATAATAGCTATTGATATCATATAGATTTTATAATCAAAAACAGCAAATAAAACTTTTGAATATCCTTTAACTATCTCTCTAAAATTCCTGTACATCCGGCAATAAACATTGCTGCTGCCATCAAAAATCATAAATTTATATCCAAAACTTTTTACCCGCTTCGATATCTTTATATCCTCCAGCATTTTACCTTTTATAGACTTATGACCTCCAATTTTTTTATAAACCTCTTTCTTAAAAAGCATAAACTGGCCTATCGCGGTACAGAATAGAGCAGTTTTTATTTTCCTTATAAGATAAAGCGGCATTAAGCTTAAAATTATATAATGGCCAAACGGGACCATCATTCTCTCATGAAAGGTAACCATTATCTCTTTTGGAAACACCGATAGTGCGTCCAGATTATATCTCAGGAGGCAGGCAACTGCACCGGATATAGAGTTTGGAAAGTGAAGGGTATCCGCATCAGTAAATATGAGATAATCTCCTCTGGCATGTTTTGATAGCTGCCAGCAAGCATAGGATTTACCCAGCCATCCTTTTTTAAGCGGTCCTCCACTGTATAGTTTTATCCTTGGATCTTTTTGGGAAAGCTCTAATACTATCCTTGCGGTATCGTCTGTGGAGTTATCATCAAGTACAAGTATTTCTATATTTTTATAATCCTGTTTTGTAAGGGATATAATACATCTTTTTATGTTCTCTTCTTCATTTCTTGCCGGAATGAGTATAGACATAAGCGGATTTTGAGCCAGTATGTTTTCGGGCAGCTTAAATCTGGATGTATCCTTAAACAGGATATTGTTTATTAAAAAGTTTACGAGTATGAACAGAAGAATTGCGGTTATTATATACTGGTATAATAAAAATATATCCATATTTTTAATTTAAAAAAGTAGTTGCGGTTATTATACCACAACTAAAACTCATAAGACCATATTCATTAAGGTTTTGGCATTCTCCACTGCATAACCCTCTGCATCATTGTTAAAATAGACATAATTTTCAATATTTTTTTTCAAATTTTTTTTAATCAATACAGCAATTTTTTTAAGTTCATTCTCTGAATAACTAGAACAGTAGAGACCTTTAGGACCATGCATTCTTATATAACAAAAATCTCCTGTGATTTTTTCTTTATAAGGAAATTTAGAAGAACTTGAAATTACAACAGCACATTTAAACTCTTCCAGTAAATTATATATATCTTTTATAAACCAGCTTCCGTCTCTGAATTCAAAGGCAAATCTATAATCTTTTGGGAGTATTTCTAAAAAATTTTTAAGCCTGGATTTGTCTTCCCTTAGATTGGGAGGCAGCTGAAATAAAAATGGACCCAATTTTTCCCCAAGCCCTTTTGCTGCTGTAAGTAGTTTGTCAAGTGCTTCCCTGCAGTCTATAAGTCTTTTAATATGAGTTATATATCTGGAAACCTTTACCGAAAAAAGAAAATCTCCGGATGTATTTTCCCCCCAGTTGACAAAAGTCTTAAGTTTAGGCAAATGATAAAAACTGCTGTTTACCTCTACAGTATTAAACTCTTTAGAATAATAATTCAACCACTTGTTATTTTTTAAATCAGCAGGATAAAATTTCCCAGTCCAGTGATTATAACTCCATCCGGAAGTACCGATATAAACTAAAGAATTATTCATTT
>JADBLP010000018.1:0-1336 GCA_014894375.1 Actinomycetota bacterium | reverse complement strand
CATACAGTTTTTACTTATATATTCTTTTCATCTCTTCAAGAGTCATCGGCCTATAATCCCCTGCATGACCGGCAGTTCCGAAATCAATCATCTTTCCCTTAACTATCTGGTAAACTGCTTCCCGGGCAGCTCCAAAATATGTCCTGGGATCAAAAGCACCAGGATTCTCGCCCAGATATTTCCTGATGGCACCTGTCATTGCCAGTCTTCCGTCAGTATCAACATTTATTTTCCTGATTCCCCTTTTTATGGCTTCCTTGATGCTCTCCATGGGAACACCCATTGTCTTTTCCAGTCTGCCGCCGTATTTATTTATAATCTCAATTAGTTCCTGCGGCACTGAAGATGAGCCATGCATAACAAGAGGAACCCCTGGAATTTTTTCGACAACCTTGTTTATTATATCCATAGCAAGAGTTGGTTTTTCCTTAAATTTATATGCTCCATGGCTGGTCCCAATGGCAAGGGCAAGCGCATCTACACCTGTACGCTTTATAAACTTAACTGCCTCATCCGGGTCAGTTAGCATCACTTTTCCGGAGCCGACACCATCTTCTATCCCGCCAAGTGTCCCCAGCTCACCTTCAACAGACACACCAAACTCATGCGCGTAATCAGCAACTTCTTTTGTTACCCTAACATTTTCTTCAAAAGTTGTAGGAGTCTTGGAATCTTCCTTAAGCGAGCCGTCAATCATAACTGATGTAAAGCCCAGTTCTATAGCCTCCTTGCAGGTCTCCAGGCTGTTTCCATGGTCAAGATGGAGTACAATAGGAATATCAGGATTATCCTCAACAGCAGCAGCAGCCAGATATTTTATATAAGCCATATTTGTATATTTTAGCGCTCCCCTGCTTGCCTGAATAATCACCGGTGATCTGGTTTCACTTGCAGCTCTCATTATCCCCTGGATCTGTTCCATATTATTGACGTTATAAGCTCCCACTCCGTAATTTCCTTTTATGGCTTCATCTAACACCTTTTTCATCGGTACTAATGGCATTGGTCCTCCTTGTAAATATATTTTTAAAAATCTTTATTATTATTAAGATATACCAGGATAAAATTTTAATAATTATACCATTTATAAATTTAATTTCTATAAAATTATCTGCCCATCTTCTGATATAAATTCCAGGACTTAAGAAATTTATTATATTATATATAATTCTAAAATTGAATAAGGGTTATATTCCATAAAGATAATAATTCTTTGAACTATTTACAAAAGATTGCAATATGGATAAAATTCTATCCTGTGGCGCATTCGTCTAGTGGCCTAGGACATGGCCCTCTCACGGCTAAAACAGGGGTTCAAGTCCCCTATGCGCTACCA
>JADBLP010000060.1:0-18871 GCA_014894375.1 Actinomycetota bacterium | reverse complement strand
CCCATTTAATTATATTACCAATTTACTACATTTATTCAAATGTGTAAATACATAAATTTATATTTTTAGTGAGTTTGTTTAGAAATTCCGTGTTTTAAGACTAAAAAATCAGAACTGCAGGATATTTCCACCTATCGAAAATATAAGCGGTCCTCCTACTAATATTACAAAAGATGGCAGAATTAGAAAGACCAGCGGAAATAAAGTTAGTATGGTTATCCTCCTGGTTTTTCTTTCAATATCCTGATACGCCTCAAACTTCATATGTTTTGATTTCTGTTTTAATATTTCATTTATTGAAGAACCATACTTTTCTGCCTGAATTAAAAGAAAAATAAAATTTTTAAAATCCTCTGAACTGCTTTTATCTATTAAATTCCTGTAAGCTTCAAACTTCCCTATACCAATATCTACATCTTTTATAAAATTTGAAAACTCTGCACAAATGCTCCCCCTGTATTTTTCAATTACAATTTTTATGGCATTATAAATATTTTGCCCTGATAATGTAGCTACTGATAATAGATCAATAACATAGGGTAAATCTTTATCTATTTCTTTTTGTCTTCCATACCTAAAACTTCGGAGCAGTAGATTCGGAATAAAATAGCCTGCTGCTCCTCCTGTGATACTTAAAACAACCGAGTTTATTAGATTATTGCCAACAAGACCGCCTGCAATCATAAATAAAACAAATAAAATTGCCTTGTATCCTATAAGAGATTCCAGAGTAAGAGATATTTTATTTTCAAATTCCAATAATTTTAAAAGTTCCGTATTTTCTTTTTTGATTTTAAACCAGTACTTCCCAATTAGGAGCCTTCCAATTTTATGAGAAATAGGATTCATTTTATTTACAAATCCATCAACAATCTTTTTCCTTTTGGGATGATTTCTAATTTTTCCGGCCTGGTAATAACCTTTAATTTTAATAAGATAAAATATGCCTAAACATAGAAATAAGTAATATGAGAATACGATTAAATATATAAACATACTTTAAACCTGATCACTTTCCAATATTGATGATTTTCTTCATTACTATCACTCCGGCAATTTCCAGAACTCCGCCTATAAAAAGTAAAATAATTCCAGGACTGGTAGAAAAAAAATCCAGTACGGTTTTATTCATAAAAATATATAATAAAACAAGAACTATAATAGGAAATATAGAGATAATATTCCCGGAATATCTGCTTTGCAGGCTCATTGTCTTTATTTGTGACTTTAATTTCAGGTTATGGCGCATACTATCAGCTATATTATCAAGTATAGATATCAAATCCCCTCCTATTTTGTTATTGATCTTTAGAGAACTGACAAGGAGGTTAGCTTCCCTGCTTCTGCATTTTTCTGAAAATCTATCCAGAGCCTCATCAAGAGTAGAGTTAAGCTCCAGTTCATTTGCCACTTCCAGCAAATGGGTGCTGAGAGGATCTTTGAACCAATTAGCAGAATCTTTAAATATACTTCTCACTGTCTTCCCTGCTCTTAATAGCACTGTCATATTACTTATAAATTCAATCAGTTGACTGTGAAGAAGTTCCTTCCTTTTCTCTTCAAACCCGTTTAGCAGGTCCATAATATAAATTTCCAGACATAAACCAACAAACAAGCTAAAAATAAAATTTCTAGATAATAAATAAAAAACCAGGGTTAAGACAATAAATATAAATACTGACAGTATCCTTCTACCAGTCCCATATATATTAATAAGAAATTTTATTACTTTAGACTCTCTGTAATTTCTATTTTCATATGATATTTTTGTTTTTAGGCTAAATACAGAAGCTGCTTTTTTCAACCCATAAAGCAAGGATATTATTGTCAGAACCGAAACAGTAGAAATTAATATTTCATCCCAGATTTTCATCTTTATAATTAAAATTAAGTCCCCGACTTTTTATTTTATCCATAAATGTTGGTGTGTAGCCGGTATAAACAATATCACCTCTGCAGGACTCGTTATGCTCATTATCATTTATCCCGGTATCTTCTGTCCTGTATTTAAAAATATCTTTTACTTCTAAAACCGTATTGTTTCCAATAAATTCATTTTTGTTTATTAACTCACTTACTTCTAGTAAAATCCTTCTGCCATTTTTTAGTTTTCCTAAATGAATAATCATATCTATCGAAGATGCAATCATTCTCCTTGCAGTGGAAGGATTTGAGTTCAGACCTGACATCAGTATCATTGTCTCCAATCTTGTGACCAGATCTTTTGGTGAATTAGAATGAACAGTAGTCATAGAACCACTGTGACCTGTATTCATAGCCTGGAGAACATCCACAGCTTCTGCTCCCCTGATCTCGCCTACTATAATTCTATCCGGCCTCATCCTCAGGGAATTTCTGACCAGATCCCTGATGGTTATCTCCCCCTTCCCCTCAAGATTTGGAGGCCTGCTTTCAAGTTTAACTATATGGGGTAAATTTAAATTTAATTCTAGTGTTTCTTCGATAGTTACAATTCTCTCATCCGGCTGTATAAAATTAGAAATAATATTCAAAAAAGTTGTCTTACCGGTGGAAGTAGCTCCACTGACTATTATATTCAATTTACTTTCCACACAGACTTTAACAAAATCAGCAACTTTTTTATTTACCATGCCTTCCTTTTTTAAACTTTCTATATCCATAATGTTTTTTTTAAATTTTCTTATAGTAACTACTACATCATTTATGGTTATCGGGTTTAAAACCACATTAATTCTTGACCCATTCTTAAGTCTTGCATCCACCATTGGAGAACTCTCATCCACCCTTAAGCCCAAAGGACTCAATATTTTATCAACCATGTTTCTGATATGATTATTATCTCTAAAAATAATTTCCGTTTTCCTGATAGCATCATCTTTTTCAATATAAACTTCGTTAAAATTGTTAATCATAATCTCAGTTATTCTGTCATCATTTATAAGAAAGCTGACCGGTCCGAAACTAAAACTATCTTCATAGATCTCTCTTACCAGTTTGCAAATTTCTTTTTGACTGACTATAATTTTTTCTTCCTCTACTATTTCCCTCAAATAATTATCAATTCTTTTTAGCCCTGCCTCGGGTAAAAGCTTACCAAGATCAACTGCTTTAATCTTTTTTAATATTTTCTTGCTTAAATAATTTGATATGTCAATATCGCCATCGATTGAGTTCATGGACATAGATCCTCATATATCTTTTTAGAAAAAGCAGAGATATTATTTACGATTCTAAGATTGTAATTAAAAATGGAATCAGGCCCTTTATTCAATATTAAAAACTCAATATCCCTATCATAAGGAATAAAAGCATTTATGGGATAGTTTAAGATACTATTTAGACCTGCTGGTGAAATAGCGGGTCTGGTGTTAAATTTATTTATCAATATATCGAAATCATAAGAAGATCCATCATAAATTATATTATTTGTAAGCACACTTAAATTATTTACTGAAATCAGATCAGGCAAAGAAATAAAAACAAATTTATCAACAAAATCCTTTAAACAAATTTTACTCTGAGTAAGTAGATAATTCGGAAAGTCTATACAGATAATATCAAAATGCTCTTTGAGCGCATCTAAAAGTTTCTCTAAATAATCTTTGCAAACAATTTTATTTTTTTCGAATTTTATTGGAGGCAATATTAAATTTAAACTGTTTTCAAAGTTGATTACAAGCCTTCTTAAAATTGAAATATCCAGTTCATTTATAACTTCTTCAATATCCCCCAGATCTCTATAGCTATCATCCGTCAGGTTAAAAACCAGCCTGCTGTCCTTTTTTCCGATATTTAAATCCAGTAGAAGTATATTCTTTGTGGTTTCCCTGGCGAGATAAGTTGAAACACAATAAGTTATAAAGCTGCAGCCACAACCCCCTTTACTTCCTGAAAATAATACAATTTTCGATTCATCTCCATTTATTTTATTCATCTCCTGGCCCTTTCATTTAAATTCTAAAATTAAAATTTGACAACTTCCGGTAAATAAGTTTTAACTGATGGTTTATAAGTTATTTTTTGGGACAAATTGATAAATTTAAAACTCCCCTCTCCAATGCTAAAAAGACTCCTTCCACTTCAGATTTACTTAAATAAAAAGTTATAATAAGAAGCTTTCCATAATTGGAATTAACTGAACTTCCGGTAAACATCGAGTCTAACAGGAAACCTCCACTATCATTTTCACCACTGGAATAACTTTCTTCCGGACTGCTGCTAATTAATATTATTTCCTTTTCAGACAGGACTGTTTCTGAATAAAGAATGCTATTTTCTTGTTCATAATAAGTTGATATCAAATCAACTCTATCTCCTTCTTCCAGTAATGACTTATCGCCATAAAAGTTTACTGGAATGCTGATTGCTCTTAAATCATAAGGAATATACGATGAGAAGCTGAGATCAAAATAGTTATTGGAATTTACACCTCCAAGCTTATCTTTTCTAATGATTTCACCTTCTAAAATGTCACTTGTAGCCTTCTTGCCTAAAATTTTATCCTCATCTATAATAAATTTTTCACTGAATATATTCCCGGGTATTTTTTGTGCTTCTATTAATTCTCCAGTAATTTCCTCATCTTTCTTAATATCAGTTTTAGCTATGAATATCTGATTACAACTGGTATCCTCTGAAATCTTCGTCTTTAAATTGCTTACGTACCAGAAAACAAAAATCCCGCCTATAACAGCAATGATTATAAAAATAATGCTTAGCATTCTTTGTTTAATAATTAAGGATATTCTATTCATTCTACCCAGGCCTTTTATTACTTTTTTAACAATCGTATTTAAATATAACGCTATAATAGATTTTGAATATAAACATAATAACACTTTTAATCAATTGTGTAAATATGTAATAATAAAAAACCTGAAAACCCGGGTCCCTTAGTAATACTGCCCAACAGTGCTATAATTATCAAGTATGGTAATAATTCATTTTATATTGTTATAAAGATTTAAATTATGAGCAGCGCCTATTATTTATTTAAAGAAGGTAAAAAATTATCAGAAAGCGGTAATTTTTTAGAAGCAATAATGCTCCTGGAGAAAGCTAAAAATTATGAACCTGAAAAAGGTTCTATAAGAGAAGTTCTTGCCAGCGCATATTATAATTGTGGTTTTTACCGCTCTGCCAAAAAGAACTTCATAATGGCTCTGGAAATAGATGCAGCCAATGATTTTGCGCATTATGGATTGGGTTTGTGTTTGATTAAAGAAAAAAAATTAACCAAAGCAGTAGGGCACTTTAAAATTGCATTTTTTATGAAGCCCAATTCTGAAAAATATAAGGAGATATTAAGTAAATTTACATAAATTGTATAATTTGATGCTTTCTATCAGGTTTCAAATTGCACTAAATCTCCAACTTCTAAAGAAGCCTTTTCTGTAGTTCCTGATTTCAGCTCTAATGCGTAGTAGGCATTTCTTATAAATGGAGTTGCTCTAAAAGGTTTAATATTATGGCAAATGTCTAAAACTAAATTCTTTTTATCCAGGAATATCACATCTATGCTATATCTCATCCAGAAAGTGTGAATGCTGCTGCAGTTTTCTATAAGAAATCCCTCTTTATCTTTTAACTTTTTTCTTATTATCAGACCAAATAATTTACTAAAAAAATTATTTGCTTTTGTTACCCTGGAGGCAATTATTTCTTTTCCCTTACCGGGATTGATTTTAACTGCTCTCATTGAATTTGCATAATCCTTAAACTGCAGTGCTTGTTTACCCTTCCGCTACTCTATAATTTTAAAAGTCTCAATAGTCTTATCGAAAGTTTGTATATCCTGGTCAAATTGTTCTACCATCGCAATAAAAGTCAGAACCCAAAAATCCGAACCGTTCTTTATTATATACTGAGCCATTTTCGTTTCGACACTCTTAACTGTTTGTTCAAATATTGTCCGGCCCACTTCTTCATAATTGCCAATCGGGACAACATCTTCTTTAATAATGTTAAATGTATATCCTGCTTTCTCATACGATTCTGCAACATTTTTATATGAGAGGTCCATATATTCATTAAGTGACAAAAAAGCTGCAGAAGAGTCGCCAGTGATATTAAAAGTACTTATATTACCACCTGAAGCAGCTGCTTCTGTATCATATCCCCAGAATAAAAAAGTAGATAGACTTGCTTCCACTTGTTCGGCCAATTGCTCCTGGCCCATCTTTTTAAGGTTTTCAATTATAGGGTCGAGCTCATCTTTTCTACCGCCTTCCCATCCTTCCGGTAAAGATAATTCAAAATCGCTTCCAATGAACTCAGCTATGGTAGGTTGTGCCGCTGCTGCTGTTGTGCAGCCCACCCCAACTAAAACCATTGATGATGTAATGATAATTACAATTAATATTAATAAAAACCTTTTCATAACCTTCTCCTCGTTTTTTAAACCCTTATTTTATATGGAATATATTATATCAATTTTAATTACACTTGTTAGCCTTATTTATAATTAGAATGTTCTTTATCTTTAGTGATTTGCTTTAGACTGTTCTAAAAACCACTGATATAGCTCAGGATTATTATAGGTTTCAGTCCAGCAATCATGTTCCAATTCAGGATAAAGCGTAAACTTTACATTTCCATTACATTTTTTTAGTGTTTAAAACCTCTATTTTATACAGAAAAAACCAGCCTGGAGGTATGACATCCAGAATATTTCAACTATTTTAAACCCGATAGAATTCAGTAGCTCAAGATGTTCGCTTACTCTTATCGGAAAATATTTCACACCAAACCTTTTTCTATGTTCGGCCACAGCTCTTTTGCTTCTGCCTTCCAATAATTGAAAGTTCATCCACCTGTCCAGCTGAAAATCCAATACCTCATCATTTTCAGGTCTTATATTTTCAAATGTAACATATATTCCATTATCTTTTAAAAGTTTATAGCAATTATCGGTGGCCTTTATTCTGTCTTCCCTATTTAAATAATGATGTGTTTGTATAGCGGTTATTACATCATATTCTTTTTGTCTTACCAATTTCATATTTTCGGTTTCAATAGGATCCAGATACTCTACATTTTTACAATCCTGCAATCTTTTCTTGGCTCTCATTAACATTTTACTTGAAGGGTCCGAAAGTATAAATTTACAGTCTTTAAATACAGCAGTTGCTTTTTCTATTAAAAAACCTGTCCCGCAGCCCGTATCCAGCCATCTTTTTACACCGGGATTAATAGTTTTAATCAGATTAATTGTTTCTTCATGGAAAAACTCATAAAACGGTATAGTCTTCCTGACTTTACAGTCATATTCTGATGATTTATGCGGTGTTTTGTTATCGCTCATTTTTCTCATTTTTTATTTTGTTTAAATTTTTTTCTACTCGTACAGGGTCAGATGTGCTCTATTAAGTATAGTATTTTCGTGTTTACTTTTATTTATATCCAATGCCCTTAAAAAAAGTGTAACAAAAAACTCCATCTTTAAATGTTGTCCTATATAGATCTTCAATCCCCTTATCAAACGTATCTTCATCAATAATACCCTTCTTTATTACCTTTTCTTTAATTCCTTCTATCATTGCAATAAATGTACTTTTAGTAAAACCTTCAACTAGTTCCGGTTTACTGGAATCAACATAGACCATTCTAGGACTTACTGTACAATTTTTAAAACCAGATTGGTTTAATAATGGATATATTTGCCTGCCAATAAATGCATTTCCGCCTGATAATGCCTGAAAACTAACTTGTGATTGTATTGCTCGTTCAGCATAACTACTATAAGGGTAATAATAAGTTGAACCATGATCGCCTTCAATTACATTTATACTACCACCCTTTCGTAATACTCTTTTTAATGATTTTAGAGCATCAATAGGTGATGATAGGTGCTCTAAAACAAAGCAGCTAAATATATGATCAAAATATTCATCATCATATTTCAAATCTAATATATTTCCTACCTCTAAATTTACATTTTTTATACTTAAATCCTTGATCAATTTTTCAGCCTTTTTTAAAGATGATTCAGATATATCAACAGAAATAAAATGAGAACCGGGATTCTTTTTTGCAATTATTTTAGTTTGCGCACCATTACCGCAACCTGCTTCTAATATTCTTGAGCCTGCTGGAAATATTGTGTCGTGATGTAATATACCATCTAAAGTATTAGCTTGATCTTCTAATCTTAACAATTCTCTTTTGGTATAGCCATGTACATAATCATATTTTGTCATATATTCTTGTCCTCGATTAATTATTAACACAAAAATTTCATATAACATATCGCGCATAGTCGAAGTTGCCTGTAGCGGAGCATAGACAATTTGGGCAAAGGCACTACCGCGCCGTAACCAGCCACGTCCTGTTAGATGAAGTCACGCGGATACTTAAATTATGGATAAAATGATATTTTAAACACATCTTATATCACCGATTACCTCTTATCAAACCTTTCGCAATAAAATGTCTTTCACTTACTTTTTCCACTTCAAGATTTAATTCGGCTTCGCATAGTTGTGCTTTAATTTCATTAATAGTAAATGCTGCTAGAAGCGAATTGTAAAAATCTTGTTTAAGAATAGGTGTTTCATTACCAGAAACTGATTCTACGATGTTCCTTGCTTCTTCTTTTGACCTTGGACGGAATAAGTCCATCACATAAATTACTGTTTCTCCTTTTGCTAAATGCTTCACTTCATCCCAGAACACTATAGGGTTAGGCAAATGATGAAGTAAATCTTTTGATAGTATAGCATCATAATTATTTTCAAGTACAAGCCCAGGCAAGTGACCATTTATCACCTTAATTTGCTTTTCTAGTCCTGCTTTATTTACTTGTTTACGTGCAAATTGTATCATTGGATCAGAAGCATCAATTGCAGTAATGTAGACTGGAGGCATTGCTTTTGCTAGGCGAATTGGAACATCTGCAGGCCCGCAACCAATATCTAAAACATTCTTTAATCTTGAATAATAATCTGCAATTAATTTATCAACAAACATTTGATTAGATAAAGAAAAATCTGCTTTTGAATAAGCTATAACTTGTTTCTTATTATCCATGATCTCAGGCTCTAATATTCTTTCCATAATTATCAACTACTAATCCTCGTGATTGCGTATAACCGAAGTACTTTGTTTATACACGACTCCGGATTAAGTCCCAAATTGTAACTTTTTACTATTTCCATCTTCTTTTAAAATCCAAAGAGCTTTTAACTATTCTTATTGCCAGGAAAGTTATTATGCTCGCAACTTATCCAGCTCTGTACGTGCATCCGGCGCATTTTTGAAAAAGTTCTCCAGTTTATCACAGGTATACATTTCACAGCCTGCACAATTTTCCAGCTCTTTTTCCACACAGCATTTACGGATTTCACAAACGTTACAGTAGGAAAATTTCTGCTCTTCAGAACAGCAGCCATTGCAATTGATATCTTCCGGCTTGATATCTGTGTTATACATTGCTGACCATTCTTTGGCTACTTCTGCCCGTTTATTATCATCATTGTTTCTCATGGCAATATAAGCGCCACAATTGGAACAGTCCAGTCCACAACAAGCAATCGAATTATTATTTTCTTTCGCCAACTCACACTTCCTTTCTATAAGAAAACATTTTATCATAATTATCTAATTTATATCCCTTAATGAGACTATTTGTATATTTTCTTATCTTTTTTACATACTCTTTATCGCAGTAGTTTGTTTTATAAAGTTTTTCATAATCCGGGACTAACTCCGGATAATACTCCTTGATAAAAGGCATAACCCTGTCTCTTGTTTCTTCCCTAAAATTAAGCATATCAATAATCATATAATCTGCACCATTTTCAGCTAATGCTTTGATAAGATTTTCCATATGATATTCGCTATCTGAAATATATGGAAGTAGGGGTATTGCGGTTACACCTACAGTTATTCCTGCCTCATGGATTTTTCTAACTATTTCAATGCGTCTATGTATGCTTGCGGCTCTTGGTTCTATCTTTTTTCTTAAGTCTTCATCTAGTGATGGTATCGTGATGACAACATTAAGAAATCCTGCCTGAGCAATCTCTGTGAGAATATCTATATCTCTTAAAATCAAATCTGATTTGGTTGTAACCATAAGTGCGTTATGATGTTTAAGAAATACCTTTAGAATATCACGAGTAATTTTGAATTTATGTTCTGCGGGCTGATACGGATCAGTAACGGTTGCCATATTAACAGTCCATTTCTTATTCCATTTTTCCATAGAAAATTCTTTATCAAGTATTTCTGCTGCATTGTCTTTAACCATAATTTTATAGGCAAACTCACCCGTTGGAAGGTCGAGATATTCATGAGTATATCGCGCATTACAATATAGGCAATTGTGTTCACATCCACGGTATGGATTGATTCCCCATCGAAAGGGTAAAAACCAGACATTTATATGGTGAAGTACTTTTTCTACCCGGGTATGCTCATAAATGATTTCCTTTGATTTTTCCATATCTTTATTTCAAAAAAACTTCTTTTTATACCATTTGATATATTCAAGAATATTATTATCAGGGTCACTGAAATATACCCATGTCTCTTCATCCTTTATCTCAAGTGGTCCCCGTATTATGTGTACATTGTTCTTTTTGAGTATTTCAACAGATTGCTTCATATTTTCAATTTCCAGACAAAAATGGGGACAGTATGGCTTCTTTATTTCAGGTTTCTGATATTCTTCTTTTAAGTTCTGGATCAATTCAAGACGAGCATTTCCATATTCCAGGAATGCATATTCTTCTTGCTCTTCTTCATTTGTGGATCTGAAATTAAGTTTAAATCCCAGTTTTTGAGTATAAAAATTGATAGAAGAACCCATATCTGATACTTGAAAGGCCATATGATCAAAACTCATAACTTTCTCCTTTATATATTTTCTATTTGCCTTCCCGCCATTATATCAGATGATTCCATCTAAATTGAAGTATGTCGTTAAACGTTCCAAGTGTACACTACATTTTACCGTAGTGAAGCTGAGGCAAAATATGCCAAAGGCGCTATTGTACCGTAGCTGGCTATGTGCTGTCATGTGCATTTACTTGATTTCTTTCCGTTCTTGTCCAATTATATTTCCATTTTTATCTGTTATGAAAGTACCCTTTGTTGAATCTAATATAACCATTTTATTATTCCAGGGATCTTCAATTACTGCACATTTTCCAATTTTAATATCAAATGGACCGTAAATCACTTTTCCACCTGCGTTTGTTATTGTTTTAATAGTATCTTCAACATTATCTACTTTAATATCGGTCTCTTCTCTGTTATCTTCATTTTGGATTACAATTTCAGTTTTACCATCATTCATCAATAAACCAATTGCACTATCAGTTTTCCAGGCAATTTGTAATCCTAACTTGTGATGATAATATTCTAATCCCTTTTCCAAATCTGGAATAAATATTCGTATACAATCAACATAATTAAATATAGATTTATTAGTTTTCATTTTTCTCCTCAATCGAATAATTACATATAAAAGTGCCGATAAATGAAGTTGCCGAAGTCCAGCGGACTGAGGCAATTTGGCGAGTAAACATTTATCGGCTGTTATGTGACGCGCCCAAAAGATTACAAATCAAACAAATATCTGTATGTTCATTTAAAGTATCTGCATCGAGTAAAACATTTTGAGGTTGATTATTTAAGATGTAGCGTGAAAATCCCATTTTTTTGTAAAATGCAATTGCTCTTGAATTGTTTTCATATACTGTAAGATAAAGATATTCAAAAGATTTACTACATTTTATTTTTAGATGTTCAATTAAAGAAGAAGCAATACCTTTACCTTTAAAATCAGGATTTACTGATAAAAACTTTATTTCACAAGTATTTTTATTAAAAACATAACTTCCTATAGGTTTAGCTAAAATTATGCCAAGAAGAATATCATTTTCAATATATAGAAATGAATAGTTAGAATAAGAATAGAAATCATTCTGGGTTTCTCTGTAAATGCTGCAAGCAAATTCATTTGAAATAAATTGAATATTTAAAAGCAACAAAATAATTTGATTTCTATATGTAGTAAAATAACTCTTATTTAATTCAATAATCATAATAAATCCCTGGGTATGTCATATAAATGCAACTAAGAGAGCCCCAGCCCTTTATGTTCTTTGTAAATATTTTATCAAATTTAGTGAGTTTATTAAAAATCATTTCTTCGGTCCTATGAAAATATTCTTAAAGGGCTGGTTTTGAGGTGACTTGCCGAAGGCAACAAAGCCCTCTTAATCGCTATTAGCAGACCGAACATTATCGAGGCGAGGCAACAAAGTTGCCGGAGATTTCGAGGGCGACAGTCCAGGCAAAGTAGGTATGCTGTGTTGTACGAAGGCCTGCCCCTTTTTTTATTTTTTTAGTATTTCATCTATTGTATTAAAACTTACTTTCCCCTCTTTTTCATTCTTTTCGAACTCTTCAATTATTTCTCTATCTTTCAGTTCCTCATATAATTCCCATAGAGATTTTTTTAATAGAGTTGAAGTATCACAATTTAGATGCTCTTTTAAGTAATTTATTATTTTTTCTTCTTCCTTATTAAATCTTACAGATGTTACTCCCATAAATCATATACCTCCTCTCTTTTTCCTATATAAGCAACGTAAATATCTCTATTTTCAAAATAAAATATTGTTCTATATTTTCCTTTCCTTAATCTATAATAATCTCTTTTGTAATCACCTTTCATTTTTTTAATGTCAAATAGATTTAAATCTTTTGTTAATTCTATTGATAAAAATGCATTATGAAATCTCTGTAAAATGTTTTTTGGAATTTGACCTTTTTGAAACAGTTTTTTTACTCTGCCTTCATAATGAATCATGTTTACATTGTATTACATTAATGTGAGATAATCAAATAATATCTGTTATTATTAATAATCGTCGGGGTAAGCTTTCGTATAATAGTGTGTTTGCAATGTTTTGCTGGAGCGAAACAAAGGCAAAATGTGGCGAAGCCCGGAGTGTATGCACTCTGTTGGACGAAGGACGTGGTTTCTTTTATATATTAAGCTTTTAAATTATCTTCAAAATAATCTTTAACCTCTTTTAAGTTATTAAATTTCTTAAATAATATTGCTTCTATTTCTTCTCTAGGTTCGTTTATATCCGGAATCATAATTGGTAACATTCCAGCTTTATAAGCTGCAATTATTCCATTTTCTGAATCTTCTAAAACTATGCAATTTATTGATTGACAATTTATTTTTTGAGATGTTTTTAGAAATATTTCTGGATCAGGTTTTCCATTTATTATTTCATCACCGCATGTAATGATATCAAAATATTTTTTCGTATTTGATAAATTCAGCAGTAGCTCTGTTTTATTTCTATTTGTTGATGTAGCTAAAGCTATTTTTAATTGTTTTTCTTTGATATATTCTAATAGTTCATGAAGACCTTCTTTTAAAGGTACTCCTTTTGATAAAATACAGTTTTCTGCCATATTTATTTCTTCATTTTTTATCTTTTCAAATGGAAAGCCAGCTCCATAATGTTTTCTATAAATTTCTTCTGCTTTTATTATATTTAAGCCAATTGTTTCTTTAAAAACTTCATCATCAATTTTGTAGTTAAATTTTATGCCTGCTTCTTTCCAGTGTCTGGATGCCAATCTTTCAGTATCGAACATCAATCCATCCATATCAAATATTATTAGTTTAATCTTGTATTTTCCTATGTTCATTGATTACTGTTAATTATTAATCTTTTACTGCGTTTTTCGTCCAACGGTCGGTGCTATTTTTGAAATCTTGTCAGGAGTTAGAACGTCAATTGAATATTCAACTCCAACCTTCTGATAAAATCCCGCTTGCATGGTAAACATAGTTCCAAATAAAGCAACCTTCCGTAATTTATCTTTACTTATCACTTTAAAAGTCTCATCAACAATACTTATCATAGGCAAGTCAACTCTATTCCTCAATTCATCAAACACAATATGAGGAGTATTTGAAGCTAATACTGCAAAATCAGCTCCTCCGGCTTGAACTTTTTTAATCTCAAATGCTAAAAAATCAACCAATTTGTCAAGTTGATTGGTTTTGACATAACTCAACATCTCAGTTATATTGATGTTATTAATCAAAAATTTTGGATAATCATCTGTTTCAATTCTTTCTCGAAATCTACTAACAATCATTTTATAATAATCAATCGTTGATTCTGGTCCAATTCCTCCAATTAATCCTAAAATTTTATATTTCATATTATTCTGATTTTTATGTCTTTACGTCTTGCGTATAATCAGTGTTAGACGATCACATTAGTGGCTAACAACTTCAAATATTGTTAGAGTTTCTCGTCCAGAGAAATTTTGTCTAACCACTGTTAGGCGTAGTTTGGTGATCAATAACTCCAATTCATTTTGTATTATGTTTTATCTTCATTCTTAGAAAAAGGACACTTACAAAAAGAATTATTATTAAATAAATAACTCCATAACTTGATGGAGAAAACAACCATTCACTTGACGCCTTATATTGAATGTTTTGATAATATGACATTGCTAATACATTAAACATGGTGTGAATTATTATTACAGGCCATACACTATCCGTAATAAGTCGAATATTATTATATATAACTGCTAAAAAGAATAAAGCTATATAACTAATTATTATAGTTAAAATAATTCCATATGGTGTGTTTGATAATAAAAATTCTCTATTTAAAAAGAACAACCAATAGGGTAAGTGCCAAGTTGCCCATACTATTGATATAAAAAGATGATTTTGTACTTTATTATTTTCTTCAAATAGTCTCGGAACAAGATATCCACGCCAACCAACCTCTTCAAAAATATTTTTAAAGAATGTGGTTGGAATTGCATAAATTGCAGTTAATACAATCACCAGAAAGATATTTGGAGTTTTAGAAGCTTCAATTCCATTGAATACTAATCCCAAACAATAGATACAACCAAAAACAACAAAATCAAAGAATAGACATAGTATATACCATTTAATATTCTTTCTAAAATTTAACTTCAACCCAATTGATGTTAGCTTCTTCTTTTCTATTAATGTAAGTATAACCGACATTACTAAAGGAGCTAGTATAAAAAGTAAAAGTCCTATTCCTTTAGTAAAGTTATTTTGTAATAACACATCAAGTCCAAATCCTATCCAACCAGAAATAATAACAACAATCGAGAATATAAGAACATTCCTATTCATTTTCCTATTCATTAAAACCTCCATATGTACTATTATAATTAAACTATATAAATTATCACCAAATTGCACCTAACGGTGCGCAAGTTGCTGAAGTTGTCAGCTTTCTTTAAATCAATTGTTAGATTTTATAAAAATCTTTAAATTAATTCAATAAATTTCTGTAAGATACAAAAAATTGCCGACAATTTGGGCGAAGGTGCAAAGCACCGTAACCGGCTACGCGCTGTTAGATGAAGTGCGCACGCTTTTGGTTTTTAAAAGATAGGCAACTATGATAATTATTCCAATCAATATAATAATTGATCTTATTTCTGGATAAATGATTTCTGATACTTCTGTTGATTGAATTAAAACATCATAACATGCTCCAACACCCCAGAAAAAAGGAAATATTAATAGCGCGCTATTGCCAATTCCGGTATACGCTTGCATATAATATTCCAACAAATAGTAATTTACCAAATTCAGGCTGGAATCCGGCATGGTGAAAAGAATAAAATAGTGCAGTAATTATTACCGCAGGTATAATTCCAAACGAACGCTCTATTATTGTTCTTATAAATGAGTAAAATACTACTATCTCAATGAAAAGTCCCGTCCATGTTTCTCTAATGGTATCAATAAATATCTCCTCTTAGTTTCCTTCTTTCTAAGACATTCCTCTCTTAATTTACAATCAGTACATGAAGTAGGCCATGAGAATATTTCAATCTTATACCTCTCTAAATCTTGTAGCATATATTTTCTTTGGAAAGTCGCCTTTTGCATACTCGACGTTCCTTTCCCCCTTCACAAGAGCTTCATCTGCATACGCCTCTATAACTTCACCTATAAACAGTTTTTTATCTCCTGTTTCTATTTCTTGCCTAACTTTACATTCCATATGAGCTACACACTCATCAATAATAGGGGCTTTTACTTTACGTGCTGGTTGTGGAGTTAATCCCGTTTCTTTAAATTTATCAACTTGATATCCTGAGTGGAGACCACAATAATATATCTTCGGTTTTAGCTCTTTTGGAGGGATATTTACAATAAACTCTTTAGTGCTTTCAATTAACTTACATGAATAAGCCCTTCTCCCTATGGCGCAAGCTATGAGTGGGGGTTCTTTTGATACAGGCATACAGAAGCTGACCGCAATGATATTTGATTTTCTTTCAATGTCCCCACATGTTATTAAAAAATGTCTCATCGGCCACATAAATTCCAGATATTCGACATCAGTCTTCATTTTTATCATACCTCATTTTTGTCCATTTCAGCTAACGGAGGGCGGGCTTCAATCTTTATCATTTATGTCCATCTACATAAACACTAACCACGTACCCTTCAAGAGATTCATCCTCTCTCAAACCATCTAAAATAGCTCTGCCTAGCGGGTCTTTTGTATCGGGGTCAATGCATGCAGATGAACCTTTAACTGTAATTCTTACACCCTTCAACCCGGATGCCTCAACAATCCTTTTATACTTATCAATAATTACTGCTCCTCCAACACAGCCCACATAAGCTTCAATGCTCTCCTGAATTTTCTTAGGAAGACTCCTGAGAAGGGCAGTATCAGAAATTGCTATTCTGCCACCCGGCTTTAAGACTCTATAGACCTCCCGGAAGACTCTTTGTTTGTCAGCCGATAAGTTGATAACACAATTACTTATGACCACATCAACAGAGTTGTCCCCCACAGGTAAATTTTCAATTTCGCTAAGTCTAAACTCAACATTTTCAAACCCATTCTTTTTTGCATTGTCTCTTGCTTTCTCAATCATTTCAGGTGTCATATCTACCCCGATGACTTTACCCTTTGGACCAACCTTCGTTGCGGCCAAAAAACAATCAAAACCGGCACCTGAACCAAGGTCAAGTACAACCTCGCCTTCTTTGAGGCTGGCTAAGGCTGCCGGATTTCCACAACTCAAAGCCAAGTTAGCTTCATCTGGAATAGCTTTCAGTTCCTCTTCTGAATAGCCAATAGATTTAGCAAATTCTTTAGTATCTGGACCACAAGTGCCGCATCCACAACCTTCTTGCCCTTGAGCAATCTTGCCATATGCTTCTCTCACAACTTTTTGTGTTTTCTTCTTGTCCATTTTATTGCCTCCTAATTATGGATTATATTACCAAATTATAAAACTTCCTAAAAGCCTGTCCGAAGCGATTTTCGCCTAACGTTCCGCGGATATCCGAAGTCGCCGAACCAACAGCGAGGCAATTTTGGCGAAGCACGAAGTGCGGAGCCGGGTATCCGCTGTTAGGCGACATGCTAAAATAGTCATATTGTAAACTTATTTCCACACTTATCACATTTATAGTGATAAAACTTTACTGTTCCATCACAATTGGGACATGCCCATCGTTTTTTTTGATATTCCAGATAATAAACAATATCCATATTATTTAGTTGCATAAAAATCTCGGGTATTTCATGTCGATATTTGAATCTAATGTCTTCCTGATGCGTGTCAAGAAGCTTTTTCTTGTAAACCTTGCAAGGAAATTCTTCGCATTCTATACAAAAATTAATCTTTTTATTGTTATAACAACAAACACGTATTTTGCATCCCCACTTACTTTTTCTACTTTGTTCTTTGCTTTCTGAAGCACATCCTAGACAAGTCTTTGGAAATGAAGGGCATGCGCCGCAAAAAACACCACAAGGAGCAAGTTCGTTTGGTATCTTTTTCATCTTCATCCCTCTCTTAATTTTTTATTTGGCATGTCGCCTAACTTAAAATAATCGAATTACTTCGTTTATGCTCCTAAATTTGCATATTTTGCGAAGTACTTCGTTTATGCACGACTCTAGATGAACTCTCAAGTTGTAACTTTTTGTTGTTGTCATCTTTTTCCAAAGTCCGAAGGGCTTTTAATCAGTCCAATATTCCGCTGGCTAACGTGAGTATAGATTTCTGTCTATCTTTTCAACTCTTTGCTATTTTTATGTGAATCATATCATGTTTTATACCGATTTCTCTACCCTTAATATTACCATCTCACTTACTCTTAAACCAGTAAAATATACCATAATAAGAACTGTTTTATGTCTTATAGCTGCATCTAAAATAAGCTTAGCGGATTTCTTTTTCCAGCCAATCAATTTTTTCGTTCTTTCTTCTCCAAAAAATATCTTCCCAAATGTAATGAACCGCTAGCATTGAGTATTTGCCGTCAAAATGAAAGTGAGAGGTAGGGGTAATAAAAAAGGCTTTTACTTTGCTTAACTTCATAAATTACTATCTTTCCCACTCCGCAATATCGGGGTGGAAATCGACTTGATATTCTGGTATGCCAAGCGAAATGCCGTAGCGTTTCGCTTCGTCATACTGTTCTTTACTCCTTCTGTCTATATAAAAAATCTTATTTCGGAAAATGATGTAATGATGAGTATTATTTTTAAAGTCGGCATACCAAGAGCCACTATGAGCGCAATCAAGCGAGTTGCTGATTTCTTCAGCAATTTCTTTAGCTTCGTTTTCCGGTATCTCAACGGTGTGCAAAGTCCATTGCGAAAGCCACGGCGTTTTATGTTCGTCCGTGACTTGTTCAACTTTCGTTGAGATAATCTTCACTTTTTTGAGGACTTCCTTGTTTTCAAGAGATTCCTCGATAATAACGCCTTTGTAATTGTTCATATTATCTTAAAACTTGATAATGTAATTGTAGCCACTGGCATGTTTCCCCTAGTTATCTTTACCGTACCTAACGTTTTAC
>JADBLP010000084.1:0-19414 GCA_014894375.1 Actinomycetota bacterium | reverse complement strand
GAAAAAGACTAAAACAAGTAAAAAGACATCTCCTAAAATTGAGTCCGCAGAAAAACTAAAAAGAAGTGATTAAAAACAGTCAGTTGTTTACACAATATCAATTAATCCTATCTAATGGAACAAAGTATATAACCAATGAAAGATTTAAAAATAAAATTAAATCATTTAAATTTGTTGATAAGTCTGAAAACAATACTGGAACACAAATTGCTGATCTTGTAGCATATCCAATTGCAACAAAAATAATATATCCAGAAAGAGTTAATTTAGCTTTTGAGGTATTAGAAGATAAGATCTATAGACAGTTTCCAAATTCTGATTACTTAGGATATGGACTAAAAGTATTCCCATAAACGAAACAAGTCCCCTCAGGGACTTGCCGATCATGTTCCACGATCCAATTAATAATATAACAAATTATTTATTATTTTGTCAACTAGTTTAAAAAAAACCGGCTTAGCAAATATGGAGACAAATTTGTTAAATAATTATACTAAAAATTACTATAGTAGGAAAAATACTTTCTCAATTAAAAAAATAAGCCCTTTGTAGCTAGGTTGATTAATCAACGCACGGCATGAAGCCGACTTTCGCTAGCAAAGGACTAATTAAAGATAATATAACACTATTTGTATTAATTGTAAATATAGCCCTAATAATAATACTGGCTAAGTGAAAAAGAAAAAAAATTTATAAAATAATTATTATATAAATATATTAAGAAATGTATTAAGATGGTGCCCGAGGCCGGAATCGAACCGGCACGAGGATGAACCTCAACGGATTTTAAGTCCGTTGCGTCTACCAATTCCGCCACTCGGGCAGGTGACTGATTTGCTGATTTATATTATCAAAAATCAACCAGGGTGTAAATAATTCCGTCCAAAATATCTCTTTCACTTACCAGAACATCATTAACATCCAGCAGTTTTAAAACTCCCAGAACAATTGCTGTACCACCAATAATGACATCTGCTCTTCCGGGGTGGAGCCCCACTACTTTTTTTCTGCCTTTCAGATCCAGCCTGCATAGATTTTTATAAATATTTTCAATTTTTTTAAGACTTAAAATATGCCTGTGTATCTTTTCGCTGTTGTATGCCGCCAGTTTCAAATCAATCGCTGCCAGAGTGGTTATGGTGCCGGCTACTCCAATTATAAACACTGGTTTATATAGGTTAATTTTCCCGGTAGTTTCTTCCAGCTCATTTACAACATACTGCTGCATCTGACTTAGACTATTTGTATCCGGTATACTGGAGCCAATAAATTTTTCAGTTAAACTGACACATCCAAGATTTAAACTTTCAACCAACTGCAGATTATAGTTACAATCACCCAGTATGAATTCACTGCTCCCGCCCCCAATATCCACTACTAAAATTTTACCGTTGAGCTCCACCTTATAATCCGGATAATTTAAATCCATATCTCTTACTGCGCCGTAGAAGCTCAACCGGGCTTCTTCCTGTCCGCTGACAACATCAATTTTCATCCCCAGGTGTTTGTAGACACAAGATATAAACCAATCACTATTTGATGCTTTCCTTACCGCACTTGTCCCTACAACCCTGAATTTTTTTACATCATAGTCTTCAATCAAACGCTGATAATCTGAAAGAACCTCAACAGTCTTACTGGCAGAATCTTTACCAATCATATCATTTTCGTCCAGATTTTTACCCAGACGGGTAATTTTCATCTTTCTTTCCAGAGGAATGAATTTATTGTTTTGGTAATCAGTGATTAGTAATCTGGTGGAGTTGGTTCCGATATCAATAGACGCTAATTTCATTTAAAATTATTTATATACCTTTTCTAATCCCGGCTTAGTTACTTCTGATTTCATTATTATAGAAGATCTTTATATTTTCCCATAAATCCACGTTTGAATAAATATCATCACCGGAAGCCGGGTTACTGTCATTTTTAAAATTTTGTTCAGATTCATCATCCTTAATAACTACAGAAAAATTAATCTCATCACCTGCGGCCATATTAAACTGCTTTCTGGCTTCAAGTTCTATAGCATCTTCTCCATATAAGCTTTTTTCAAGCGCCAGACGATTGATATTCTCATTCCTTTCCCAGTTTAGTTTCTCTTCCAGCTCTATTATCTTTTCTCTTTTTTCTACAATACTTTTTATCTGATTTATAGAGGTAAGGATAATAATTACGATAAAAATTAAGAAGATGGCAATAGAAATATTTATTTTAGCCTTTCTGGAAAATCTGCTGACAATTTTAATATTATCATCCATTTTAATTTTGTTGCTATGTTTATATTACTTCTTTATTTACTACATTAAATGACAGCTTGCTAAAATTAATCCACATATTTGTGTAAGTATAACATATGCTACAATAATGCCAATATCTTGTAAATTTTAGTAATATTGTATAAATTAAGACTGAAAAAATAAAGTTGTTGTTTTTAATTGCCAATTTTACTAAGATATCAACCTATATGTTAGATTTTATTCAATAATTGAACTCAAAAATGTAATGAAAGACATACCCTTATTTTCTTCCAGGACACAAAAAACAATCGCCAAACAGGTATTGCTTGGTTTTGCAATAGCTATAATACTTGGCTCGCTATTTTTATCAATCCCCCAGATGACGCAGAGCGGAAAAATTAGCTATATAGATGCACTCTTTACTTCTACTTCAGCAGTCTGTGTTACAGGACTGATAGTTCAGGATACACCGACATATTTTACTGACTTAGGTAAAATTGTAATACTTATCCTAATTCAGATTGGTGGACTGGGAATCATGACCGTCGGCTCTATTTTTGGATTAATTCTGGGAAGAAAAATACAAATTAAAGACAAATTTTATATCAATACCAGTTTCGGCTCAAAACAGCCGTTTAGCGCATCTAAATTTTTCATGGTAATAGCAGGAACTACATTTACCATAGAATTCATTGCATTCATTATTATGTCGGCTATTTTTCATTTTAAGCATCTTTATTCTATAAAAACATCGATGACCTTTAGTTTATTCCATACCGTCAGTGCCTTCTGTAACGCCGGCTTCTCCCTATTTTCAAAAAACTTTGAGAATTTTGCCTCTGATATCCCCCTGAATCTGGTACTTATGTTTCTAATTGTGCTTGGAGGAATCGGTTTTCCTGTAATTTCCGAGATTATTACTTTCAGGAGAATAAAACATTTTTCCCTGCATGCAAAAGTGGTTATGATTGCAACTGCAAGCTTGATAGCAGCAGGAGCAGTTGTGTTTTTCCTTATTGAGTTTAAAAATCCCGAATCTATTGCAAATAGGACTCTATCAACCAAAATTTTAGCCAGCTTCTTTCAATCAGTTACAGCACGAACAGCTGGTTTTAACACTATGAACATTGGAAGGTTAAACCCTGCTACTGTTTTCTTCCTCACCATTCTAATGTTCATAGGAGCATCGCCAGGAGGAACAGGAGGCGGCATAAAAACTACCACTTTCGTTGCTGTGACCGCAGGTGGTTTGAGCTCCATTAGAGGAAGAAGTGAAGTCACATTACTTAAAAGAAAACTGCCCTCAAGTTTAATATACAGAGCTTTAACCCTGACTATTGCCGCAACTGCATTAATTATAATCTCAACAATCGGAATATTGGTATTCGAGAAATACTCTTTACATTTACAAGAAGTTTTATTTGAAGTAGTATCTGCATTCGGTACCGTAGGCTTAAGTACCGGAATTACATCAGCACTTTCTACACCAAGCAAGATAATATTGATACTTACTATGTATATTGGTAGAATTGGTATCGGCACTTTATCTGTAGCTATTGCAATAAGAGGTATTATTCATAAAATGACTTACCCTGAAGAAACAATAACAATCGGATAGGAAACATGAAAAAACAATTTTTGGTAATAGGATTGGGAAGATTTGGAGCAAGTGTTGCCGTAACATTAACAGAAGCCGGCCACAGTGTGGTAGGAATAGATCAGTCTGAAGACCGCATTCAAAGAATCTCTGAAGTAATAGCAGATGTTATAAAATGTGATGCAACGGATGCAGATATATTGGAATCTATGGGTATCTCTGATTATGAAGCAGTTATTGTATGCATCGGAGAAAAATACATCCAAAACTCAATACTGGTAACCCTTCTTCTAAAAGAAAAAGGCGCAAAAAAGATAATTGCTAAAGCAGGAACTAAAACACAGGGAAGGGTGCTTTCAAAGGTTGGTGCAGATATCATAGTATATCCCGAAAAAGATATGGGGGAAAGAGTTGCAAGAAACCTGGTAAGTTCCCATATTATTGATTTTCTGAGGGTCAGTCCGGATGTAAGTATTATTGAAATACCCATACCTGAAATGCTAGTTGGAAAGAACTTAATCGAACTAAATTTAAGGCACAGATATGGAGTAACTATAATAAGTATAAAAAACAGTAAAAACAAAATTATGTCTCCTCCTGATATCAACTATAAATTCCAGAAAGACGATGTCATGACATTAATTGGAGAGGACAAACTGTTAAGAAAACTCCGGTTTACAGAAGACTAAACTGCGTGAACTGTCCTGGGTATAGCTTATTCCACCTCTTTCACATTTATAAGATTGGTACTGCCCGGTTTATTTACCAGAACGCCGGCAGTAATAACTACTCTGTCGCCTATATTTATATATTTAAGTTTTTTCGAAACATTTATAGACTCATCAATCATCATATCAATATTTTTTGTAAACTTTGTCTTTGCCGGAACAACACCCCAGCTTATCATCAACTGTCTGACTACCCACTGGTTGGGGCTGACGCCAATTATCATGCTCCTGGGCCTGTTTTTGGAAACCTGCCTGGCTGTGTGTCCGGATTCTGTCGAAGAAATAATAGCTTTTGCATTTAGCATATTAGCGATTTCACAAGAAGCAAAGCTTATGGCTTCCGTAATAGTATTACGGTCAATCTTTAATTTTTTTCTCATTATAGTATTATTCCTTAAAATGGTATCGTAATCCAGAGAAGCTTCGGTTTTATTTATTATTTTAACCATCATTTTTAAGGATTCCAGTGGATACTTACCGACCGCAGTTTCCCCGGAAAGCATAACCGAATCCGAACCATCTATAATTGCATTTGCCACATCACTTACTTCGGCTCTTGTAGGCCTGGGATTTCTCATCATGGAATCCAGCATTTGCGTAGCAGTGATTACAGGCTTACCCAGCATATTGGCTTTTTTTATAATTCTTTTCTGGATATTGGGGATTTCTTCCGGATCCATTTCAATTCCCAGATCACCTCTGGCTACCATAACAGCGTCAGCTGAATTTAAAATACTGTCAAAATTATCGACTGCTTCATTTTTTTCAATCTTTGCAATAACCATTGCATGACTTTTCTTACCGCTTATTACTCTTTTGATTTTTTCTATATCATAAGAATTTCTTACAAAAGATTGGGCTATGAAGTCTACTTCCAGTTTTAAACCAAGATTTAAAAATTCCAGATCCTTTTTGGTAACCGAATCCGTACTTATAGGTACACCCGGGATATTGATTCCCTTATTGGAGTCCAGCAGTCCCCCGGTTATAACTTCGCAAACAGCTGACTTTTGGGGTATATTAATATCCAGTACTTTGCACTCAATCAAACCATCATCGATAAAAATACGGCTGCCCTTTTTAATATCTTCTATAAATTTATCATAAGTAACCTTAATTATATTATTTATACCGGAGTGGCTATAATCATAATTATTGGCTACAGTAAAAATAACTTTTTGTTTTCTTTCCAGTCTTATCTTATTTTTTAAATCACTGACCCTGATTTTAGGGCCCTGCAAGTCCAATATTATTGCTGTGTTTCTTTTAAATTCCTGTGAAACCCTTCTGATTTTTTCCACTATTTCCATAACTTCTTCGGAGTCACAGTGGGAAGTATTTATCCGGGCTATGTCCATCCCGCCAGTTATTAGCCCTCTTAAAATATTTTCTTCTTTACTCGCAGGTCCAATAGTGCAAATTATTTTGGTCTTTCTCATGATAGCTCTCTTTTTGCAATTTCCCATAATTTGTCTTTTTCTTTCAGCGGCAGTTTTTTAAAATCCAAATTATTTTCATCAGCATATTTCTCCATAAAATTAAATCTTCTTACAAATTTTTTACTTACTTCATATAAGCTTTCTTCACAATCTACGCCTAAATGCCTGCTGAAATTTATTATACTAAAAAGGACGTCTCCGATTTCGTCAAATACCTGGCTTTTTTTGCCTTCCCTTACTTCTTTTTCAAGTTCAGCCAGCTCTTCTTTTATTTTGTCAAATATATCAATTGCCTTATTCCAGTCAAAACCCAATCTCGAAGCTCTATTTTGAATTTCAGAAGCATAATGGATAGACGGTAGGGACCTTGGGATTCCTCTAAAAATTGAATCAGGTTTTTTAAATTTCTCTTTTCTTTCTTTTTTCTTGATATCCTCCCAGTTTGCCAATATCTCGTCACTACTGTTTAAAGTCATTCCCTGAAAAACGTGAGGATGCCTTCTTATCAACTTCTTTATAATGCTTCGCAGTACTTCACTTATATTAAACTTTTTATTTTCAGCTGCAATCTGGCTGTGAAAAACTATTTGAAGCAGCAGGTCACCTAATTCTTCTTTAAGTCCCTTATAATCATCATTCTCAATACTTTCAACAGCCTCATAAGTTTCCTCTATCAGATTTCTTTTAATCGTTTTATGATTTTGTTCCCTGTCCCACATACATCCTTCAGGGGATCTGAGTTTTTTCATTATATCCACCAAAATAGCAAATAGTTTGCTGCTGTCATTGATTTTGTCTATATTTTCAAGATCACTGCCGTTCAACTTGAATTTCATTCGCTTTCCTCTTCAGTTTCGATATCGGTGTTATCTTCGGTTCCAGTATCGGTACTATTTAGTGTTCCTTCCACATCTGTAAAATACTCAATATTAACCTCTTCTATTAATGAAAAAATAAAATCCTCCCGTTTTTCCGCCTTATGTAAATTCAACAGGTATGTGTTTATGGATTCTTCAACTTCATCAAATTTCTGGATATATTCTTCCTCACGGTCAGTAGCCTTTATAATATGAAATCCATACTCTGTTTCAACAATCCCGCTTACTTCCCCCACATCCAGAGAAAATAATGCTTCTTCAAATTCCTTAAACCCCTGGCCTAATTCCTCAACCATCTGACCTTTACTTATAAAACCCAGATCTCCCCCCTTCTCGGCACTGGTGGTATCATTTGAATACTGACGGGCCAGATCTTCAAAATCTCCGCCATCCTTTAATTTATCCTCCACCATTTTTATTTTTTCTAGAGCTTCCTCTCTTCCCTCCTGGGTTTCTTCGGAGTTATCCTCTTTCCACGGAAACATAGCCAGAATATGGCTTGCTTTAACACTGACCGGAACTAAGAAATATGTATTTTTATTATCTTCATAATATTGCTTTACTTCATCTTCAGTTACAATAACATCTGCAGTGACTTTGTTATAAATCTTACTACTTAATAATTGACTCCTGAGCACACCTTCCAGAAATCTTTTATCTATACCCTTTTCTTTCAAATATTTTTCAAAATCTTTTTCTGAAGGATAAGTATCCATTAATAATTTTACCTGCTCATTAACTTCTTCATCAGTTACAGTTATGTTATTTTTTTCCGCATATCTTTCAAGCAACTTTATTATAATAAGTAAATCAATTATATCTACTTCCAACGCGTTTAATTTTTCTTCATCTGAAGTTATTTCCCCACTTGTATCCTGACTTATTACAGAATTCATATAAGCATCTACTTCTTTTTGCTTTATCTCAATTCCATCCACTTTGGCTACCGTCTTACTGCAGCCAGTAAACAAAAAAACAAAAACGAAAATCAATAGCATAATTATACAGATAACGCTCCTCTTCAATCTTTACCTTCTTTCTTTTTATTGAATATTATATGAAACTCATTATATCATTTAGACTGCTTAAGACTAAATCTAAATCAATATTTTTACTGACTTTTTTTATTATTATTTGTTTCGAAACCGGTTCGTACGACAGATCCTTATTCTTTCTATTCATTTCTCTGGCCCTGCTCTGAGACATATCAACTTTTTTCAAGTAAATTCCCTTCTCACAGGAGAAAATAAATTTTTCTATCTTAGCTTTTTTAAGTAAATATTTTATTTTCGCTATATTTACAAGATTATCTACCACCAGTGGCGCTTTTTTATATCGCAAGTTCATGTTCTTCCTGACCTGGTCTATTTCACTAAGACTTTTTGCATTTCCCAATACCTTATAAATATTAACTCTGTCTCTCTCACTTTCAATATAATTTTTTGGGATATAGGCACTCACTGGCAGATCAATTTGAACACTAATATCCTCTTCAATCTTTTTACCTTTAAGTTTTTCAATCTCTTCTTTTACTATCTGACAGTACATATCAAAACCCACACTATTTATGTGACCATGCTGCCTTGGACCCAATATTTCCCCTGCTCCTCTTATTTCCAGGTCTCTCATTGCTATATTGTATCCTGAACCAAGGTCGGTATATTCTTTCAAAGTCTTAAGCCTTTGAAACGCAGGAAGACTTAGATTTCCCCTGCCAGGATAGAATAAATAAGAATAAGCTCTCTCAGAAGACCTACCCACCCTGCCCCTCAACTGATATAGCTGAGATAATCCAAACAGATGTGAATTTTCAACTATTAATGTATTTACATTTCCAATATCCATTCCGGATTCTATTATTGAAGTGGTCACCAGTATATCGTATTTTTTATTTATAAAATCACTCATTATTTTTTCTATCCTGCTGCCGTCCATTTGGCCATGAGTCAGGGCAACTCTTGCTTCTGGAACTAATTGCTGCAGCTGGATTTTCTTATTTTCTATACCGGATATTCTATTGTATACATAATATACCTGCCCTTCCCTGATCAATTCCCTTTCTATAGCTCTTCTTACAACCTGATAGTCAATCTCACCCACAAAAGTTTCTATTGGGTTCCTGCCCTCCGGATGAGTTTCAATTAATACAATATCCCTTACTCCCGTAAGAGACATATACAGTGTCCTGGGAATAGGTGTGGCACTTAAGGTTAGTACATCTACTTCAGTTTTTAACAACTTTATCTTTTCCTTGCTTCCGACTCCAAATTTCTGTTCTTCATCTACAATTATAAGACCCAGGTCTTTAGGCCTTATATCTTCCTGGAGGATACGATGTGTTCCAATTATCATATCTATTTTGCCATCATTAAAATCTTTCACTATGTCCTTTTGTTTTTTTCTTGCTCTAAATCTGCTTAAGACTTCTAAAATGACAGGGTAGTTTTTATACCGCTCACTGAAGGTCTGGTAATGCTGACCAGCAAGAATCGTGGTCGGGACCAGCATCAGAACCTGTTTCCCATTTTCTATTGCCTTAAAAGCTGCCCTTACAGCAACCTCGGTTTTCCCGAATCCTACATCTCCAATTACCAGAGTGTCCATTGGTTTGGGTTTGCGCATTGCATTCTTTACATAATTTATGGCTTTAATTTGATCAGGGGTTTCCTTAAACGGAAATAAATCTTCTATCTCCTTTTGCCAGGGGCTATCAGCAGGAAATGCATAACCACTGGTGGAATCTCTCTCAGCATATAATTTAGCAAGGTCAATAGTAAACTTATAGACAGATCTCCTGACCCTTCTTTTAAGACTATCCCACTGTTTAGAATTAAGAGGCGTTACTACCGGTTTTTTTGCCCCAATATATTTACTGATGCGGTCAGCCTGCCAGGTTGGAACATATAACTTATCATTATTTGCATATTCTATAAAAAAATATTCTCTTTTATAACCACCAATCTGCTTTGAGATAATATCAATATATTTTCCAATACCATGGTTTTTATGAACTATATATTCCCCGGGCTCAAAATACTCAAACCCTTTGTCAGTAGAAATCTTTTTTTCAGAGATCTGATACTGCATTTGGTCATAAATATCCAGTTCCCCATATAATGAAATATCTCTGGACTGGTAACCCCTGTATAACCTGCTGTTTGAGATACTGGCAACACCCGGTTCTAGTAAATTATATTTAACTTCAACTCCGGTTCTTAAATAGTTATAGGATATGGAACTGCCTAAAAATAATTCTTCTATCTTCTTTCTTCTTTTACTTCCATCAATAGAAATAATAACCTTCTTGCCGCTTTTTAAATCTTTTTTTATATTCCTTATAAAAACAATGGAATTTCCAAAACTTTTTTTCTGCCTGGTTATTTTATGCAGATTGAATTCACTTTTACTGGTGGCCTGTTCTTTGGTGGAAACTATATTTAATTTTAAATAAAAATCCTCTTTTTCCAGAAAATCTTTTTTCACCAGATAAGAACTCGCAATTTCTTTGCTTGCAGTTGCCAGAATATCTTTATCTCTATCAAACACCTTATGAAGAATATCAATATCGCTTCTTATTTTCAGATAAATTTCTATTGGATCACAAAATATGACTGCAAGTTTTGGAATATTCTTCTTTAGCAAATCAATAAAAGAGACCATCTTTTCAGGTAGTTTTATGCTGCCTATCTCTTTTATCTTCCAGGGATTTGTATTAGGAAAAATAGAGATTTTATCCAATTTCTTTATCAGCTTCTGGCTTGAAATATCATAAAATAATATTTTTTCTACTTCATCTCCAAGAAAATCAATCCTTGCAGGATTCTCGCCAGCTATATCAAAAATGTCAACGACTTCTCCTCTTATACTGAATTCTCCCCTATCATAAACCCTGTGTACCCTCTCATAACCGCTGTTAATAAATTTAGATATCAACTGGTCCCTATCATATTCACCGCCAGCCAATATTTTTATACTTTCCAGTCTATCTGCTTTGGATTCTGGCATTAAATTTAGCAAAGAATTACTGGTAGCAATAACAAAAAATGGACTGGTGGAACTATTAATATTCGATAAGTTTTTAACGATATTAAGCCTTCTTGTAAGGTTTTCTGCAGCAGTAATTTTATTTTTATAGAAAATGCTATTTCCAAGACTGGGGAAATTAAATATTTTAACCTCTGGAATAGTACAATTTATTTCCTTTTCCAGCTCACAAGCTCTCTCCAGGGTCGATGTAATTACCAGAACCGGTATATTAAAAGACTTTAAAAAAGCACTTATTATAAAAGGCCAGATATTCTCATCAGCAATCAAGGTATCAAGACTGACACCTTCACCTTTTTTATCTTCAGTATTTGCTCTTTCATATTTTTCTATAAACTGCTGCCACTGCTTTTCACTTGTATAATTATTTAAAAACATCTTCATCCTAAATTTTCTATAACCATTGTAATGAACAATTATATAAGAAAATAATTAAAATATCCTTCCAGAGTGCAAGCATTAATTTTCTTCATAAATTCTGGACGAATAAAAAAATTAAAAAACTTTATAAGGAAAAATAGAGAACTAAAAAGATAAAAGAAAGTCAATCACAATTAATCATAAATATAAAATAAAAACAAGGTAAAGGGCAAAAATACAGGCTTTTTTAGTTATATTTATTCATAGCATATTCAATACCTTCTGTCAGGTAATCCCTTATGATATCTGTTGACCTCTGTACACCGATTTCAACTTCTTCTCTTTCTTTTTTACCAAACTCGTCAAGCACGTAATCTGCTGCATCCTGCCTGCCCGGGGGCCTCCCTACACCAAACCGGAGCCTGTCAAAATCATAGTTCCCCAGTTTATCTGCTATTGATTCCAGGCCTTTATGTCCGCCAGTACTGCCACCCGTCTTCAACCTGATCTCTCCAAATCCAATATCAATATCATCATGGATCACAAGCATTGAATTAATTTGCTTACATAAGAAATTGTAGCACATAGCAACTGCAGTACCACTGCTATTCATATACGTTTGGGGTTTTAAAAGTATTAATTTCTTACCATCATATGAGGATTCAGTAACTGTTGAATTAAATTTCCGGTAACAGCTTTTTTTCTCAAGACTATCTGCAAACTTATCAATAATTTTGAAACCTATATTGTGTCTTGTAAATTCATAGTCTTTCCCGGGATTGCCAAGACCAATAATTAAAATCATAATAATTATTTTTCCCTGGAACCTTTTTCTTTCGGATGTTCTTTTTCTTCTGCTAATTCTTCTTTTTCTTTACCGATTACCTCAGGCTCAACAATTCCTTCTTCAGCCCCTTCTTCAACTGCTACTTCTTCTTCTTTCAGCTGGGTTGGATGAATTATTGAAACTACTACTTCTTCAGGGTCATTCAATATTTTTATTTTATCAGAAATATTAATATCTGAGACCCTAACCGTTACACCAATATCCAGATCTTTTATATCATATTCGATATACTCTGAAATATCTGCAGGAAGACAGGAAATGTGTAGTTCTCTTAAGCCGTGCTGCAGAACACCGCCACCCTCTTTAATTCCCACAGCTACTTCTTCATTGATAATATGGATAGGAACAGTAGTTTCAATTTCCTTCTCCATCTGTATTCTTAAAAAATCCACATTCAGAAATTCTCTGGTGATGGGATCTCTCTGAAATTCTTTTATTAAAACTGTTTCTTTCTTACTCTTTTTTGCACCATCTATATGCATATCAAAAATTAGGCTGTAAATGCTTCTGCCTTTTAACAGGCCTTTAAATTCTTTTTCCCTTATCTTGACACTAACTGGCTCTTCTTTTAAACCATATACAACTGCAGGTATATAATGTTTATTTCTTAATCTTCTTGATGCACTACTTTTTATCTCACTGTCATTTCTTTTTTCTACCGCCAAAGCTATATTTTCCATCTATTGCTACACCTACCTTTATATTTACAAATTAAACTAAATTTTCACCCTTAAACAACTCGCTCACAGACTTGCAATAATAAACTTTTTTTATGGTTTTTGCAAGCAGAGGTGCGATGGAAAGAACTTTTATCTTATCAGATTTATATTCTTTATTTAATGGAATAGTATCCATCACTACTATCTCTTCAACTTTTGAATTTTCAAATTCTTCTATAGCATTACCCGAAAAAATAGGATGAGTCGCACCAATATAAACTTTCTTTACCCTATGTCTTATTAACATATCAATAGCCTTTAGCATTGTGCCGCCGGTATCTATCATATCATCAAAAATTATGACCTCTTTTCCTTCTACATCTCCTACTATGTGTTCTATTTCCGCCATATTAGGAGCAGGCCTTCTTTTATCCAGTATGGCAAGAGGAAAATGAAGTCTTTTAGCAAAAATACTTGCTCTTTTTACACCTCCAACATCAGGACTTACCACTACACCATTCTTAATTTCTTTCTCTTTAAAATACTTGGCTATTATAGGTATGGCAGTAACGTGGTCTACCGGTACATCAAAGAAACCCTGAATAGTAGCAGAGTGCAGGTCAACAAGTATGGCCCTATCCATTCCCGCTACTGAAAGCAAATTAGCAAATAATTTTGCACTTATTGGTTCCCTCCCTTCTGCTTTTTTATCCTGACGTGCATATCCATAATGAGGAATCACAGCATTTATCACCCCCGCAGATGCCCTTTTCAGGGCATCTATCATTATGAGTAATTCCATTACATTATCACTTACAGGTTCACAGCATGTTTGCACCACAAATACATCTGCGCCCCTTACACTTTCATCAAACTTTATATATATCTCGCCGTTTTTAAATTTAGTTCTGGTAACTTTTCCGGCATTTATTCCAAGTTCTTCTGCAATCTTATCTGTCAGACCAGGATAAGATGACCCTGAAAAGAGCATCATTCTTTTATTGCTTTTATTTTCTTTCATACTCCCTGCCTTAAATTATTTATTCCTTTATATTTTTTAATTTTTTTCTATCTCTATACCTGACAGCACCATCTTTTATATTTTTTTGCTCCCCACGCTCTATTGCCAGAGAATTTGAAGGAACATCCTGATATATAACCGATCCTGCAGCAATAATAGCTCCCTTTCCTATTTTAACCGGAGCTATAAGCATTGTATCCGAGCCAATGAACACATCATCTCCAATAATAGTTTTACTTTTCTTAAAACCATCATAATTAACCGTAACTGATGATGCACCAATATTTACTCCTGATCCAATTTCTGTATCTCCTACATAGCTTAAGTGAGGAACCTTACTTCCCCGGGCAATCTCAGATTCTTTAATTTCACAAAATGCTCCAATTTTCACATTGGACCCGGTTACAGTACCGGGTCTTATATAGCTGTAGGGACCTATATTATTGTTATCTCCAATAACAGAACCGAGTATAACCGAAGCATTTATCCTGGTGCCTTCACCTATATCAGTATCCGTAACCTGACAAAAAGGACCTATTACTGAGTTCTTTCCAATCCTGGTTTTACCTTTGATAAAACATGAAGGTTCAATAATCACATCTTTATCTATAACTACAGAGCTTTCAATATAACATGAACCAGAATCCCTTATAGTTACCCCGTTTTTCATTAAACTTTCATTAATTTTCCTTTGCATAATATTTTCTACTTCGGAAAGCTGTAATCTGTCATTTATACCCATAACCTCTAAATAGTCTGGAGTTTTAAAACAGTTTACTTTTTTGCCATTTTTAATAAGCATTTCAATAATATCTGTCAAATAGTACTCTTTTTGGATATTTTTGGTGTTAATCTTTTCAATATTCTCAAATAAAGATTTTGTATCAAAACAATAAATAGAAGAATTTACTTCACATATTTTTCTCTCTTCAGGGCTGACATCAGTTTCCTCAACAATCTTTATTATATTTTCATTCCTGTATTTTATAATTCTCCCATATCCTTCCGGATCAGGAACTATAGAAGTAATCACACAGGCTGCGCTTCCGGAATTGATTTTATTTTCAACCAATTTCCTTAAGGTTTCTATACTAACCAATGGACTATCGCCGGGTAGTATTAAAATATTCTTTCCAAAATCCTCCCCCTTTCTTCTTTTTATCATACAAACAGCATGAGCAGTACCCAGCTGATTTTCCTGGGTAACAGTTTTGGTATGAGGAAAATTATTTTTTATATATTCGCTAACCAGTTCCTTCCCGTAGCCTATAACTGTAAATATATTTTTAGGATTTAATTTACTGACTAGAGATAGCATATAATAGAGTATTGGTTGACCTAATATTTGATGAAGTACCTTGGGAATTTCTGACTTCATTCTTTTACCTTTACCGGCAGCTAAAATGACTACACTCAAATCATTAGAAAAGTTCATTTTTTAATAAGATTCCTACCAAAGATTTTATAATATTATTAATAATACTACTAAGATTGTAACATAAAAAATATATTTATCTAAGCATTACTCTACAAATTCTCCACTGCTGATTTCCTTTGAAATAATATTAAAACCAGGTCCAAAATAGACTTCAATATATATAAGATTATTACATTTCTCTCCAAGTATTTCCTTTCTTAAGAGATACTCTGCACCTGGCTGTCTTTCACCCTCAGAAACTCCGGATATGTCGCTATCCTTTCTTGCTCTTACTGTAATTTTTTCACCGCATTTGTTACATCTGACCGTGAAAGTAATAAACTTAGAGGCAGTGTCTCCTGCCGGTACAGTAAAAATCTTTTTTAAATTTTCTAAAAAACCACCCATTTCAGTTCCTTCCCTATTTTTTATCAAAAACTACTTTACAATTAAACTATTTTACCTTACCTGGCCTCATTCTTGAAATGGTTTTTTAGTATTATGAAATAGGTTAATAAAAAAAAGACACATTATACCTATCCTTAAAAGGGTTTTTATAAATCACTTTTTAGTGTTAAAATTTTTCGAATAGGTAAATGAATGAAATAAATAAAGAAAGGAAGCCAAAAAACTGGGCTTGTGCACCTCTGCATTTATAAGACAGGCTATTATAGATAAGGTGAGTTATAATAACAAATTAAAAGAACTAGAAGATAGAATCGTTAAGTTAGAGAATAAAAAATGAAAAAACCAATTAAATGGACACTTATAGGATTAGGAATATTTATAGGAGTTGTAATAGTAGCCGTAATAATATTTTTTGTAATCTTTTTTCTTTTTATAGGTGTCTCGGTTATTAGAGAAGTATCTACTCCTGAAACCAAGCAGGTAGAACAGGCGGAAGAGGTTAAAACTGAAGGAGTAGTAGAAGAAGAGCAAGAAATAATAGGAGACAGGGAAACAGAGTATTGGGGTAAAGTACCAGTATTGGAATGGAAAATAGGTAAACCTATAGTTTTTAGAAATGGCCTTAAACTAATTCTAAACAAGGTATGGGAAGAAAAACGACTAGGCTATCTTTATGTAGTTATCAGTGTAACGCTTGAGAATACTACAGATGAAATCCAAGATGGAATAGACCTTGAAATGCCTACATGTTTCAGTGATGTGTGGGATAGTGAAGATAATAGATTTTCAGGTAGTGGTGACCTTACTATTGGTGAGAGTATTTGGGAAAAAATAGATAGCCTATCTCCAGGAGATAATAAGAAGTGGCCACCAGGAAAAGAACTAACTGGCAATATATACTTTAATGTCTCAGGGAATACTGGCGGTCTTATGGTTGAGTTAGAATATTCTGAATTTATAAGGCCTAATGTAATTTATCGCTATGTTTTAAAAGATACAGAAGTTAAAACTAAAGAAGAGATTGTCATTCCCACTGAGCTTGAGGCCAGGGAAAAGATCGAGGAGGGAATTTGCGAGCTCCCCGTTTTGAGTTCTGACAGAGAATTTATCCGCCAAGTGGCTAATTGGCTTCCCGCTTCCTGGAAGGTGGGGATGCTTGTCATAAGAGACGACAATCCAACCAGATGGGCAGAGGAACCACAGATGCACTATTATTTAATGGTTACAAGCCAGGGAGGTGTCCTCTACGTCACCTGGGGAGTCCAGAATATCTATTACTACAAATCCTGGACAGAAATAGAGGAAGACATAGTAAGAAGTTACCCTCCTGATACTATCGATTGGGCTGGTGGCTCTTTCATTACTGGCACAGTTTGGAGGGATGATCCCTTGTGGCAGAAAGAAGAGCTATGGGGTAAAGACACTTTCTTTCTGAAAGAGTTTTGGGATTAAATCTACGACGCCTCAAAATAAGGTCCTGTTCCTCTACTCATTCCCCCAACAGCTAAAAGTAGAAAATATTATGGTAGGAATTAGCGGTTATAAAACCCCCAGTGGAAATGAATATAAGTGAAGTTAGAGGGGTAGTTTATTACATCTTACCCTCTAGCCACTAAGAGATTAGAGGTTAACCAGGAAAAGTTTAAAAGGTAGGAAGCTTTAAGCTATAAGGTTTATTTTAAAACAAAGGCTCTTATTTTAAGCTTTTATATCTTATAGGTAAGGATATATAAAACTATTGCCTTAAAGAGTAACGGAATAAAATATAGTAAGGTAATTTAATTGGCAATAAAGATAGCAAAAAAAGATTGTATTAGTTGTATCTGTGAGAAATGTGGTAATGAAATGTTTAAATTTTCAGTAAATGATAAGAATCTATTTACCGGTGATACCATTTTAAATACAGAAAATATTTAAATACTGTAGATCCCAACGGACCTTATTATACCTGTCAGTTTTGTGACACAATTCACAAAGGCTATTATACAAATGGTGGGTCTAATATTGATTTTAGATCACTGAAAAGATAGTTTCTTTGAAACCTTTATGTGGTGGAAAATTGATCAAAAAGACATAGAGAATGAAGTACAAAACTATTCTAAGCCGAACAAACTCTCTTTTAGAAAGATTGCCGGATATTTAATACTTGCCTCACTTCTTCTTACTGTTGCCTTTACGATCTTTGGAGTTATCCCTTTAACGAATCTAATATCTATAGCAGTTTATCTTCCTCTGGCGATTCTAGTAATGAGAGGTTCTAAATTTTTTATTCTTCTGGCAATGGTGATAATTACGCTTGATAGATTTGCATCTATTTTGATAATTGGTGAATATAGTGTTTATGCAATAGGGTTGCGGCTCCTTTGGTGGGCATTTCAGATGAGGTTTTTATTCGCAGCGTATAAGGTTGAACAACTTAGGAAATATAATCACGATAATAAAATAGGTTCAGTAAGCCTATTTTGGAAAAAACCATTAAATGTGGCAATACTTCTTACCTGCATTGTAGCTACCATATTTTTTGCAATTCTTATAGTAAAAGCAATTCAATCCAAAAGTAGCAGTGAAAAACAGATGGAATGTCTAAAGCTAGGGAGTGATTTTGCAAGAAGAAGATGTTTGCTTATTATAAATAATCAATGAAGATGTAAAGTATCAAACACGGTCTTTATATTCTACAGACTAAACTCGAACTTTATTTCTCGGTTCTTAAACATATCAACCAAGGGGAGCCCTTTCCACTGCAAGTTGCTAGTAATCATACTGTCTCCACTATTTACCTCATCCCTAATTGAAAAAGGGGAAGACAAAAGATGAAGAAAGGATAAAACTTAAGTGCCAAGTCTCACCGTGGAGGACCCACCCCAACTCCTAGTACAAAGCCTATTGCCTGGACGGTGCGCATCCAAGCGAGCCCGCCCAAAGTCTCGATGCCACCACCCAGTCGGCACAAGGTCACTTTTTACATGTTTTACATATTTTACATATTGACCAAGAAACCATAAGGCATTGTTATCATACCTGTCATTACTTACTTCATTGGTTGTTTCGAGGTGGATAAGAAATTTTGTAATAAAATCTTCAAGTGTTTTTCCTGTTTCTCCTTGATAAGCTTGCGTCTGTAATGTTCGTAAGTAATCACGAGGAGAAGAGCCTATTTCTAATTGTCTTCTGCCTCCTAATGTCTTTCCTCGGCCTTGTTGAGGCATAATGGGTAAACTTTCAACTAATCCCACAGACCAGCCTGGAACGGCACAAATACGTCCATTATTGACTACTTCTAATTTGGTCTGTCCCCGATGATTGCTTGAATATTCTTGAGGAAAATATACAAGCTCGTCTGTATTTAGTGCCTGTCTTAAGGTATCCCATATCCAGACATGTTTTTCGGTATTGACACGAACAGGTATTAAAGGATCAGAAGGAGAACATCTGGTTTGATAAATTTTTCCTTCTGCTGCGTGTTTAAGAATAGCTGCTTTCATTCGGTCAATAAAAAGGGGTGTTGGCATTGCCATGGGTGTTAATTCTAAACGATCAAACCCTTGTGGAACTTTTCTGCCTACAAGCTCTCTATTATGAGCAAATAGTTCTACAACCTGTTCTTGGGTTGGTATTGGATACTCTCTTCCATCTATTCCAATCACCCCAATGCTTTCTGATTTCGGAAGAAGCGTGAGAATGCCGGTGCGGTTTAAGGCGGTAACGCAACGGGCATATTCCCTTTCAACAGGAAATAACTGTTCTGATTGAGGAGCTCCTTCCATGTGCGCTGA
>JADBLP010000127.1:0-4971 GCA_014894375.1 Actinomycetota bacterium | reverse complement strand
AGAAGATCTGTCTGGTCTTCTAGAAATAAACAAAGAAACTGCTACTACATATAAAAGAAAGCTTGTTAAATACAAATTAATAATTGATAAAAGAATGGGACAGGGAAATTCTAATAGGATTTATGTATTAAAGCCAGAAATTAAAGAATTTCTGAAGACGGAAAATCCGTCTTCTAGAAGACGGAAAAAGTCACCTCTAGGAGACGGAAAATCCCACCCTAATGATACTTACGTTAATGAACCTAATTTAAATAACGTTAATATGGCAAGTAGGGGAGAGATTGTGGAAAACTCTGGAGAGGATATAAATGAAAAGGCAGTAGAAAATGAAGATGATATTAACGATATCAGGAGAAAAATAAAAGAATCCTTAAAAGATAAGGGAAAATGCAGCTTTATAAAACCTAAAGACTCTGGAAACGATAAAAACACTGATTCAAAAGGTAAATATTTCAAAAACAGTGTGGTAGAGGAATATCATGGACCAGATAGATATAGATCCAGAGAAAAGGAACTGCTGGCCAAAGAAATAGCAGAAGAGCTAGGGGATAATCACAGCCTGGGAGCATTCCGTACTGTAGCTAATAAAATTCCAGAACAGCAGATAAGAATATTTTTAAGTATAATAAAGGATACATATCTTATCGGAAAAATTAAAAAAAGCAGGGGTGCAATGTTTATATCACTTGCTAAAGCCTATGCAGTAAAAAATAATATAAATCTTAATTTCAGGTAATTATAATCACAAAATATAAATTTTAAAGAAAAAGGGTAAATATGATATTATTAGCTAAAAATGTTAACAAAACTGTAAACAAACCGGAGAAAAGCAGTCTAGAGATAGTTAATAGAAGACGGGATAAAGACTATATTAGAAAAGTTATAAGAATTAACCCAAAATATATTGTTATATGTGATTTTTTGGATTTTTACGCTGGATATAAAGGAAAAAGCAATTTTGAATTTTATAACAAACTGTTTAATTATTCACTAAAAAAAGTATCCGGTGATATCGGCTATGAATTTAGAAAATCTCCCGAGACTAGCTACGGAATTACAAGATCATTTTTTTTAAATAAGAAGAATTATGATTTGCTCCATACCACATACAAAAAGTCACAAGAGTTATATAAAGCACTGTATAACGATTATCTATCCATGCGAAATTTTATTGAGCTAATATTATATATTTATATTACTAGCAATATAGAGAAGAAAATTCTTGATGTATTTAAATTTGGCTTTGTTTTACATAATTTTACTAATACAAAATAACTTTGCCGACTATATCATTTTGACTGATAGGGCCATAATTTCTGCTGTCTATGCTGGCATTATAATTATCACCAATAACAAAATACTGTCCTGTATCAAGAACATAAGTTACTGAAATATCCTTGCTGCAAGTATAGGGTGAAAGTCGTATTTCATTTTTGTAAATAACACCATCTTTCAGTTCTATTGTATCGCCCGGCTGTGCAATAATTCTTTTAATACAAACACCGTATTCATCGGTATTAAATGTAATTATGTCTCCACTCCCATAATTATGATAGCGCTTGCAAACAAGGGTAGCCTGCCCTTCTCTTAGGGTAGGGGCCATTGATTGTTCTGATATGAACGTTATCTTAAAAACAGCCACAAATACAGCTGCTATAAGCAATATAAGTATCGAAGCAATATTTATAATTGTATGTGTTTTCCGGCGCATGATGCTACGTAGGGATCGTGTGTGACAATAATAACTGTTTTCCCTTCACTATTTAAACTGTTTAATATTTCAAGAACATAATTTCTGTTTTTTTGGTCTAAATTCCCAGTTGGTTCATCAGCGAGGATAATTTGAGGTGACTTAACAATAATTTTTGCCAACGCTACCCGTTGCTGTTCACCTCCGCTTAAAGTAAATATCTTTCTGCGTTCATATCCCTTAAGGCCAACATTTGACAGAGTATCTGCAATTAAGTTTTTCTTTTTGCCTTTAGATACCTTTTTAAAATGAAGGGCTATTTTTAAATTGTTTTCTACAGTTTCGGTATCAATAAGGCCGCAATTCTGAAAAAGATAGGAAATATCATATCGTCTGAGATTAACAGCGGCGCGTGATGAAAAATTGGGGTTTTTATGTCCCCGGATGGTAACTGTTCCGCTATCCGGTGTGTCAATCATGCCTATAATATTTAATAGAGTAGTTTTGCCTTTTCCGCTTTCTCCCATTATGGAAAGATACTCACCTTCGTTAACTTCCAAAGAGAAGTTTTCAAAAATAGTCTTTTCACTAAAACGCTTGTAAATATCTTCTAATATTATCTCAGCCATTATTCTGCTCCTTTCACTATTTCATATAGATTTATCCTTGTGTATTTTCTGCATACTATGAAGGTAATAATAATCTCTCCGATAAAAGCTCCTGCTAAAATATAGAAGTTTATAGATATTCCCGTGAATTTTTTCATAATAAAAAGAACAATAATAAGAACAAGGATATAACTTATTATTGTTAAAGCAAGGTGATTTTTTATGCAGCTGGGTAATGAGTATCCCTCAATAAGACAGTAAGCAATCCTGTCGCGATAATTTTCACAGTATAGTTTTGCGGAAAATAGCACGAGGGCAACCAGCCCGATAAGAAGTACTATGGATTGAGTGCCATATAAACGTAACAGTGGAAGTATATTATTTATAGCTTCATCAAATGCGGATGAAACATAGGGTGTCCGGGGGGTAACAGATACGATTCCGGTTTCTTTTAAAAGAGGCAGTAGTTCAGAATACGGATCGTCTGTATATGTTTTAATAAAATATGAACCGGTTGAGCACCAGCCCTCAATAAAGAGGCCAAAATGGTCACCAAGCCAGTTACTGTCGGCAATCCAGATAACCGGCTCGTCAATCCTGCCGTATTCTCCTGTCCCGGTTTTTGCATTATAGGAATATATATCTGTCTTATCTTGGTCGTAAGCTATAAAATTAATATCCAACGAGCACCATGTTTGTATGTCTTTCCTATATCTATCCATTTCACCTATTTTTGTCCCGGGAATAAGGATATTGAATTTACCATCGGAGAAGCTATCCGGTGTTATTATTTTCCCGTTTGTATCATATATGGGATTAAATGAAAGATAATTATCATTTACTATGATAGAGTCTTGCCCGTATTCTTCACATAGAGTACTTCCAGTGAATAAACTGTATCTATAATTACTCGCATCTATCAGTATACCGTTATAATTATCAACAGTTTCATTGTAAAATGACAGATAATTATCACCAGGATTGCTTGGTGATGCATTACTTACATTAAGCGGCATCGTTACATAACCACTGACTTTTTCTTTGAGGAAATTTGCCGTCCTGTATGTATTATAGCCAATAAGTACGCCATTAAGAGATATTGTAATAAAATACATGATAAAAACAAGAAAAATAATTTTGGAAAGTATAGAAATAAGATATATTCCTTTTTTAGGCACCCTACCTTTAATATGTTCGGCACTGTTTTGTTTATAGATTAAAAGTGAAACTACTATAAAGCCGACAAAAAGAACAAGAAGGCAAATTAAAATATACTCAAGGGAGAAAATAACATACTGGAATACGGCCCACTTAAAGAAAAAGGCTGCAGCTAAAAGGGTAATAGTCTCAATTATTAAAAAACTTATAAGGAAAGCTGGAGCGCTATATTTTAACTCATCTATAATAATATTGCGGGTAGTGTATCCTTCCATTTTTTTTAAGACATTTTTTTTACCGCCGGATAAGGCATAGAAACACATACTCGCAACCAGCATGAATGCAGGGATAAGAGCAAAAGTTGAAATTGGAAGCTGGGCGAAAATAACTACTCCTTCATCGGTAGTAACAGGATAACCAAGATTGGTGATTGCTGCTGCAACTTCTTCGTAATTATCATTACTTACAAAATATTTGCAGGAAGAAAGGTCATAAATACCGGCCTGATACCAGTTGTAGAAAGTTATATCCTGATATATAGACGGAAAGTCAAGCCGGTACGAGGTATAGCCCTCATTAGTAGTTGTTGAAATGCACTCGAACCTATCAAGTATTATACTTTTATGAGGACTGCTTATACTGACAAAATCAGTGGTATGATTGGTTTTATAGTAATTATATGATGGCTTTTCCCCAGATATATCAACATAACAGTACATAACATCAGAATTAATGGACTCAAGTGCTTTATCAACCTCAGAAAGAAAAACTTCATTTGTAACATTTTCCGGTTTATCAATGGTGATTCTTTTTTTATCCATCTCTATCTTTTCAAATGTGCCTAATGAATAATTAATAAAGGATAGAATCGAAAGAATAGAAAAGAAGATAACAAAACATAATATCATTAACTTTCTCATATGTACCTTTCTGAGACTATGTATAAATTGTTTGTAATTGTAGTGTCCCCTTTATTAAGTGATATTATATTATGCCTGGCTATTTTTTTATCAAAGGAAGGAATACGGCACTTTTCTAAAGTGCCGTATTCCTCAAGATTTAGAAATCAATAGGTATTCCAATATACATAGGTGGTGCCAAAGCCACTTGCCTCTGTCTGCGCCCATGCACCTCCATACTTATACACTTTATCATAACCACTTCCGCATATAGACGTAGCAGAATGATACAAAGTCGCATGGTAGTAATAAGAACGACACCATAGATGCGGAACATGATCCCAAACCCAAATGCCGCCGCCCACAAGTTCTGTAACAGCTGCAGCCATACCGGTTCCTAATGTACCAATCAGTAAAAACGCAAGAACTATTACGGCTACCAGTTTAATCTTAATCTTTGCTGTCATAATTTTCACCTCCTTCCATATAGATAAAATTAATAAAATACCTGCTTCTTAAATAACTTTGAGTATATAATTTATTTCTAAAGAAAGTTTAAGCCTGAATTAAAACAATAAATACTTGATTTATAATTACAATATATTTACTTTTAATA
>JADBLP010000093.1:1993-5027 GCA_014894375.1 Actinomycetota bacterium | reverse complement strand
GTTATAGAGAAGGGGCAGTTTCTGTAGGAATTGTGGTTCATAGTGATTGTGTTATTGCTGGCCATGGACCGGGAGTAGCTACCCTTTTAACTTCAACAACCAGTAAGATAAAATTTCACATAGATGCCGATGCCAACATCGCTAATTACCTGAACATCGGCACGAAGAGAAAATAATAATTTAAGTTAGAGTATTAATTAGGGGTTTGATAAATCAAACCCCTAATTAATACCCCCTAAAAATTACCATTTCAATTCATCCTTTAATAATAGTTTGAAAATCCCCTCTAAAATATATTGACACAAATAAAGCTTTATGATATTTTAATGATAACGTTAACGGTAACGTTAACGAAGATAGGGGGTAATATGAAGTATATCACTTTAAAGATGGTAGCAGAAAAAGCAGAAGTCTCTGTAAATACAGCATCGAGAGCAATTAATAATAGACCGGATATTAATCTTGAAACCAAAAAGCGGGTGCTCCGGATTGCCAAAGAATTAGGGTATATTCGTAATGCAGCAGCCGTAGCCTTAAGAACCAAAAAAACCGGAACCATAGGAGTAGTAATAGCAGACAATAGAAACCCATTCTATGCTGAGGTTTTAAATGGCATGGAAGAAGCAGCTCGAGAGAAAAACTACCACATCATTCTTGCTAACACTCAAAGAGATTATAAGAAAGAAGAAGAAGCAATAAATTTACTATTGGCAAAACGAGTAGATGGGTTACTTATTACCCCGGTTCAAGATGAAGATGAGGATATAAAGAATCTCATTGATGCAAATATCCCATTTGTGGTTGTGGGTAGAGATTTTGAAAATATTGAAGTAGATGCAGTATACAATGACGAGGTTAAGGGGGGATTTTTAGCTACAGAATATCTGATTAAAAAAGGGCATAAAAGGATAGCCTTAATAGATGGATTTTTGTACAAATCTCCTGCCAAAAGCAGATTGGAAGGATATAAAAAGGCATTAAATAAATATAGAATACCTTTGGATGAATCGCTTATTAGCGTGGGAGATATAAATATAGAAGATGGGTATGAAAGAACCAAGCAGATGCTGGAAAAAAATTTAGATTTTACCGCTATCTTCGCTTACAACGATATGATGGCCTTTGGGTCTATGCAGGCTATCCGGGAAAAAGGATTAAGAATACCTGAGGATATAGGATTAGTTGGTTATGATGATATTCTCTTTTGCTCTCTTATGAATCCTGCATTAACTACTATTAGACTGAAGAAACAAGAGTTAGGCACAGAAAGTGTAAAACTATTACTTTCTCGTATAAACGGTAATCGGAAAAAAGCCAAAAAAATAATGTTAGATGTAGATATCATAGTAAGAAAAACTTAAACTGTAATGTTGAGAATAAATTTAAGCATTAGGAGGGGGTGAAAATATAGTAATAGTAATAGTATTAGTATATATTCAAATTAGGTACTGTAAATTTGAAAGTTAAATTTAAATTAAGAAGGAGGAATCTATTATTATGTTAAAGAGGAAATTCGTAATTTTGGTTGTAGTTTGTTTGTTTTTAATTGTAAGTAGTATTACATATGCAGAATCTACAGAAAAGTCGGGCACAATAACAATTTGGTCATGGGATCCTAACTTTAATATTCCAATTATGAAAGAAGCAGCGGAAAGGTACACTAAAGACAACCCTAAAGTGACATTCGAAATTGTTGATCTTGCCAAGGCAGATGTGGAACAGAAATTGCATATAAACCTGGCTTCTGGTGTAACGGGTGGATTGCCTGATATTGCTCTTATTGAGGACTATAATGCACAGAAATATCTTCAATCATATCCGGGATCTTTTGCTGATCTGACAGACAAGATTAAATACAGTGACTTTGCAAATTACAAAGTCAGTCTTATGACCTTGGACGGAAGAGTTTACGGTGTTCCCTTTGATTCAGGTGTGAGCGGTTTATTTTATAGAACAGATTACCTTGAAAAGGCAGGTTACAAATCAGAAGACCTGAACAACATCACCTGGGATAAATTTATAGAAATCGGCAAAAAGGTTAAAGAGAAGACTGGCAAAGCTATGATTGGATTTGATCTGAATGATGGCGGTATAATGAGAATAATGATGCAGTCGGCCGGGAAGTGGTATTTTGACGACCAGGGGAATGTTAATTTATTAAATAACGATGCATTAAAAGAAGCGGTTAAAACATACAAAGCATTTGCTGATTCAGGTATCATCAAACAAACAAACGGCTGGAGTGAATGGGTTGCAGCATTCAACAACGGTGATGTTGCAACAGTTGTAACCGGTGTATGGATTATAGGCTCTGTGAAAGCGGATAAAACCTCGTCAGGCAAATGGAAAGTGGCTACCACACCTCGCTTAAATATAGGCGGTGCAGTCAATGCTTCTAATCTTGGCGGTTCAAGCTGGTATGTACTTGAAAATTCAAAGAACAGGGATCTTGCAATAGACTTTCTTAACAAGATTTATGCAGGCGACATCGATTTCTACCAGAAGATCCTAACGGACAGAGGAGCTGTTGGTACATATATGCCAGCCCAGATCAGTGCTGCTTACTCCAGTGAAGATGAATTCTTCAGTGGACAAAAGGTTTACACCGATTTCTCAGGATGGATAAAGGCAATACCTGCAATAAACTATGGAGTATATACATATGAAGCAGATGCAGCAATATTTTCAGTAATGCCGGATGTATATTCGGAGAAAATTTCGATTGAGGATGCATTGAAGAAGGCAGAAGAACAGTTGAAAAATCAGATTAAAAAATAGAATGAACATCTTGTTTATCAATAAGGCAGATTAATAAAAAGGAGAGGAATAATACTTGTCCAAATACTTGTATTATTCCTCTCTTAAAACAAATATTGTTTAACGCGAAGCCATATAATACCATGAGCAGAACAAATTTTTCTTGAAAGAAGAGGTGAGAATTTTATGATGGGAGAAAATACAAGCAGATCATTCATAAAGTCAAAGAACAGGCATGGATGGCTGTTTGTATCTTTGGCATTGATATTGCTTGTGG
>JADBLP010000093.1:0-1893 GCA_014894375.1 Actinomycetota bacterium | reverse complement strand
TCAAAGAACAGGCATGGATGGCTGTTTGTATCTTTGGCATTGATATTGCTTGTGGTCTTTTTGTTTTATCCCATCCTTTATTCCCTTTATTTATCCACTACGTCATCAAGAGGCATTGTGCAGAAATTTGTTGGTTTCAGCAATTACGCAAGACTTTTTCAAGACTCCATGTTTATATTGGCCTTAAAAAACACATTAATATTTTTCCTTATTCAGGTTCCGATAATGCTCTTTTTAGCCCTTATACTTGCAACTATTTTAAACGATAAAACAATAAAATATAGAGGTCTTTTTAGGACGGCATTTTTCCTACCGGCTGTAACATCATTGATTGCATATACTATTCTTTTCAAAATGATGTTTTCCCTTGATGGATTTATCAATGATGTACTGCTAAGCGTGCATATTATCAGATCGCCTATTCCCTGGCTGGTTGATCCTTTCTGGGCCAAGGTAACGTTAATCATTGCCTTGACATGGAGATGGACTGGATACAATATGATTTTCTATCTATCAGCCTTACAGAATATATCAGAAGAAATATATGAAGCAGCGAAAATTGATGGCGCGAATAAAATAAAACAATTTATTTATATTACCATACCCTTGCTAAAACCGTTGATTCTGTTTACAGCAATTATGTCGACAATAGGTACATTACAATTGTTTGACGAGCCGATGAATCTTTCACAAGGTGGTGTTACTTCTGCAACTATTGGCCCAGGCAATTCACTATTAACCTTGTCTGTATATGTTTATAATTTATGCTTCAAGTATATGCCCAACTTTGGATACGCAGCTACAGTCTCATATGCAATTGTTCTAATTGTAGCGCTACTGTCCATAATTCAATTTAAATTAATGGGTGATAAAAAATGAAAAAACACTACAGTATAAATAGAATTTTGGTATATGTATTTCTTGTATTTATGTTTATCGTATCAGTGTTTCCCTTTTATTGGATGGTTGCGGGCATGACGAACAATGCAGTAGACGTCCTAAAAGGCAAAATGACTTTTGGTAATCAAATGTTAAATAATATTACTACCTTATTTACTACGTATGATATGGTCAGAATACTGCTCAATTCTCTGAAAATAACAGGATTCACTGTGTTAGGTACCCTAATTGTATCATCGATGGCAGCATACGGCTTTCAAACTTATGCCTCTCCTGCACGCGAAAAAGCATATAGCATTATCATACTGTTCATGATGGTTCCTTTTATAGCCCTTATGATACCTTTGTTCCGGCTTATTGTAAAAATGCATTTGCTCAATACGCATATTGGATTGGTATTGACTTCGATTGCATCCGTTTTCATTATATTTTTCTTCCGACAGAGCTTTAAAGCTTTTCCTTATGAGATCATTCAAGCAGCACGTGTGGATGGGGCAGGAGAATTCCGTATATTCTTTTCCATTTTTATACCATCAATGAAATCTACCTACGCAGCAGCAGCTATTTATTCTTTTATGTCAAGCTGGAATGCTTATTTATGGCCCCTCATTATTCTGCAGACGGACAAACAGAAGACGGTCACCCTGATGATATCCTCGATGTCATCTGCATATTTTCCAGAGTACGGAGTTATTATGACAGCCATAGTTATTGCTACTTTGCCTATAATAATCGTATTCTTCGGATTCCAGAAGTATTTTGTACAAGGCATGTTAGGTTCATCACTAAAACAATGATAGAGGGAAGTAATAAAAAATAAATTATCAAGAATAATTGATAGAAGAAAGGAAATTTCTACAATGAGATATAGAAAAATATTGAATTTTAATACGGATTGGTATTTTTTAAATAAAGATATAAACAATGCAAAAAATATTTACCCCGGTGATAATAAACTTGTAAAAGTTAATTTACCCCATTCTAATAAAATTG
>JADBLP010000034.1:0-5031 GCA_014894375.1 Actinomycetota bacterium | reverse complement strand
AAAAACTATATATAACAGAAGAGAAATAAACGCTGTATGAAACTTAGCACTAATCATACCAAAGGTTACACTATTATTGAACTAATGGTAGTAGTAGGTATAATCGCTTTATTACTTGGTCTTTCTTTAAATAGCTTGAATAATCTGATACAATGGAATAAATTAAATGTTGCAGCAGCACTTTTAAGTTCGGAACTAAAAAATACTCAATCAATGGCATTTTATGAGGGTGTATCTTATAAAATAGAATTTTATCCGACCTTTGATTGGCCAACTTCTTTAAATAAATATAAAATTTTTAAAGTATGTGAACTATATAAAGAACTATATAAAGAAATAAAATTAGAAGATATAGATTTATTTAAAACTAATTTTACAGGCAATAAAGTCTTTTTCTATCCCAGTGGAGTTCCTGGCCAAGGCGGGACAGTAACTTTGAAAAATAGAAGAGGGAAGATTCTTTATGTGATTATGACTCCGGTAACTGCCCGGGTACGAGTCAGCCCGGACCCTCCGGAGAACTGGTGAATAAAAATAGTCGTTAGTTTGTAGGCTTGAATTGTAAGTAGAAACAAAACTCGGTAGGGTTTTTACTGTCTCTATTAGCTAAGAAGCTGATAAATAGGGAATATAAACAATATAAAGAAGTTATATAAATTATTATTAATCTTGATTATTTAATTGATACTATTTTTACTGTATGCTTATCACTTATTACTCATTACTTATTACTGTATTTATATACTCGATACTTGATACTCGATACTGATTAATATCGGTGGTGATTACTATGTTAAATAAAATATTATTAAGAAAAATAAAATTTCCTCTGTCATTGCGAGGAACCTTCCCCCATGTCATTGCGAGGGAGCGAAGCGACCGAAGCAATCTCAGCTACAGCGGCTTTTCCTTAATCGAATTAATGGTAGCGGTCGCTATTTTAGCTATGGCAATATTCGGAATATTTTTAGCATTTAATACCGGTTTTCAGGGAATGACCGACTCCCGAGACAGAACAGTTGCTACAAATTACGTACAAGAAAAAATGGAAGAATTAAAAAATGCTGATTTTGATACTGTTGTACCAGATAATGATGAAAGCTTTGGAATTGTTGGAGATATAAAATTCAGAAGAAATGTAAATGTTGAATATATTGATGGAAATACTAATTCAATTGTTTTATATCCAACTAACCTCAAACGTGTTACTACTACGGTTAAGTGGGATGATAGAAAGGGCGATGAAAAAAAAGTTGTAAGTTCCGTGCTTATACAAAATACTCAATTTACACCGGGAGATGCTGCCAGAATTTCTCTGTATGCTGAACCCTATAATGTGGTATTACCCGTAACTAGCAGTACCACTATCATTGCGGTTATTAAAGATAGCAGTGGTAACACTATTTTTGATTGGAACGGCAGTGACGTCACATTTACCATTGCATCAGGCAATTTGTTAGGAACATTATCCGACTATGCAGTTACTCCGGTGCAGGGCAGAGCTAGTGTTATCCTTACTTCGAGTGGAACAGAAGAAGATGCCTCCGAAGGAACAATGATTATAGAAGCTTCAGCCACTACGGCTGATGGGTCGAATACTTTTACCAATACTATTGATATTGATGTTACCTGGGGTGCGGTCAAAATTAAACTTACTCCCAATCCTTCAAGTATTTTAGCTGACGGCATCACTCAATCCACCATTACCGCTACCATTCAAAATGCAGCTGGTGGAACAGTCGACGATGGAACCCATGATATTATTTTTACAATTACCGGCGAGGGGACATTAATCGGTTTGAATCCTGTAACTTCTGATTTAGGGTTAGCAACTGTTACTTTACAGTCAAAACTTACCGCCGGAATAGCTACCGTTACCGCAAGTTCACCGGGATTATTCGATGGTTCTTGTGATGTTAGAACTTCTGGATTACCTGCGGGCATTACTTTATCTGCTTCTCCTAATCCCATGTATAGTGACGATATCTCTACGGTTACCGTTACCATTGTTGATGAAAATGACATTCCGGTAATCCCTACCACTCCAATGACTATAAATTTTTTACCTGTGTCAGGTGGTGCTTTATCAGAGTCATCTTTAGAATTCAATAATGTAAGTGTGCGAACTACAAATTATACGCCTTTCTTAAGTACAGAGGGGATTGTTACGATTACGGCAACTGGTGCTTTTGGAGGGAGTATTGATATATCAGTTGAATTAAAATTGGAAGCTGATCATATTGAATTAAATGCCAACCCGCCTAGTATTCCCGCTGATGGAGGAGATAGCTCTAGTACAATTACGGCAACTATTAAAAGTTCGGGAAATAAAACTGTTCATAACTATATTGGTAATGTTACTTTTTCTATTTTATCTGCTCTTGGAGAAACTTTTTTTGGTTCAAATCCTATTGATTGTGATGATGGTGTGGCTACAATTCAACTGAAATCAGGAAGTGTGCCAGGAGTATGTCAGGTTCAAGTTGAAAGCGGAACATTGCCTATAGAAACTATCGATGTAGGCTTTTATACAACAGCTACTCATATTCTCTTAACTGCTGCCCCCGTTCATATTCCCGTAGGTGGCGGAAACGAAGGGACTTCCCTACTTACTGCCAGAATCAAAGATTCAGAAGGTACAACGGTTTATAATTATGATGGTGATGTTTTATTTAGTTTTTTAAGTGGATATAATAGCACCGCTAAATTTAAATTTGTTACACAACCCAATTACTCTGTTCCGGTATTTCACGGAAGTGCTTCTGTTTACCTTCTTTCTCTTAATAATAGCGGTGATGCTTCGTTGGAAGCTAACTCAGATTCCTTATTTCCGGATGAATTAACACTTTATATTCAAAAAGTAATCAGAGAACCTGACATTCCTCATATTGTCCCTGACGCAAATGGCAAGGGTGTTTCTTTTGATATAGAAGTCCTGGGAGGCGATATTGAAATTACTGATATGATGGTTAGTTGGTCACCGGATAGCGGAGAACAATTGGGAAGCATTAAATTTGGCAACAACCTGGTTTTCTCTGGCACTATTTTAAGCGGGGAGGATATTGATATTACAGATACGATATTATTAGAAGGCACATCAACGATATACCTTGGTTTTTCAGCAGGAATTACAGCTAAAGATATTACGATTATTTTTTATCCATCTGTATCAAATTACCATGCAGATAGTTATGAGATAAGTTTTTAAAAACTTTTTATAAAAATATTTATTTTAATTAAAGGAAATTTAAATCAATGGTAAATAAGCAAAAGGGTATGACTATAATCGAACTTATGTTTACTGTGGCCATATTATCTATTATCATTCTTGGCCTAGTGACCTTTTTTACCGGTAGTGCAAAATCCTGGATTACCGGACAATCTCAATTAGAAGCGCAAAGAAATGCCAGACAGGCGATGGAAAGTATGGTGAGAGAAATAAGGCACGGAGAAACTGCTGATGATAGTTCTACTTCTACCTCAATTGTGTTTAACACTCCTTTTAATGGAAGCCCGGATATTAATTATTATTTGGATACCGGAACCGGAATACTTTATAGAAATGCCAATCCAATCATAGATGATGTACTAAGTCTAAGTTTTGCCTATATTGATAATATTGATAATGTGATACCCACTTCAGATTCAGAATTTAGTAATAAAGTGTCTAAAATTCATATCAATCTACAGGTAGATATAGATGGAGACAGTAATCCGGATATCACGCTTAATTCGGATATTGATTTAAGAAATTTTGATTTATAAAATTTAGAGACCATTTACATTAATCTTATTTATATTAAGGGAGAGTGATAAAAATGTTTGTAAATAAACAGAAAAAAACAAAAAACAAATTTATTATCAATAATCAAAAGGGAATGGCTTTGCTAACTACTCTTATTTTTGTTTTTGTCTTGGTTTCATTTAGTGTTGCACTTCTGGTCATGACTGGCAATGATTCTAAACTTTCTACTCTGCATCGGGAATCTACCAGAGCTTTTTATCTGGCAGAAACCGGGGTGGATAAGGCATTGTGGTATTTAAATACCTCTGCCAATCAGGGGGGTAAAGGGATAAACTGGAGAACCGACGAAGATGACCCACCAGGTCCATTAATATATCCTCAATCTGCTACTGCCAGTGAATATTATGAAGTAACGGTGGAAACAACTACGCCACCTGGTCCGGGAGTCGGAGAGATCATTACCGTACATTCCACCGGGAGAGAGGTGGGAGGGGGAGAATATGACAAGGGAACCCGAGTGGTTGAAGTGAAATTAGAAGAAGGTGTATCCCCTTCAGAAGGTGCAGTTTATAATTATGCTTTGATGACTTTTGCCGAAGATTCCAATTTAAGATTTGACGGACATGTGAAAATTGAAGGGGATGTTCATTCCAATGGTGATATTACCGGAAATGGATGGGATCCTGAAGATGATGTGGATGGAGATGTATCATTCTCCGGAGATGATACTACTATAAGTGGAACAAATGTAAGCCCAGCCGTTTTTCAAACTTACCCCGCTATTGATTGGGAATATTATGAGCTTAATGCTACCCAAGTTTATGCTACAGACACCGCCTATGAAATCGGTGGCAGCGAACCCTTAGAGGGGATACATTATTTTAAAGGTGATGTAGAGATTAGTAATGACTTAGATGTCCATGGTACTATTGTTGTCGAGGGAAATATAACAGTGCATGGTCACCCAGAAATAAATTTAGTACAGGCTGGAGCTATAAGTCTGGTAATGGTTGCATCAGGAAATATTACCCTTAATGGTAATGTTCATGTTACTGGAATTATACATACAGAAGGGGAAATCACATTGAATGGGACTACTAATGTAGAACTAGGCGCAATTTTAGCCGAAACTGGAGTTGTTAATGGTGTCGGCTCCGAAACAAAAATTGTATACAATGTCGATAATCTAGACCAACCCGTACCCGGAACTGGAATTCCAGTTTGGAAAATAGCCTCCTGGCAAGAGGTATATTAAATATTTTTTAAAATATTTTTCCTAAAAAGAA
>JADBLP010000085.1:0-22020 GCA_014894375.1 Actinomycetota bacterium | reverse complement strand
GTGAAAAAAAATGTCCACAACAGATAAAAATTATGGATAAATTAAAAGAAAGCCATATAGCATTAACTGGAAAAAGTTAGAGAAAATTAAAATTAACAATTTAAAAATATTTAATCATTTTCTATTTTTAGTGGCTGCCCCAAGGTGTGAAATTTCGAACCAAATTGTGAAAGCAATTATTAAGCCTAGAGAATTTATATTTTGATCAAAAAAAAATTATAATGTCCAAACCTAACAATTACTTGACTGATGTAAGGTTTTATTGTTATAATCCTAACAATTAAAATAACATATTAATGCAATGGGAATAGGTAAATTAGTTCAACAACCTAATGGATATAAAGCTTTTATTCCAGATAAGTTCCCCCCAAGAGAAAATATTGTTTTAAATACAAAAACCCAGCAATTACATGCAAAAGCAGTTCTAATGCTTGGTAAGCTTGATGGAATTACTCAGCTACTGCCTGATCTTGATTTTTTCATTTTGATGTATATAAGAAAAGAAGCTACTAAATCAAGCGAAATTGAAGGTACAAAAGCAACTATAATTGATGTTATCAAGACAGAATCTCAAATAGAGTATAGGTATCCAAAAGACGTTGAGAGAATCCTTCATTATATACAAGCTATGGAATATGGCCTTAAAAGGCTTGAAACCCTACCTTTATCTTTAAGGTTTATAAGGGAAATTCACAAGATACTGCTTGAAGATACTGCTGATGCGCCTGGTAAAACTCCTGGAGAATTTAGAAAATCACAAAATTGGATAGGAGGAGGATCTTTAAACACGGCAACTTTCATTCCTCCTACTCCATCAGAAATGAATAGATGCCTTGATGATTTTGAAAAATTCTTATATGCAGCAGATGATTATACACCACTAATTAAAGCAGCACTTTTACATGCACAATTTGAAACAATTCATCCATTTTTAGATGGCAACGGCAGAACTGGCAGACTTCTTACCACATTTTATCTCTGTAAATTAGGCATTCTTGAAAGACCTGTTTTATATCTTTCTGATTATTTTTTAAAGAACCAAGAAGAATATTACAATTCTTTAGCTAAATACCACAGTGTAGATAGTGATATAACTACCTGGTTAGATTTTTTCCTTGATGGTGTAGCCATAATAGCAAGTGAAGCAATTGAAACCTCAAAGAAAATAAATTCTTTAAGGATAAAAGATTTATTAAAAATCCAGACACTAGGAAAACGTGCAAAGAATGGAATTATTGTTCTAGAAAAATTATACAACCTTCCTATTATTAAGGTAAAACAAGTTGAAGAATGGACTGGCTTGTCACGTCCCCAAGCTAATGAATTAGTAAAAAAATTTGTTGAGATTGGTGTTCTAGAACAAATAAATAAAAAAGTTGAGTATGGTCGGGAATTTTGGTACAAAAAATACTTGGATTTATTTATCAGTAAAGAAGAGTCTAAATACTAATGGCTGGGGAGGGGGGATTCGAACCTCCGCACTACGGTCCAGAGCCGCATGTCCTACCACTAGACGACTCCCCAATATGTAGCATTATAATGCTACCAGAAATTTTATAATGTGGCAAAACATAATAGCGTAAAAGACTAAAAAATGATATGAATATTTATATACTATAACCAGGGCCTATAAATTTTGTAAAAGCTTATAATTAAGGTAGCGGAATTTCATAAAAAATAACAGAGTATTGAATTATTCAGTTTTTCTTATATAAGAAGTAAAGATGTTGTTATCTTTATTCATAATCTTATTTTACTACTGTATATTCCTATAATTCCGCACCGCAATTGGGACATTTTTCCATTTTATCTGAAACCGGATAACTGCATTCTGTACAATGGATGACTTTGAAATTGCAGAAAGAGCAATATTCCACTTCGCTGCTCTCCAGCTCCATGTCACAGTAAGAGCATCTGCACTGTGCTTTTCTGCCTTTGCTTTTTGATTCTTTTTCAGTCATATAGACTCCCATTTATACTATTTTTTATTTTTTTGTTTTTTCTTGTAATTCTCGATAGCCTTGTGCAATGCATCTGCACCCAGATTCGAGCAGTGAAGTTTGTTTTTAGGCAATCCGCCGAGCTCTTTTGCAACATTTTTATTAGAAATTTTTAATGCTTCGTCCAGGGTTTTCCCTTTAGCCATCTCACTGACCATACTGGATACTGCAATTGCCGCACCACATCCAAAAGTCTTAAATTTTACATCATCAATTTTATTATCCTTAACTTTTATATAGAAAGTCATCATATCGCCACAGACCGGGTTTCCGATTTCACCTATGCCGTCTGCATCTTTTATTTCTCCAACATTTCTTGGAGACATAAAATGCTCCATTACTTTTTTGCTATACATAAACATTAGTACCTCTTTTCAAAATATATAAATTACTTAGTATTTAATATAAAGTTTTGGAGTTTAAACAAATATATTATTTTAAGTTGTTTCTTTCAAGTAATTTGTCTATTCTTTATATAAAGGTGACATTTTCCTCAATCTATCTATAATCGAGGGAAGAGCTGCAAGGACCCTATCTACTTCTTTTAAAGTATTATACTTTCCTAATGAAAATAAAATTGAGCCCTGTGCCATGGTAGGGGACAGGCCCATGGACAGCAGAACATGCGAGCTTTTTAGTGCCTGTGATGTGCAGGAAGACCCGCTGGCAGCAGCAATTCCTTCAAGATTTAACATAAGCAGTATTGATTCTCCCTCAATAAATTCAAAACTTATATGTACATTTCCCGGAGTTCTCTCGGTTGGATGTCCATTTAATTTAACATTCTTGATTTTATCAATTATTCCTTTAATCATATTATCCCTTAGTTCTGATATATATTTAATATTTTTATCCATTTCATTTTTAGCTATCTCACATGCCTTGCCAAAACCGGCAATAGCCGGGACATTTTCGGTTCCTGCTCTTCTTCCTCTCTCTTGAATACCTCCCAGAAGTAGTGGCTTTATTCTTACTCCTTTTTTTACATATAAAGCAGCAGCTCCTTTTGGACCATACATTTGCTGGGAGGTGAAGCTATATGAGTCTACACCGAGTTTACTAATATCAACCGGTATTATTCCTGCTGCAGCTGCACCATCGCTGTGAAATAAAATATTATTTTCTTTTGTAATATTTGATATTTCTTTTATTCTCTGGATGGTTCCCACCTCATTATTTGCATGCATGATAGATACAAGTACTGTATCCCTGGTAATTTCCTTTCTTACATCTTCAGGATTTACAGAACCATATTCATCTACAGGAACCAGACTTACCTTCCAGCCTTCTTTTTCAAATTCTTTTAAAGGGTTGATAATCGATAGATGTTCAATACTAGAGGATATTATATGATTACCTCTATCCTTATAAGCTCTGGCCAGTCCCCAAAGGGCAAAATTATTTGATTCTGTACCGCAGGATGTAAAGTATATTTCTTCTTCATTTGCACCAATAAGACTGGCTGCCTGTTCCCTTGCCTTGTCCAGAGCTTTTCTTACCATATCTCCAAAATCATGAAGACTTGAGGGATTACCATACTTTTTTTTAAAATATGGTTTTATCTCTTCAAAAACTCTATCATCAACTCTTGTAGTAGAAGCATTATCAAAGAAAATTTTTTCCTTAGCCATAACTACCACTTTTATATTTGTTTATAATTACTATTATAATAGTATTAGTAATAATAAACTGATTATTTCATAAATCATTTTAAATAGATTATTTTAAAAATCAACTTAACATCTTATGTCATATGCCTTTAATATTTGATATTGTTGACAAATATGTCATAAATCTTTAGTATTTAAGTATTATGACTAAGAAGATGTATAGCTTTAGGTTAAATAAAGACTTAGTGGATAATGCAAAAAAAATTGCTGAAAATATAGATATATCATTATCGTTATTTATCAGCTGTCTGATAAAAGAAAAAATAAGTAATTTAAAATCTGGAAATAATGATAAAAGTTTTTTTATATCTAACGAGCTTACTCCACAAATCTTACGTGAAATAGTTTCAGAGATAAAAGAATTAAGGGCGGATTTAAAAAAATCTCTTAAAAATAAGAGATGATTTTCAGGTTATGATATAATACCGATATATTCATTTATCCTCTTTAAAGTTAATTCTTTTCCCAGTATTTCAATAGTTTCAAACAGAGGAGGACTGATAGCGCTGTTCCATATAGCTATTCTTATCACTTCTGCAATTTTTCTAAAACTTAAGTTTAATCTTTCTGAAATTAACCTCAAGTTATTTTCAATGTCTTTTGCATGAAATTTACCACTTACTTCGTTAAGTGCTTTATAAACTCTATTTAATATATCGGGTGCATCAACCTTCTTATTTTTAAAGTAAGTTTTTGATTCATCACTGTAGCTGATTTTTATAAAAAATGGGCTTATTAAATCTATACTCTCTTTTAATGTCTTTATACGCTCTTTTATGAGCGGAATTATTTTTTCAATTTTCTGTTCTAATTGTTTTACTCCGTTTTCAAAATCAATGATGTTTTTGGATGCCAGATAATTTCTTATTTGTTTCCCAAGGAGCTGTTTTAAACGGGAATTATCCATATTTCTTATATAATATCCATTTATCCATAAAAGCTTGTTGAAATCAAATTTGGCCGGCTTTTTATTTATAGAACTAAGTTCAAATTTTTTAATCAATTCACTGGTTGAAAAAATTGTAGTTTTTTCATCATATGACCAGCCAAGGAGTGCAAGATAGTTTAGTATTGCTTCTCTTAGGAATCCTTCTTCTATATATTTTTCAATGGAAATAGAACCATGCCTTTTGCTTAGTTTCTGACCATCCTGACCCAATATCATTGGTAGATGGGTGAAATCAGGAACATTAAAATTAAAGGCATTATAGATAAGAATTTGCTTTGGCGTATTTGACAGGTGATCTTCACCTCTTATAACATGAGTTATTTTCATTAAAGCGTCATCTATTGCGACAGAGTAATTATAGGTTGGAAGGCCATTAGACCTTATTATTATAAAGTCTTCAATACTGGCGGTATTAACTGTTATGTCTCCATATACAGTGTCTTTAAAATTAATAGTCTTGTTTTCGGGCACCAGAAATCTTATTGCGTAAGGTTTACCGCTTTCTATATTATCTTGAATGTTCTTAGGAGTGAGTTCCAGGCATTTTCTATTATATTTGTAGATTTTACCTTCTTTTATTTTATTTTCCCTTTTTTCTTTTAACTCTTCAGGGCTGCAAAAACAATAATAAGCTTTTTTCTCCTGAATAAGTCTTAGGGCATATTCTCTATAAATGCCGGTTCTCAGGGATTGTCTGTATGGACCGTATTCGCCTTCAACTTCCGGCCCTTCATCCCAGTTGAGTCCCAGCCATTTCAGTGATTCCGATATCAGATTTATTGTTTCTTCCTGATGCCTGGCTATGTCGGTATCTTCTATTCTTAAAATGAACTTGCCGCCGGTTTTAGCGGCATAGAGCCAGTTAAAAAAAGCGGTTCTGGCGCTTCCTATGTGTAAATATCCGGTTGGGCTGGGAGCAAATCTAACTCTTACATCTTTATTTTTTTCATTCATAACAAGTCAATTAAGGGTTTACCCATACTGTAATTTTTTTATTAGTCTCAACAGGCTGATCCCACAATGGATCCTGGCGATGTGTGTATCCTGAGGGAACTTCGGAATACGTTTCATTTTTATATTCTATATGGGTGTAGCCGGCTTCAATCAATATGTGATTTGCTTCATTTATGGGCATCAGTGATACCATAGGCATAATAGGAATGGCATCAGGAGGAATGGGCATCTGTACTGTTGGTTCCTGGCCATAGCGGAATTCTTTTACAATAATCTGGTCAAGCGGCGTGTATCTATTGGGAATCATCATCTCTCCAGTTTCGGGATTGATTACTACCTGGACATTAATCATGTCATCCTGGGGTCTTACGAAATTTTCTATGGGGAGATCTTTGGTAGCCTCGGTCATAAACAATTTCCAGATCATTGCCGGTTGTGCACCTCCCTGAACTCCCATATCATCAATGGGTCCCATTTTTTTGTTAATCTCTGGATACCCCATCCATACACAGGCTGCAAGATTTGTGGTAAACCCGGTGAACCATGCATCTGCAGTTTCATCTGTGGTACCGGTTTTTCCGGCACAGGGTCTGTCATCCAGTCTGGCTCTGGTGCCTGTCCCTCTTAACATGACCTGCTGCATAATTTCTATAGCCCGGTATGCATTGATAGAAGTAAGTACCTGGTTGCTTTTTTCCTCGTATTCTTCAAGGATATTGCCATCTTTATCTATAACTTTTAATATTGCTACAGAGTAATGTTTTACTCCATAATTTGCAATGGTTGAAAATGCAGTACAGACTTCAAGAGGAGATACTCCTATTTTAAGCCCGCCAAGTCCTATTGATGGGTATGGGTCCAAGGGGGTTTCAATTCCCATGTCCATAGCAATCCTGGCAATGCCGTAAGCCCCTATTCTCATTATAAGCTGGGAATATACAACATTTACAGAATTTACGGTGGCTTCCAGGACTGACATATCACTTATATCGGGGTAACTTTTATCATTATAGTTGCCAACTTCCCACGGCTCACTGCCTTCAATATCAAATATAACAGGTCCATTAGGATTAAAAGTCATATACGGGCTAACTCCCTGTTCCAGGGCAGAAAGCAGTGTAAAGACCTTAAAAGTGGAACCGGTCTGTCTTTTAGCCTGGGTGGCCAGGTTAAATTTCATTTCCCCAAAGTCTTTTCCCCCTACCATAGCCTTTATATAGCCGTTTGCGGGGTCCATGGCTACCAGAGCGGCTGCAGGGTCTTCAGGGTCAGGAAGGATCTCATTAATTGCATTTTCAGCAGCAATCTGCATTTTTGGATCCAGAGTAGTGTATATTTCAAATCCACCTTTAAATACTCTTTCCACTCCATATTCTCCTATTAATATCTGCTTAACATATTCTACGAAATAAGGGGCAAAAATTTTTTCGGTTTCTTCTCTTGTTCTCTGGGTTATTATGGTCATCTTTATGGTTTCATTATATTCTTCCTCGCTTATATAGCCCAGCTCGAGCATTTTGTACAGTACCAAATTTCTTCTTTCAAGGGCTGCTTTTTTGTCGATATAGGGTGAGTATAAATAGGATTTAAGAAGCCCTGCAATCACGGCGCACTCGGACAGGTTAAGATATTCTACATCTTTGTTGAAGTATATTTTTGCTGCAGCCTGAACCCCATATGAACCTTCTCCAAAGTAAACTGTATTCAAATACATCTCCAGTATTTCTTTTTTGGAATAAATTTGCTCAAGCTGATAGGCAAGGGCAGCTTCTTTTATCTTTCTCTCATAGGATATATCGTATTTTTCTTCAGGCATATATACATTTTTTATATATCCCTGGGTAATGGTAGTTGCACCCTGTTCTATTTCTCCGGACATAAGGTTTATAATAAATGAACGGATTATACCTTCAATATCAAATCCTTTATGCTGATAGAACCTTTCATCTTCAATTGCGATAACAGCATCTATAAGGTTTCTGGGTATTTGTTCATAAAATACCAGTTCCCTGTTTTCTTCACCGTGGAAAGTTGCTATAAGAGTACCGTCGGCGGCGTATATTTTTGATGTAAGGGCACTTTCTGTTGTTGAAAAATTTTCCAGTTTTGGCAGATCTTCGAAAAGGGAGGCAACAGCCTGGAAGGCAAATATAAGAATACCTGAAAATACAAATGTGATCAGTACCTGTATAGCCAAAAAGATGGCTACTATGGTTATTACTACCCTGAAAGGTTTCCTTGTTTTATGTTTTTTTCTTAATATGGACACGGTTTATAATTATTTTTTACGTTGATATTTTTAATAATAGTCTTATTTGGGACTAAAATAATATGTTATTTGAAATTTTTATTATTTAATAAAAGCATAATATTAATAAATATTGCAAGTAAAAGATATTATCATATTTCTTTTATATTATACAGGGACAGCTAGCGGCTTTAACAGGATTTTAAGCATTTGACAACTCCCCATTACTAAAGCAAGAGGATTCTCCAACTTATACCGCCATCGGCTTTCGTATTAGGAGTTCCTGCTTCACTGTGGAAGCAAACGCTTCCACTCCACAGGCTATTACCGAATGTCCTTCGGCTAGGATGTTTATGCTTGCGTTTAAATCGGCATTTTCTGTATGCCCGCAATTTACACACTGAAACTCTTCCAGTTTTACCCTGTTCTCCTTTGCAATATGGCCGCAGATTCTGCATTTTAGGCTGGTATTCTTTGGGGATATTAGTATTAGTCTTCCACCTCTCCAATCTAGTTTATAGGAGAGCAGGTTTTGAAATGTATACCAGCCCTGATCAAGGATGGAGCGATTTAAGCCGGACTTGGCTTTTACGTTTTCCCCTGGGTTTTCCTTTGTTCCCTTGGAAGATTTGCTCATGTTACCGACTTTTAAGTCTTCCATGACAATTAGACCGTGGCTTTTGGCTAATTGTGTAGAAGTCTTGTGCAGAAAGTCTTTACGAACATTTGATATATGGTAGTGGAGCTTTTCTATCTTTTGTTTGGTCTTTCTCCAATTTGAGGAAAATTTCTTTTTCTTAGATAATTTTCTTTGAAGTTTAGCTAACTTTTTGAGATTCTTCTTTAAGGGAGATACCCCTTGTATAGTTATTCCATCTGAGCATTGGGCAAATGTCTTTATTCCTCTGTCTATCCCTACTTTTGATTGTGCTATTTCTTTGGGTACGTGTCTATTTACTTCACAATTAAAGGCTATATACCATTTCCCGCATGTTTTAGATATGGTTACATGTTTGATTCTGCCTTCAAGCTCTTTTGATTTGGTGAAACGCACTATACCCAGCTTGGGAAGCTTTGCCTGTCCAACTTTTTTTGATAGTTGTTCCATCAGGGTTATTCCCTGGGGGAGCCTGAAACTGTCATGAATTCCTTTCTTTTTGAACTTAGGGTAGCCTCTGCCATGAAAGAAGTTGGAAAATGCCTGGTCCAGGTCTTTGTTAGTCTGCTGAAGGGATTGAGAAGGGGGAAGGGATAACCAGTCAAGTCCCTTCTTCCACTGTGTCAGGAGTTTACCTAAATCAAAGCGGGACAGTTTTTGTTTCTTCTTTTCCCAAAGCTCCTTCTTCAGTGCCAATCCTTTATTCCATACATAACGGCAGGAACCTGCTGTCTGGCCGCAGAAAGATTCCTGTTCTTTGGTTAATCTGAGTTTATATTTGAAGCCCTTTGAGATTATCATTGTCTTTGAGATGTCCTCTGGCTTTCTATGTACTGTTTAATTACTGAAAGTGGGGCTCCTCCAACCGTTGAAACAAAATATGAATTTGTCCAGAGAGTATCAAAATATTTTGTCATCTTATATCCCCTCATAAAGAAATACTTCCCTGATAAATTTATGCCATAATTTAATTATTATTTGGTATATTATAGCACATTTGCATATATACATAAACTAAATTATGCTATTGACTTAAATATTGGCGATAGTATCCTGCACCTTATACCCCCATATATAAACGTAGGGGCTTTACGGCGCCTTTTTTGGTAAATATAGCTTAGCGTCACATGTAGCCAGCGCAAATAAAGTATAATACAGGGACGATACTATAAAAAGGAAATACCTTAAATTTAATTTTTTCCATATTTATATTATCATTATCCAGAGGTATTTCCTTCATTTAGTTTTTTAATAGGATAATTACATTAAGTTACTATAGAGAATTTTTTTAGCTGAGAGGAGTTATATGGCTAGATTATCTAATGAAGTCATGATTGAAATGCTTAAAAAATTAATAGAGATCAGAAGGTTTGAGGAAAAGGCTACACAGCTTTACAAGACTGGAAAAATCTGGGGGTATCTCCATCCGTGTATTGGCCAGGAAGCTATTCCAGTAGGAGCCTGCCATGCAATTGGAAGAAAAGATTATATTATTTCCAATCACAGAGGTCATGGTCATTGCATAGCCAGGGGGGCAGATATGGGAAAAATGATGGCGGAGCTTTTTGGAAAATCTACTGGTTACTGTAAGGGCAGGGGTGGCTCAATGCATATTGCTGACATGGAGCTTGGAATACTGGGAGAAAATGGAATCGTAGGCGGTGGTATACCAATATCGGTTGGAGCTGGATTAAGCTGCAAAATGGATGGAAAAGGAAATGTTGTAGTATGTTTTTTTGGTGACGGAGCTGCAAATAATGGAGTATTTCATGAATCCTTGAATATGTCAGCTATATTTAAATTACCGGTAATTTATATCTGTGAAAACAATATGTATGCTATTTCTATGCGTTCGGTAGATTCCGTAGCCTGCAAAGATGTGGGGAAGAGGAGCTGCGCTTATGGTATTCCAGGGCATATTATAGATGGCAGTGATCCTGTTGAGGTTTATAAGACAGTTAAAAAGGCGGCAGGACATGCAAGAGATGGTGAAGGCCCCTCACTTATTGAAGCAAAGACCTACCGGTTTTATGGTCATCATCCCAACGACCCGGCAGAATACAGGGGAAAAGAAGAAGTTGAATATTACACCAGTGAAAAAGATCCGATAGCCAATTTTAAGGGCAGGCTGCTTGGGGGAAAAATAATCACTGAAGAGGAAATAGAAAGAATTGAGAGTGAAGTAGATAAAAAAATAAAGGATGCGGTTGCTTTTGCTGAAAAAAGCCCGGAGCCCGAACTTGAAAAATTCCTGGAAGAGGTTGAGCAAATTTAATCCCCGGATAGTATTTTAGTAACAAAAGCGGGAACCGCTTCCTAATATTGGGATGCACGGTAATTTATTGCCGTGAGGATGTCACGTTTTTATAGAAAGGAAAATTAATGAGAGAAATTGAATACAGGGAAGCTATAAGAGAAGCAATAATAGAAGAGATGGATAGAGACAGGAAGGTATTCTTAATTGGTGAGGATATTGGTATTTATGGAGGAGCCTTTAAAGCATATAAGGGACTTTTAGATAAATATGGTACGGATAGGGTAATTAATACCCCAATTTCGGAAGCTGCTATAATTGGTGCAGGAATTGGGGCAGCCCTTACCGGATACCGGCCAATTGTAGAGATTATGTTTATAGATTTTGCCACACTGGCAATGGATCAGATTGCAAACCAGGCTGCAAAAATTCATTTTATGAGTGGCGGCAGCCTGAATGTTCCCCTGGTTATAAGGACTCAGGGAGGTGTTGGAAAGGGACTGGCGACACAACATTCCCAGAGTTTGGAGGCGTGGTTCTATCATATTCCGGGACTTAAAGTGGTTATGCCCTCTACCTCCTATGATGTAAAAGGACTTTTAAAAACTGCTGTAAGGGATAACAGCCCGGTAATGTTTATAGAGCATAAAATGATCTATCCAGTTAAGAGTCCTGTACCGGATGAAGAGTATACCATACCATTCGGAAAAGCTGATATCAAGAGAAAAGGTGAAGATATTACTATCTTTGCGTATTCAAATATGGTAATTAAGTCACTAGAAGCGGCAGAAGAGCTGGAGGGGGAAGGCATAAGCTGTGAAGTTGTTGATCCAAGGACACTTGTACCTCTGGATATTGGTGAAGTAGTAAATTCAGTTAAAAAGACAGGCAGACTGATAATAGTAAGTGAAGCATGCAGGAGAGGTTCAGTTGCTTCTGATATCAGTGCTAGAATAACTGAAAGAGCATTTGACTACCTGAATGCTCCGGTAAAGATAGTTGCAGGACTAGACACTCCAATCCCATACAATTCCACACTGGAACAGGCTTCTATTCCCCAAAAGGCTGATATTATAAAAGCTGTAAAAGAACTGTTGTAAAAAACAATTTGACTATGGTATCCTTATTTTAATGTATCTAAAATGGAAAGGGAGATTCCCTTTAAATGCTAACTGCCAACTCTCTTAAAAACTCTGAAGGTGATAATATTTTAATATCTTTACATAACTTCTTAGGGAAGTGTTTTTTATTTCCCGTTAAAAGAAAATTAATTTTTCCCGATATTGCTATTTCTAAAAATGGGTCATCATCCGAATCTGGCAGTGATATCTTTAAAGGCATTGCGTCAATGTAGATTCCTTCTTCTTTTATCTGTGTAATAATCGACTCTATTTTTTGAGGAGGAAAATTGAATTTTTTTCTCTTTAATATAGCTTCATATTCATTCAATACCCTAAAATCGTAAGCTATTTTTATCCTGCCAGTAAGAATAAGGTGCAGAATTGTTGCCGCATCGCTATAAGGTTTAATCAATCCTGATACAATAATATTTGTATCAACAACAGTTATCAACTATTGCGCTCCAGCCTCATTGCTTTAATTTCTTTTTCAATTTCTTCTTCAGTTATTTTATCAAATCCTTTATTTACAGCCTCTTTTTGTATATCTTCCATAGCCAGCAGTGCCCTTGCTCTTCTTAATGCAGTAAGAGAACTATCCAAATTGTTTTGTTCTATAGGATTTAGAATAGCAATGGGCTTCCCATTTGAAGTAATTATTATATCTTTATCAACTTTTAACTGTTTCCAGATATCACCTGGCCTAATTCTAAAATCTCTAACACTGATAAATTTCATCTATATAACCTCCTGATTATTTGTCTACATTAAATATACAAATTATCCTACAAAATGTCAACATCAATTAGGAAACATGCATTGCCATATTCGCATAAGACCGAAAATCCAAGTTATACCATAAAAAATTTTATGAAAACAGAAACTTAAAACAACTTATTTTATTGCTATACAAGAGTTGCTTAAAAGTAAAATTTGATTCAATAATTATTTATAGACCTTTTTTTCTATTATTTTACCGACTATAAGGTATCTGAATATCCTTCCTTTATAACTATTAACTGCAGCTACTATGGCGTATACAGCAAAGAAAAACCATATGGGGAAGTAAAGGAACATAAAAATCATGGAAACAAAGAATAAAGTTCCCGGTTCGGCATTAGGATTTGCAGTAAATATAGGCAGCGAAATTAGCATAAGGACTACACCGGTAAAAATAAATAACATCATAAGTATAAAAAATGCCAGCTGGTAAAAAATTGCCTGAATTGCATTAAATCTTACAAATTTTGATTTATCCTTCTGAGTAATCCATATTACTATAGGAGCAATTACCCCGATATTTGGAATCAGGATCGATAGGTGGGAGAGAAGGGACATAAATTTTTCATCAGAAGTTATTTCTTCATCCATTTTTATTCCTTTGGTAATTTTGTTTTTATAATATCAAAATAAATATAAGATCTCTTAATGATCTTAAGCATACTGCTAAACATCATTTGTTTCAAATAAGCAGATTAAATTTTACCTAAAAAATTAATAAAGAAGTATTTTAAGAGAATATAAAAGCCCGAGTAAAAACGGATTATAATAGATTGCTATTTGATTTAGTGAACACAATAGATTATAAGCGGATGCTATTTTTATATTTTACTGTTTTATTGTTCTGGAATTATGGATTATTTAATTATAAAATAATGTAAGGTTCGGTATTTACATTATATAAATCATTCGAAAACATAGACGGATTGTAGGGCAATGGACAGAAAAATTATTCTGCTTACCAATGATGATGGAATAGATTCGGAAGGATTTTATACTCTTTATAAAACCTTGAAGGAAGATGAAAGGTTTGACATAAGGATTGTAGCCCCGGATAAGGAGAGGAGTGCTGTGGGTCACGCTATTACTGTGTTCCATCCAATTTCGGTAAGAAAAGAATACAGGGAAGGAAATTTCTTTGGATATGCGGTAGACGGAACTCCTGCTGACTGTGTAAAAATAGCCATCAGGGCAATTTTAGAAAGGGCTCCTGATTTGCTTATATCCGGTATCAACAGAGGGGCAAATTTAGGAGAAAATATTATCTACTCGGGCACAGTTTCAGCTGCGACTGAGGGAACGGCTTATGGTGTGGCTTCTATAGCTGTTTCAATAGACAATCTGGTCGATCCTGATTATAGTTATGCAGTCAATTTTACAAAAAGAATTGCCAGACAAATAATAGAGAATGAAGGACTTCCTAAAGGGACGCTTCTGAATATTAATATTCCTGATGTTTGTGAAAAAGAGATAAAGGGTGTGAAAATAACCACCCAAAGTGATGCTAAGTTTAAAGATAACTTCATAAAGAGAGTTGACCCCAGAGGAAGAGATTACTACTGGATGGATGGAGAATTTACAGGGAAGACAAAAGGTAAGAATTTTGATTATAATGTGGTAAAGAGTAATTATGTGTCCATTACCCCCATTCATTATGATATGACCGATTATAAAGCACTGGATTATTTTAAAAAATGGAACATTAAAAAATAATAACGAAGACATTATGACGAGCTTATTGTAAGTTTAAAGATATAATAGAAATGGAAACTGGTAAGAAACAATTTATATCAGATTTGGAGGCTGGCGCAAGAGCAGACTCTATATTTATGGTAGCAAAGAAACAGGTTAGAAAAAAGAAAAACGGTGATGATTATTGTGCAGTTACTTTTCAGGATAAAGAAGGAAGTATGGAGGGAGTATTGTGGACGGAAATTTATCGTAGTGCTGGAAATTTTACTGAGGGAGATTTAGTTTCAGTAGAAGGAGATGTAAAAGAATATAAGGGAATCAAGCAACTTGTTATTAACTCTATAAAAAAGATTGAAAATAAAGAAGATATAGAATATTCAGATTACATAAAGACTTCCAGAAGAGATATTGATGAAATGTTTGCTGGGATTAAAGAATACGCTGCCAGAGTTAAAAATCCCCATTTAAAGAAACTGATTGATTCGTATTTTGAGGATAAAGAGTTTGTTAAGGATTTTAAAAATGCTACTGCAGCACTCCGTTATCACCACGCCTTTAAGGGTGGACTGCTAGAGCATACACTGGCAGTAACTGAAATCTGTGATGCTATCTCCAGGGTCTATCATAATTTAAATTATGACCTGCTGATTAGTGGAGCAATCCTTCATGATATTGGTAAAATCAGGGAATACAAGACAGTGGCAACTACTGAAGTAACTGATGAAGGGAAACTTCTTGGCCATATCACCATCGGGTATGGATGGGTCTTGGAAAAAATAAAACAGATAGATGGTTTCCCGCAAGATTTAAGGGATAGACTTCTTCATATAATACTGAGCCATCATGGCCAAAAGGAATTTGGCTCTCCTAAAAGACCGAAGATATTGGAAGCTTTCGTAGTCTATTATGTAGATCACATGGATGCTGATATAGGCGGATATAATATTATATTGGAAGAAAATAAAAGCGGTAGTAACTGGTCAGATTACGTTAAGAACTTTGAAAGGTCGGTTTTTTTAAAAAAACTTGAGCTGCCCGGCGATGAAGATAGTGAGGATATTAAAAGAGTGGTGGATGGTAAACTGGATAGAGGTGATACGAAGACTTACAGGGAAGAAAAACAGCAGGAAGAATTGTTTTAGTTCATTTAATCTTTAATTCATATAAAAATATTTTTTTTCCACTTTATTTTTTTATCAGCTATTTCAGGTTTATTATTAAGAAATAATGTGTTATGATATACACAAAATTTTTTAAAAAAAGATGTATAATTTCAATTATACATACATATTAGTGTTACATGTGATTATCTAACTGGTGATTAATATGAAGAGGCTTAATATAACTATAAGCGATGAGATACTTAAAGATTTGGAATATCTGAAAGAATCAGAAAAGTTAAACAGAAGTGAATTAATAAGGAGAGCCATTATCCTGTATAAGAATGAATTTAATAAAAGATTAAAAGAGAGAATTAGAGAAGAAAAGGTACTCAAAGCTGTAAGTAAAATAAATGAAATCAGGGAAAGTACAGGTGTGTGGGATGGAGTTAAAGAGATTAGAAAGTTTAGGGACAGCAGAGGAAGAAATTTTTCATAGAATAAGAGAACAGCCAAGAACTCTTGTATTGGACTCTTCCGTGTTTATAAAATGGTTTTCGAAAGATGAAGAAGATGATATGTCAGATGCCATAAGTATATTAAAATCACTGACCAGTAGTGACATAATTATAGTATGTCCCGAAATTGCCATATATGAGCTTGCAAATGTGCTTTACTACAAACCTGATCTTGATTATGAAAAGACTAAAATTGCTCTGGAACAGTTTCTCAACCTGGGAATAGAGTTTATAAAGCTTTTTAAGAGTCTAATATTAGATGCTAATAAGATCAGGCATGAATTTGATATAACATTTTATGACTCTTCTTATCTGGCAGTTGCAAGGTTTTTTAAATTAAAATTTATTACTGCTGATAAAAAGCTATATGAGAGCTGCAGAGAATTTGAGAATATAGAGCTTCTTAAAAATTTTAGTTTTTAACTTAAAAGCCGAGAAGTCTGTTTATGTTAATCTAAAAGTAATAATATAATTAAATTATTATATTATATTATGTATACTTATTTAATAGAATTTTTATAAATTAATTTATAAATACTGCAGTATAAATTGTTATTAATATAGCGGTATTTCTAAAGATAGATCTTTGAGGACTTTGTTAAATTAAGCTAATTTTTACAGAGTTAGCCTATAAGCCGAGTTATAAGCTAAAATTACTTAAAAGATATATTTAAAGTTGTACATAGTAAAAAGCATCGCCGGCAGTCTTTAGATGAAACGATACCAAAAAGTCCACTCATTTTATCTGCATTTTAACATCTTTTGTTAATTTTATTAATTATTGAATAAATTTTTAAAATTAATTTATTCCTTTAAAATTTGGTTCGAAATCTCACGCCTGGGGCTACCATTAGAATAAATCTTAGAGTATTATATTGAAAGAAATATAATTTTTAATAATATAAACACTATTTTGTGATAGTATCTTGGCTAAAATTGAATTAATAAACATTTCTAAAGAATTTGAATTAAGCTCACCTTTTTTTTTAAATCCTTTTGGTGTTTTTTTAAAAACAAAAAATAATAGAGAATCAAATAACACTATTGGTTATAAAAAAAGTGCATTTTTTATTGAAAATTTAAACCTTACTATTCCTGATGCTAAAATTATGGTCATATTAGGACCTACCGGTTGTGGAAAAACTACTATTTTAAAAATAATTGCTGGGTTAATTCAACCAGATTCTGGAGAAGTAAAATACGATGGAATAAATATGGAGGATAGTCTACCCAGGGATCGCAAAATTGGAATGGTTTTTCAAGATTATGCATTATATCCGCATTTTACTTCTAAATCTAATGTACTGTCATATTTTCTTTTTAAGAAAAAGACTCCAGAATTAAAAGAAATTGCTAATGAAAAATTTAAAAAAACAAGTGAATTATTGGGAGTAGATATAACTTATTTAATGGACAGACTGCCAAATCATTTATCAGGAGGTGAAAAGCAGAGAGTGGCTATAGGAAGATGCATCACCAGAGAGCCCGTATTATTTTTGTTAGATGAACCTTTTTCAAATTTGGACCAGAAATTAAAGGAAAAATATAGATTTAATTTAAAAATATTACTAAGACATTTTAATATTACAACAGTTTACGTAACTCATGATCAACAAGAAGCATATATATTTGCAGACCTTATAACTATTATGAATAAAGGAAGAATAGAGCAGGTTGGTACCTTTGAAGATATTTATAATAAACCAAACAATATTTTTGTTGCAGAATTTCTAAACCCTGACCAGGATACTCAAGCTATTAATCTGATCGATGGAGAAGAAATCTTCGATAATCCCAAAAATGTAATAATTGGTGTTCGTCCAGAAGATATTGAAATCAAGGGAGAAAAAAATAAAAATTATATTAAAGGAAATATTATAGACTCAAGAAATATAATTTTAAAAAAGAAGATTATTGCAACCATCGGTATAAATAAAAATGTAGTTTATGCTCAGATTCCTTTTAAAAAAGATTTATCCTTAGAAAATCCTGTCTATTTAAGATTTAAAAAATATCTATATTTTGACAAGAAATCAGGCCAAAGAATAAGTTCATTCTCCTAATATGATTTTATTAAAAATAATGAGAATGCTTATCAATACAATCTAGCATATTTAAATTATACCTCGCCCGTTTTCGTCGCTTCTAGAGGTATTCTAGCATTTCATATTTTAATGTTTTAGTTACTCAGTTAGAAATCCTCAAGGCTTGACACCACTGACATTTATCTGCATGTAAATAAAGATGATTTTAAAATGGCAGTACTATAGTGTAATCAGAAGTAAAATAGTGAAAAAATCCACTGTTTCCTTAAAAATGCAAAACCCCGTACGCTTTTCGAGCAACCATCCGGGAGCCCACGCACGAGGAATTACTTGCTATTATCAGTATAATAGTAATAAATACTATATCAATAGTTAGTGAGGTAAAAAATGAAAAATAATAAAAAATCTCCCTTAAAAGACCATCCCTTACATGTAGCAGGCCAATCAACAGATGAATCAATTCACAATCTCGCATTTGATGGTTTAACAATATTTCTTATACTGGTAATATTGTCTTTTTTTTTATTTTTTGAATTACTATATTTGGCTTTTCCATCAATAATTGTTAAATGGTTAAACCAGACTTTTCCAACTCACGTCACCCTAATAACAATAATAATTTCAATAATATCTTTAATAGGTATTATTTATTGCATATATAGAATAATTATTATCGTGAAAAGAATAAAATCTCTGAAATTGGGAAGAGATGGTGAAAGAATAGTTGCAGAGATATTTGATAATCTACGCGGACAGGGTTTTGTTATATTTCATGATATAGTAGCCGGAAACTTTAATATAGATCACGTCATTCTTACTCCCCATGGCATATTTACTGTTGAGACAAAAACATACAGTAAACCTCCAAAAGGTGAGATTATCTGTAAAGATGAGAATATAATTGCCGGCAATATAAATACCGGTAATAAGATTATTGTGCAGGCAGAATCCCAGTCAAAATGGCTAAAATCAGTATTAAAAGAAAGTACCGGAATAGATTATTATATAATGCCTGCTATTGTATTTCCGGGCTGGTTTGTTCAACCAATGCCTGAAAATTTAAAAAAACGAGTATGGATATTAAGCCCGAAAGCATTACCATCTTTTATTAAAAATGAACCAGTAAGAATAGATGAAAGTGACATGCATCTTGCAGCTTTTCACATTTCTAGATATATCAGGAACATATAATTGTACAATATAAATGGATTAGATTAATTAGTGAACTTAGAATTATTCAAAATAACAGGAAGAATCAAATGGTCTTATTTAATGATGGTCTAATAAATAGAATTTTTTTCCAAATAATTCCTGTACTAAATAGAAAAAATAAATTGAAAAATAGTTGGAGTTAGCCTATAAGCCGAGTTCTGTACTAGAGATGCTTAAAAGATTTATTAAACTTGTGATGAAAAAAGGACTTTATTTAGAATATCCTAATTTTTGTCCAGATATTCTTTCGAAACATTCTAATGTAATACTTGGATCTATTTTATTGTAAAAATCTACCATCAGTTCAAACTTCTGTCTCATTCTTGGATAATTCATTACAGAGTTTAAAAATATTGGATCTTTACTAAATGCATATCCAGCGATCTCAGCAAAGTCCTCGCTATAATCAACCATACTGTATGAGGAAATAAAACCATCTTCATACATTTCTGACTTATCTTCATCATTAATATATGGTTCGTAACCATAATATTCAAATCCTTCCGGATTATTAGATATCCAATCCTCATAATAAGAATCAAATAATTCTTTATATGTATTTTGCATTACATGATTAAATATATGATGAAATACTGGTAAATACAATGTTTCATTATTTTTTTCACCGATTATTAAGAAAATTGTTTCATCAACGGTAGTAGCTATTGCATCATTTACATTCTCAATTTTTATTTCATTACCTATTACATATAATTTCGTTAAATGTTGAGGTACAAATCCTAAAGGATATGCTTCTGTGGCTTCTATAATAACTCTTTTGGTACTACTCTGGAGTTCTTCCGGTAAATATATTAGTTTTTTTGTATCTTCAGGGAAATAACTTAAATATGTTTGCTCATCTATATGAAACGATACATCATTATCAAGAAAAGATTCAGTTATATTTTCCAGATACTCCATATCCTTTTTTTCCAGGCTGGCATCATCTATATTCTTATCCTGTACGTCGGAGGATCCCGTTTCCGGTGTTTGGCCTATTAGCTCACAGGCAATATTAATGCCTGATAAACCAATTAAAACAAATAATATAACTATTAATATACCCAATAATTTTACTCTTTTCATGTTCGTAAATCTTTCAGCAAATAACTATTTTTCAGTGATTTTAGCAAATATTCCAGTCTATAACAACCAACCAGCTTGGTTGCCATACCATTTGCCGAGTTATAAATTAAAAATACTTAAAAGACATAGATTTTCCATGGGAAAATTTAACGATTTTTTTTTCTTATAAGATAAAAACGGCTAGATTATAACTATTTTGCCAGATTTAAAATACTTAATGAAAAATCAGTCTAGAGGCTGATACCTAGTTTTGAGATGCCTGGTTATATTTGCTATAAGTGCAATTATTTCTGATGCCGCAATGTAATTATTTTAAAATCGCATTATTCCATAATTCTCTATAAGTTCCATTGCCTTTTATCGCTCCAAACTGATCCCCCGGGTAACAGAAATAATTTGCTCTGGTTACTCCTGAGGACTTAATGTATTCAATCATTGAGGCCAATGCTGCTGCCTGTACTGCCTCATCTGTTGAGTAATCATCCAAAGATTTATAATTTAGATTAAATTCAGTTATGTAAGAATGGTCAGCTCCCCACCAATTTATCATATTGGTTACGTCATTCTGCCAGCTATCCTGATTCGAATAGACATTCCATGCTAATATGTCTATATCCCCACGTCCCAAAGCATGCCATTTGTCCATAAAATAGGAATCTGATGTAGTGTAAGATATATTTCCTCTGGTAAATATAGCCTGAACATCTGTTGCTAGTACTCTTATATTTGCCTCGATTGTAGCCTCTGGCATATTGCCTACAAACGTTTCCCGGGGATTTGAAACCTGACCATCATCGCCCACTGATGGGTAGGTAAATGTTTTTGGTCCTGTTACTGTTATCATTACTGGATTAGCACTATAGGCATTAAAATCGGAAGGATTACCACCCCAGATAGTTACAGGATTACCAGCAGTAAACCCATGGTCTTCCTCAAATGTAGCAGTTGCAACATTATTTGTTCTGGTTATGGAGACTGGATGGCGCCATATATGCATATCTTCCTCATTACCCAATTGAAATTCATAAACTCCATTTTCCTGTGCCCATTTTGCATTATCCAATATCGCTTGTCTAAAAGCAGGCCAATTTTCAGCAGTTATCGTGTAATCAGGATTAGATGTATTATAAGATGAAACCCCCCATACTACATTTGCACCTTTAGCAATTGCTCTTATAACTGCAGTTTTTGACTGGGTTAACCAAGTTGTATCTTGATAATTGGGAATATCAATTCTTAATTCAGTAAATCCATTAGCCAATAGTGTATCTACATAACCATCAAAAATCGAAGGGGTACTTGTGGAAAAAAGCCCCATCCCCAACCCAGACAACTTACTGTATTCTAATCCCTTTTCCTTTGGAGTGTTACCTTCTTCTTTATTTATATTTTTATCTGCTGAGCCTGATATTCTTTTTAATCCAATTTGACTAACTGGTTTTGAAGCTGCCAAAAATATAAAGGCGACTAAAAGTACCATTATTACAATTAAGATAGACACTATTGAATGTTTTAAATTTTTCTTCAGGTCTCCTACCTCCCTGGTAAATAAAAAAGCCATTTAACCTTTCTAATAGAGGCTAAATGGCTTTTTGATTGTTTTTTTAAATAGCAAAATAATAGCCGGTTGCATCACTAGCTCCTTACATTTCGAGATGCCCAAGTAATGAAATGTAAATCTTCGCCTCTATTATTTAAAATAAATATTTATTTAGTTATCAAATAAACTATTAATT
>JADBLP010000083.1:17624-22390 GCA_014894375.1 Actinomycetota bacterium | reverse complement strand
ATAGGTATAACAAATCCTTAAAATTGATTACTTCTTTTAATATCTGGTTCGAAATGTCACACCTTGGGGAGCCATATTAACTTGCAATGAATTGTAGTAACGTGCCATGTGGTTGCCAAATTCTTCGATACCGACCAAAAAGAACAGCTTTACCAGGGTTTGAACTTTGAAGAGCCGGAGCATTATTTTGACGGGGTTCTACTCACAGCTAATATATTTTATATTTCTCTTTTAGTTCTTTTATTCTATAGTAGGAATTTCTTATTTCTTCTTCTGATATTTTCTCTTCGTCAATTGCTTTTTTAATTACCTCTACTGCTTTTTGGGCAATGTTCTCATCATATATCGGACTATTATTTGAAAATATTAATAAATCACAACCTGCATTTATCGCTTTTATAATAGCTTCTTCAAATCCAAAATTATCAACAATTGCTCCCATTTGCATATCATCTGAAACAATTACACCTTCATATTTTAATATACCTCTTAGTATATCGTTTAAAAATATAGAAGATAATGTGGCAGGATTAGCAGGGTCAATGTTTCTATTCATAATATGTGCTGTCATAATAATGTCGGTTTTATTATCTTCAATTAATTTTTTGTAAGGGAATAACTCTACTTCTTCGCTATAAGTATCTGTTATGTCTACTAACCCAAGGTGGCTATCTTCTGTAGAGCTTCCATGTCCGGGAAAATGTTTAATTGCTGTAACGATGTTGAATTCATGCATAGCGTCAATGAAATAACCTGCATGCTCATAAACTTTTACCGGGTCATCCGAGAAAGATCTTTCTATATGTCCTATTACAGGATTATCTTTATTTATATTTACGTCAACTACAGGTGCAAAATTTAAATTAAATCCCAGATAGTCAAGTTCTATTCCGATAGGTAATGCTTTTATAAAAGTATTTTGAGGATCATCTTCTCCCATTATTTGGGCACTTTCAATTTGCATGAAACCATATTTTGCCTTTAATCTATTTACATATCCCCCCTCCACATCAACTGCTATGAAGAGGTCATTACGGGTTAACTTTTTTAAATCTTCAATTAATTTCTTTGTTTGTTTTGGGTTTATAATATTTCTGGGAAAACTTTTCGATGGAACATCATAATCAAACAGTATTATTCCTCCTATATTATATTCATTAATATCCTTTACTATTTTAGAAGAGTCGTCAATCTCGGTTCCTCTAAAACCTAGAATAATCATTTCTCCGATCATTTGATCCATCGTAGGGTTGCTTTGTATTGTTTTTTTACTGCATGAAACAAATATAAAACTGAAAGAAAAAATAGCGCATAGCATCAGAACGAAAACAAATATGAGATATTTTTTTATTTTCATTTCACAAAACTCCTCTTTTAAATAAAAAAACAATTTATAACTTATTATAAAAAATATTTTTATAATAAAAAAATCTTATAAATTTTATTTAGCATATTTCTTATTATTGCATTTGAAAATTATAAGCTTATTATAGAAATAAATAAAATATTTTATTAAAGGAGGATTTAATGCTAAAAACATCTAAAGTGTTATCAACTATAATAATATGGGTTCTATTTTTATTCGGTTTATTAAGATTAATAATAGGTCTGGTAATGGCTTTTACCAGTGGGCCGAATCTTCCAGAGTTACCAGTTTATCTCGATTTTGCAATTGGAGTTAGCAGTTTATTTTTATCAGCAGTTGTAATGCGAATAAGGAAGTTATCGGATTAGAACCGGGACCATTATTTTTCAAACTAGATAGTTTTTAGCTTCTATTGTAATCAAAGCAACTAAATGTTATTGATAGTGCACCCTTAAAGAAATGATATTGATTTATTAACTCTTTCCTCCGCTATATGTTTTTTCTTCATTAAAAAAGATAAAAAGCATATTAAATAATTCAATAAATTTAATTATTAAATTCTTTAAATTTAATTATTTCATTCAAAATTTGATTCGAAATTTCAAATGACAGGGGAGCCAATCCTCATAGCTACACTTATTATTAGGTTTACTGCAAAAATAATTTCTGCTACTTTTTTTTTAAATTAAATCGACAATTCTTAAATTCAAGTATTTATTAATTTATGAGTATTGCATAATTTATTGTATAATTATCAAAATTTAAAAAACTAATAGCCCAGCACATCTATATTATGAGATTGAATATAAGTTATAAAAAAACAATACCCATTATATTTATTACAATTATACTTATATTTTTTCCTTTTCGCTTTATTTTAGGGGAAAACGAAAACATTAATGCAGAAAATAATATCACATCAGGGAATTCTGCAGAAGATATAATAGTATATTGTGATTATTATACCTGGTGGAGCGAAAGTAAATGGAATAAGGGGAATTCCAATTGTCCTTTACTGGGATTTTATAACAGTCTTGATCCGAAAGTTTTAAAAGAACATTCAAGATTAGCTAATGAATACGGCATTGATGTTTTTAAAGTTGAATATGTACCAGCACTGGACGGAAGTATAATAAATGGAATATTGAAAACGGATCTGGGAAATACAAGGGTCTGCCTGATGTATGATACCCTAATAAGGTTTTCAAGGTTGGGTAAGGGACGCCCACCTTATGATTTTAATGATCCCGAAATCTATAATACATTTATAGATGATATGAATCACATAGCCGATGTTTATTTTTCTAACCCGAATTACTTTAATATAAATGGAAGGCCCGTATTATGGATTTATATTACAAGAGAGATGCGAGGGAACTGGAAGAGTGCCATTAATACTGCAAGGCAGAATATGAATAGCAAGGGATTTAATGTCTATTTAGTAGGAGATCATGTTTTCTGGGATTACGATTATAGTGGTATTGAATTATTTGATGCTGTTTCTACCTATCATGTTTACGCGGGTGGACCGCAAAATACTTCTGATTTTGCTAATAGAATAAAATTGTTATATTCAAGATGGGATAAAGTTATACAGTCCAAAGGCAAGGATTTTATCCCGGGAGCATTACCTGCTTATAACGACACCTGTATGGCATATGAAAAAAATTGCGTACCTCCATTAAGTGGTACAAAAGAAGATTTTAATTATATGCTAAGAACTGTTTCAAATTATCTAGATCGTATAAATGGTGCTGAAAATTTAATGCAGGTAACAATAGCTACATTCAATGAAAATCAGGAGGGAAGTGGCATTGAACCTTCATTAGAGTGGGGATATGATAGAATAAGCCAGGTACCAATTGTTTTTGGGAGTAATTAAAATATATTTTTCATATCTTTTAAGTTCTGAAAGCGTCCAATAAGGGGAGCCAAATGAATTTACAAATTGAAGCTTTTCTGTTTCAAAGAAGAGAATTTTAATTTTTCTATTTTAAATTGCCTTTTTTATATTCACCAAGGATTATTATTCTTCTAGAAGTTTCTATGACAATTTAGCTTATTAATTTTAAGAATGAAATCCCGCTATAGTCGATTCTTTATAATTTATGAGAAAATAAAATGAACCAATTTGAAATTTTAAGTTATGGATTTATATTTCCTATTGACATAATGATACTGTTATGGTATCTTTACAAATAGTCTAATATATAAAGTAGAGGAAATAATAAGTGAACTTAATTACAAAAAATACCGACTATGCCATAAGGGCACTTTGTTATATTGTAAAGAGTAATAAGGATAAAGTTTCTGTTAAAGAATTGGTTGAAAGTTTAAAAATGCCAAGACCCTTTTTAAGAAAGGTACTTCAAGAGCTGAATAAAAAAGGAATCCTTAGATCATATAAAGGTAAAAACGGTGGTTTTGTATTAGCAACCAGACCTGAGAAGATATATATAGGCAAATTGATAGAAATATTTCAAGGCCCAATAAAATTCCAGGAACATACCTTTAAGAAGGAAATATGCCCGGAGATAGAAAGTTGTGTTTTAAAGAAAAAAATAGATGCGATGGAAAAGTATACTATTTCCAGGTTAAATTCTTTATCAATAGCATCTCTATTAAAAACAGGGAAGTAGAATAAATGATTTTAAAATGTCCTGGAGCTCAAAATTTCAGACAGCCAAAGCCAGAATATATGGGATGTCCTTTCTGTTCTTATGAGATTGAGATATGGTCAGATGAGATTAAGGCAACGTGCCCGAAGTGTAAAAAGACAGTTATGCGAAATAGCGACAAACAGAGTTGCCTTGATTGGTGTAAGTATGCTGAGGAATGTGTAGGAATTGTGCAATACAATAAATACAAAAAGAATAAAACCAAATATAAACTGGAGAAGAAAATATGAACGTATCGAAGATTTCTTTAACGCATTGGTGCAGATAGAGTCTAACCATATAATATTAACAAATTAAAAACAATTTAATATGCAATAAGGAGGTGCGAGATGACTCAGTTAAGAGAACTTTATCGCTGTGAAGTATGCGGTAATATAGTTGAAGTTGTGAATGAAGGGGCAACTGCCCTGGTGTGCTGTGGCGAACCCATGATAAAATTAAAGGCAAAGACCGAAGACCAGGGACAGGAAAAACATGTTCCGGTAGTGGAGGAAACTGACAGTGGTATCAAAGTGAAGGTTGGAAGTATCGAACATCCAATGGAGGATAAACATTATATAAAATTCATTGAGATATTGCTAAAGGATAGGATAATACGCAAGGAGTTGAAGCCTGGACAGGCTCCTGAGGTAAAATATTGTGCCGCAAAATCAGATGTAATAGAAGTGCGGGAGTTTTGCTCTATACACGGGTTATGGAAAAATAAATAAGGAGGAAAGTGC
>JADBLP010000083.1:0-17524 GCA_014894375.1 Actinomycetota bacterium | reverse complement strand
TTGTGCACATCCTCAAAGTTTTTATGAGTTGTTTTGCGAAAATTATTGATAAGTGATTAAAGATAATGCAATACGATGATGAATTAAATGAGTTATTATCAAGTTACAGGAAAAAAATATATCAGATTAAAAAAAGGCTCAAAGAATTCGGGGATTTATATAAAAGTAATGATGAGTGCATATTCAAGGAGTTATGTTTCTGTATATTAACACCTCAATCAAAGGCAATTTATTGTGATGAAGCTGTAAAAGAATTGGTAAGATCAGGGTTGCTTTTAAAAGGAGGAAAAAGTGATATAAAAGCTAATTTGAGACGTGTTAGATTTCCTAACAATAAAGCCTCTTATTTAATAGCGGCAAGAGAAGCCTTTAAAAAAAGTGGAAGATTTGATATAAAAAGCAAAATAGATGAAGGTAATATATTCAAAACGAGAGAATGGTTCGTAAAGAACGTAAAAGGTTTAGGATATAAGGAAGCGAGTCATTTTTTAAGGAATATTGGTTTTGGTAATGATATAGCAATACTCGATGTACATATTTTAAGGAGTTTAAAGAGGTACAGAATTATAAAGAAAATCCCATCCTTGATTAACAGAAAGATTTACTTAAATATAGAAAATAAAATGAGAGGATTTTCTTTAAAGATAGGTATTCCCCTCCAGGAATTGGATCTTTTATTCTGGTCCGAACAGACTGGTTTTATATTTAAATAGCATTAGGGGATAACTAATAAAGATATAGCAAAAAAATTGGGATAGGATGGGTAACTATGGAAGAAGAACAAGATGTTTTAAAGCCTGATGGACATTTAGACTGTACCGGCCTGTATTGCCCGGTACCTATATTTGAAACAGCGAAAAAGATCAATAGCATGAAAGAAGGACAAATACTGGAACTAGTAGCTGATGATCCTGCGTCCGAAGAAGATATTAAGAGTTGGACAAAAACTACTGGTAACAAACTTATAAAGATGACTAAGAATAATGATAATTTTATTTTCTACATTAAAAAGATGTATAAGTAAATTAGGAGGAGCAAATGGCTAAAAAGAAGTTATTATACGTACAAACAAGTGGTGTAAATACACCACAAAGACTTTATTCACCTTTTATATTAGCGCAAACAGCATTAGCAATGAATGTAGAACCAACTATTTATTTCTTAGGAGAAGGAGTAACTGTTGTAAAAAAAGGAGAAGCTGAGAAAATAAAGATAGGTAATTTTCCATCTTTAAAGGATGTAATTGATGAAACTTTAAGGCAGGGAATAAAACTGCTTATATGTCAACAAAGCGCGCAATTATTCGGGGAAAAATTAACGCCTGATGATTTTGTGGATGGTTCCAAGGTAGTTGGTGCTGCAACTTTAAATAATTTAGTGCTTGAAGCTAATGGAACTATGTGGTTTTAATTATGATTTTTAAAATAATAAAAACAAAAAGAAATAAAAGAAATGCCAGATATATTTGGAATTTTATATATTGGACTAAAAAGAAGAAGATTAGGGCAGGGTTATAGTGAGTTGTATAATGTAAAGATTGATGGTTGGGATATTAAAGATGATGCCTGTATGGAAAATTTTTTGGAGTTTAAAGATGAAAAACCTGAAATTATAGCTCATAAATATATTGAGGATATGACTGAAAAGTATAGAGATTACAATACCCGGCCTTCATATCTGGGATGTAGTAGTGTTACGGAAATAGGAATAAAAGAATTGTTCGGTGGCGAAATTATTTAAGAATAAAAATTCCAGGATTTAATCATAATTTAGAATTTTTTCTATTTTTTTAAATAAAGTTTTAAAATCTCTTGTCTGTGAGTAATATTTATAATCTCTCTCAAAATCAAGCAGTATTTTTGATAGGAAAGATTCTCTTTCTATATCTTTACCAAATATAGTTTTGATAGACACTGATTTTTTACCAAAAGGGGCAAGGTCTTCTGTATCCAGGTTTGCATTTATACCAATTCCAATAATTAAATAAATGCTACTGTCTATTTTTTCAACTTCAGTTAAAATGCCGCCTAACTTTAATTTTTCATAATAAATATCGTTAGGCCATTTTATGATTGTTTTTATATTATATTCTGCATCCAGCACAGCAGCGATGGAATAAGCGGCAATCAGTGTTACTTCCGGAAGATTTTTTTCTTCAAGTGTGGTTTTGAGTATTATAGTAAACCATAGGCCCCCTTCAGGAGATATCCACACTCTTTCCAGTCTGCCTTTGCCTTTTTCCTGGGTTTCAGCCAGCACCACAGTCCCTTCTAAAGGACTATTCTTCAAATCAGATCTTTTCTTTATAAGTTTTGAGGCAAAATTATTGGTGGAGTCTACCTTTTTTAAATAAATGATATTTTTCCCGATATAATCAGTCTCAAGGGACTTTTTATACTTATCTAAATTGAAATTTATCATTTAATATTTAAGGATTTATTCAGTCAACCCATTTTACATTGCTAAAATTATATTTAGTAGCAATTAAAATGACATCAATAATCCACCAGATTCCAAAACCGCCAAGGGTTATCAGTTTTAAAATCCCCAGGCCTACATGACCCATTATGAACCTGTCTACGCCAAGCTGTCCAAAAATAATAGACATTACCAGCGCTAAAACCCAGTTTACTTCTTTCAATGTTTGCTCCTTTTTAATAATTTTTTATAACGTATAGTACTATATATTATATAAAAAAAGAAACAATAAATAACTAAAAAAAGATGGAATTCCATATTACAGCCGGCTATTGAGTCAGAGTGGCGGTTTTTCTATGAAACTATAAAAATATTGCAGCGTCTATCTAAAAAGCTGCAGGGGTTCCATTTTATATTTATCATTAAGGATTTTTTTATATAAAGGAAACAAGTTATGAAAGAAATGAGCAGGAAAGATATTGAAAGTATTATTCCCCACAGAGACCCTTTTCTTTTAATCGATAAAATTATTGAAGTTGAGCCAGGCAAGAGAATTAAAGCAGTAAAATATGTCAGGCAGGAAGAATATTATTTTAAGGGACATTTTCCCTCCAACCCCATTATGCCCGGAGTTCTCATAGTTGAGACTATTGCCCAGGCAGGAGCAGTTTCAGTTCTTATGCTGCCTGAAAATAAAGGAAAACTTGTATTATTTGCCGGTATAGATAAAGCCAGGTTCAGGAGAATAGTAAAGCCTGGCGATGAACTGACGGTAGAAGTGGAGATGGAAAGCTTTAAGAGAAATATTGGTAAGGCAAAAGGCAGGGCAATGGTTGGAAATGATATTGCCTGCACGGCGGATATAATGTTTGCCCTGGGCTAGGAAGGATTTCTGCAGTTGAATGGTAAAAACAAAAAAAACACTGGGGGCTTGAAAAGGATTGCCCTTATGTTCCCGGGTCAGGGTTCACAGTACCAGGATATGGGGGAAGAATTTTTAGGCGCCAATAGCAAATATAGAAGGTACTTTGAAATTTCAAGTGAGATTGTAGGTAAAGATATATTAAAGATAATTAGCGGCAGCGATAAGGATAATTCACTTGATAATACCCGGTTTAGTCAGATTTCAATTTACACCTTAAGCTGTGCTCTAAATGATTATATTGTAAATGATCTTTTCATAAACAGGGAGTGCATCGATACTGTATTGGGACACAGCCTGGGAGAATACAGCGCTCTTTACAGCAGCGGCGCTTATAGTTTTGAGCAGGGGGTGAAGCTTGTTGGATACAGGGGAAAGATTATGAGTGAAGCTGACAAGAGTGCAAAAGGAATGATGGCTGCTGTTTTGGGGACAGGGATAAGTATAATTGAAGATGTTCTTGGTGGTTTAAAGGACAGGGTATTTGTTGCCAATTATAATGACTACTTGCAAATAGTGATAAGCGGATATGAAGACGCAGTTGGGGAAGCGATAAAAGAATTAAAATCAAGAGGGGTAAGAAAGATAATACCGCTTAAAGTCGGCATTGCTTCGCACTCCCCACTAATGAAGGAAGTTTCAGATAAGCTTGGAAGATTTATTGAAGAGAATGTTAAACTTACAGACATGAAATTGTCTTTCTTTTCCACCACCGAGGTGGCTTACAGAGATAAGAATGATATTAAAAAGACTTTAACCGGCCAGCTGACCGGTCCCATAAGGTGGGTCGACAGTATTGAGTACCTGCTTGGTAAGGGTGTCGGGATATTTGTAGAAGTTGGTCCCGGGGAAGTTTTATCCGGATTGGTTAGTAGAATTGCACAAAGGAGTGGCAAGGATATTATCATACTTGACACCAACAAAATGGAAGATATTGAAAATTTAAAAAATGCATTAAAAAAGGAAGGAATCATAAATGAGGCTTAAAGATAGGGTGGCCATAATAACCGGCGGTGCCAGGGGAATTGGGAAGAAGATTAGCCAGACTTTTTTAAAGGAAGGTGCATCTGTATATATTTTTGATGTCAACCAGGAAGAAGGAGCCAGGACCGTATGTGAACTCCAGCCGGCTTATGATGGTAAGGTTATTTTTTTCAAAGTGGATATAACCGATGAAAAAAATGTGGAGCAATCTATAGAAAAAATTATTGAGGCTGAAGGCAGGATTGATATTCTGGTCAATAATGCCGGAATCACCAGGGATAATCTAATACTCAGGATGAGTCTTGAAGATTGGAAGAAAGTAATTGATATAAACCTGACCGGAGCTTTTATCTGTTCCAAGCATACAGTTAAATATATGGTAAAGAATAGAAGTGGAAAAATAATAAATATATCTTCAATAGTCGGGGTTCACGGGAATGCGGGACAGAGTAATTACTCGTCATCTAAAGCCGGAATAATAGGGCTTACAAAGACTCTTGCCAGAGAACTTGCGGGCAGAAATATTCTGGTTAATGCTATAGCTCCTGGCTATATTGAGACTGAAATGACAGAAAAGTTGAGTGATAAAATAAAGGAAAAATTGATGGAGCAAATTCCTACTGGGAGGCTGGGAAGTGTAGACGATGTTGCAAAGACAGCACTTTTCCTGGCAAGTGATGACTCCAATTATATAACCGGTACTGTAATAAATCTGGATGGCGGAATGGGTATTTAACAGGCAGAGTGATAACCTTATAGAAAAGGAATTATTGATGGAACAAATGAATAAAGGAAGAAGGGTAGTTGTAACCGGGCTGGGAATAATGTCGCCGTTAGGACTGGAAGTTGACAGATTCTGGGAAAATCTAATTTCCGGAAAATCAGGAGTCAGCAGGATTGACCGGTTTGATGTAGAAAAGATTGCTTCCAAGATAGCTGCGCAGATCAGGGATTTCGAACCTGAAAATTATATGGATTTCAAACAGGCTAAAAGAATGGATAGATTTTCCCAATTTGCGGTTGCTGCAGCATCAAATGCTATAAAGGACAGCAGCCTTAAGATTGATTCAACGAGTGAAAATGAAGTGGGAGTTTATATAGGAAGTGGAATTGGAGGACTTGCAACTCTGGAGCAGCAGCATGAAAGACTGCTGAGCAGGGGTGCCGATAAAGTAAGTCCTTTCATTATTCCTATGATGATATGCAATATGGCAGCTGCCCAGGTTTCAATAGCCAGCGGGGCCAAAGGACCGGTAAGTACCACAACCACAGCATGTGCCGCAGGTTCAAATGCCATAGGTGATGCATTTGAAATAATTAAAAGGGGAGTTGCTGAAGTGATGATTGCTGGTGGAAGCGAAGCAGCTATAACCCCATTAGGAATGGCGGGTTTTTCTAATATGCAGGCTCTTTCTACAAGAAATGATGAACCGGAGAAAGCCTCCAGGCCATTTGACAGGGACAGAGATGGATTTGTGATGGGCGAAGGCTGCGGTATATTAATATTGGAAGAACTCAAGTCTGCCTTAAGAAGAGATGCTAAGATATACTGCGAGATTTTTGGATATGGTCTTTCAGGGGAAGCCTATCATATAACGGCACTGGAAGAGTCGGGTGCAAATGTGGCAAGATGCATCAGGAATTGTTTGGATGAGGGCGGCATAGGTCTGGAAGAAGTGGACCATATTAATGCTCACGGGACATCAACTACTTTAAATGACATTGTTGAAAGTGCCGCAATTAAAAGATGTTTTGGCGAATATGCTTATAACATAAATATAAATTCAACCAAATCAATGACCGGCCACTGCCTGGGGGCATCAGGAGCGATTGAAGCTGTGGCTGTAATTTTGGCTATAAAAAATAATATTATTCATCCAACTATAAATCTTGATAATCCGGATGAGAAGTGCGACTTGAATTATACAGCAAAGGTAAGCCAGAAGAGAGAGGTCCGTATTGCACTTTCAAATTCTATGGGCTTTGGCGGTCATAATGTCACTCTAGGATTTAAAAAATATTCATAAATGGGGCATAAGATGGAAAAAATCAAATGCAAGAATTGCACTAAGGATATTGAAAATGAAATTTTTATATTAAATCTGTGGGTATGTCCGTACTGCAATTATCACCACTACATTAATGCAAGGGACAGATTGCAAATTACTGTAGACAGTAATAGTTTTATCGAGCTGGGAAAGAATATTAATTCAGATGATTTTTTGAACTTTTATGATGTCAAATCTTATAGTGTAAGACTGAAAGAGACGAAGCTTAAAACCAGCCTGGATGAAGCAGTCATCATTGGTGAGGCAAAGATAGAGGGAAATAATGTTGCCCTCGGTGTTATGGATTTTGGTTTTATTGGCGGAAGCATGGGAAGTGTGGTAGGAGAGAAGATTAAGATTTTATCCAACTACTGTATTGAAAAAAATATTCCCCTGGTTATATTCTGCGCATCAGGTGGAGCAAGGATGCAGGAGGGGGTAATATCCCTGATGCAAATGGCAAAGACAGTCTCCAGTGTGAACAGAGTAAAGGAGAGTAAAATCCCCTATATAACCATAATTACCAATCCCACTTCTGGAGGTGTTAGCGCAAGCTTTGCCACAGTGGCGGATATCATAATAGCGGAACCTGATGCGCTCTTCTGTTTTGCAGGTCCAAGAGTTGTAAAACAGACTATAAAAAAGAATCTTCCTCCGGATTTCGGAACTTCAGAGAGGAATTTAAAAAATGGTCAGGTGGATATGATTGTAAATAGAAATGAGCTCAGGAGTACCCTGACTAATCTGTTAAAGTTATTTAAGGAATGATATGGATTTAAAAAAGCTGGAAGAAATTCCAAAAAGTTATTTTAAAGAGATTTTAGGGGCACTGTCCAAGATTGAAAAATTAAAAAAATTCCCTTTCTTTACTGGCATACATTTTAAAGATGCAGAAAGAGATCTTGCCCAGAAAATTGAAAGTTATAAAAAAGTTGAAAGGGACGCTAAAAGAGTCTGGAAGATCGTGGAGCTTTCGAGAAATGAAAACCGACCACAATGCCTGGATTATATAAATGGTATTTTTGAAGATTTTGTAAAACTTTCCGGTGACAGGCTGACCGGTGAGGACAGATCGATTGTTGCTGGTCTGGGTAAGATTAATGGAAAGACTGTTGCTGTTATCGGGCATAATAAAGGCAAAGATATAAAGCAGAGATTGGAGTATAACTTTGGTATGAGCATACCTCAGGGATATAGAAAATCCCAGAGGATTATGCGGCTGGCCGATAGGTTCGGTTTTCCTATCGTTACTTTAATAGATACGCCAGGAGCGTACCCTGCTCTTGAAGCTGAAGATGATGGACAGGCAAGCGCTATTGCAAAAAGTATCTTGCTTATGTTTGAAGTTAAGGTTCCCATTATTGCTATTTTAATTGGTGAAGGAGGAAGCGGGGGAGCACTGGCACTGGCTGTTGGAAATGAAGTGGCAATGCTGGAAAATTCCACTTACTCGGTTATTTCACCAGAAGGATGTGCAGCTATTCTATGGAAAAATCCTTCCGGTACCAAACTGGCAGCAAGGGAACTAAGGCTGACTTCAAGAGATATGCTTAGACTCAAGGTAATAGATAGGATTATCCCCGAACCAATTGGCGGGGCTCAGAATGCGCCCGGAAGAATGGTAAAGATTGTAAAAAAATATATTATTGGTGCGTTGGAGAGGTTTGCCAGCATTCCTGGAGATGAATTAAAGTCCAGAAGAGCCCGGAAATTTGAATCCATGGGATTTTTCAGTACTGAATGACAGGTCTTAACTGCCTATAAATAAAATGACACTGGAACCCGGGGAAATGTAGGCCCCGGCTTCAGGATATTGACCTAAAACTGTACCTTCCTGTACCGAGTAATCTGTACTTATGTAACTTATTTCATAATTGATATCGCTGGAGTCAAGCGCATTAATAGCCTGCTCCAGGACAAGCTGCATGAGATCAGGAACAGGAACCAGCGGCTCATTTGTCGATATTACCAGTTCCACCATACTGTTTACTCCTACTTCAGAACCCGGGGATGGTATTACATTTATAATTATTCCGGGCTCACTTGTAATACCTGCCTCTGTTATCGTGGCTTTACTGCTTTTCACAACGAGCCCAAGAGACTTAAGGTAATTTGATGCAGATATATAGTCCTGGCCAATAATATTGGGAATAAGAATAGTCTCTTCACCTCTGCTTACTGTCAGTTTTACAGATCCTCCCGGTTCAATTCTTTCGTTAAACTCCGGCTTTTGGTCCATGATCAAATTTTCTTTAAAAGTACTGGAATATTCTTTAGAAATATTTCCTTTTATGAGTCCGGAATTCTCTAATATTTCTGAGGCATCTTCCTGACTGAGACCGACCAGATTAGGGGTTAAGATATAGGTTATTTCCGGGCCTCTGCTGATAGTTACTTCAATATCGCTGCCGGCCGGGATATTTTTTCCCGGCTCAGGAGTCTGTTCAGTGATAAATCCTTCCGGAGTTTCAGAACTGTAAATTTCGTCTGTTATAATCAAATTCAGATTAAATAATGATAGTATTTCTTTTGCATTTTCAGCTGGAATATTCTCAACCGGTGGGACCGAGACCATAGCATAGCCGGCAGTTTTATCATTATAGTATTTATAACTATAAAATATAAATAGGACCAGAAAGACAACCATAAAAGCTGCCATAATAATAGTAGTCAGATGGGGCCTTATTTTTTTTATAAATACGCCGGCCCTATTTAGATTTTGTCCTTTGGCGCTAAAACTTAAAGGTTGATCGGTCTCGTATTTTTGAAGGTCGCCTATCAGTTCTTTTACAGTTGGATAGCGCGCCAGGGGGTTTTTCCCCAGACAATGCATTATTATTTTTTCTAATTTATCTGGTATATTTTCCATCAACTCTGATGGCTTTAAAGGTTTTTCATATATATGTTTGAGGCTAATGTCTATGGAGTTACCTCCTCTAAAAGGAACATCTGCAGTTAACATTTCATACAATACAATCCCTAATGAGTAAATATCTGTCCGGTGGTCTAAAACTTCTCCCTTTGCCTGTTCGGGTGAGATGTAATGAGCTGTTCCTATTATATTTAATGTTTTGGTAACATCAACAGTCAAGGATTTTGCAATGCCAAAATCAGCAACTTTAACTTTTCCTTCCGGGGTTACCAGTATATTCTGGGGCTTAATATCACGGTGTATAAGATTGTTTTTATGAGCCATGAGCAGCGCGCCGGAGATTTGTATAGCATAGTCAGCAACAGTCTCAGGGGGCAGCGGACCTTTTTTTTCTATTATTTCCTTTAAACTTTCTCCCTCAACATATTCCATGCAAATAAAATAGGAGCTGTTAAATTCTCCCCAGTCGTATATCTGTACAATATTGGGATGATTAAGCCTGGCAAGGATTTGTGCTTCACTCTTGAATCTTGCCACAAAATTTCTATCACCTGCATAATTAGCAGATAATATTTTTATAGCGACTTTTCTGTTAAGTTTTAAGTCATCTCCCAGAAAGATATCAGCCATTCCACCTGAAGCTATCTTTTTGATTATTCTGTATCTTTGTGAGATTAATTTATATTCTCTAAAATCTTTATCGGACATATCTTAAATTTTTACAACTATGACTGTTATATTATCCAGACCACTTTTTTTTATTGCACCTTTTATAAGATTCTTTGCAATATCTTTAGCATCTTTATATTTATCAATAATATTGGCGATATCTTCATCCTTCAACATGGAATTAAGTCCATCAGAACACAGGAGCAGTATATCTTCGGGTAAGACTTTAAACGAATTAAAGTCCGGATCTATATCTTTTGCAACCCCGAGGACATTTGTGAGATAGTTTCTTTGAGGATGATTAAAAGTTTGCTCATAGCTTATTTCTCCTCTTCTGAATAATTCACCGACGATGGTATGATCGGAAGTTAACAGATTAAACTCACTGCCTCTTTTAATATAAAGTCTGCTGTCACCTACATGAATTGTATATACTTTGTCTTGCTGGATATAGCAACCGGTAAATGTGGTTCCCATACCGTAATATTCAGGTTGTAAGATCGCTTTGCTGTATACTTGCCTGTTGGCACTTTTAATGCTTTTAAGCAATAGTTCCTTTACCTGGCTGGAGCCTGGATTATCTGTTATTTTATTAGCTGAGATTTTTTTACTTATACCTTTCAGACTGCTGTTAAAATTTTCTATGAAAGCTTCAACAGCGATTCTGCTTGCAACCTCTCCGGCCATGTGTCCTCCCATACCATCGGCTACAATAAACAGGTTGTTTTCAGCATAAAGATAATCTTCATTTTTTTCTCTATATTTTCCAATGTCCGTATCTGCGAAATATTCCATGTAAATTATTATATGTCATAATTTATCATTAATAAAATTATTCCTGTTAAATTACACGTTAGTTTACGATTTTTTATCTGGTGAAGAGCTTCCAGTAGTGGTAGCATTAAATAAACATGCTAAAAAATTTAAAAAATAATTATCAACTAGTGCTAAAGAATATAAAAACTAGTATCATAAATAAATATTAAAACTAAATTATTAAAGATAGAAAAGAATAGGTGAAAATCAATTGGATATTTATGAAGAAGCATTGGAAATGCATAAAAATAATGTTGGTAAGATTGATATAATAAGTAAAGTAAAAATTAATAACGAACACGACTTGTCCCTCGCTTATTCCCCAGGCGTTGCAGAACCCTGCCGTATAATTGCTAAAAACCCGGGGGAATTAAACACATATACATCCAGGGGCAATATGATTGCGGTGGTATCCGATGGCTCCGCGGTTTTGGGTCTTGGAAATATCGGAGCCAGAGCAGCCCTTCCGGTAATGGAAGGGAAATGTGTGTTATTTAAGCAGTTTGGAGGAGTATCTGCCTTTCCTTTATGCATAGACAGCCAGGATAATGAAGTGGTTATAAGCACTATAAAAATGCTGGAACCATCATTTGCGGGAATAAACCTGGAGGACATTGCAGCGCCCAGGTGTTTCGAGATTGAGGACAGGTTGAAGAAAGAGACAAATATGCTTATCTTTCATGATGACCAGCATGGGACTGCCATTGTAACCCTGGCAGGACTGTTTAACGCTCTCAAGATTTATAGAAAAGATATTACCGGAGTAAAAATAGTTATAAATGGAGCAGGAGCAGCCGGTACTTCTATTATAAATTTATTAAATTGCATCGGTGCAGTGGATATTATTGTGTGCGACAGGAAAGGAATAATATATAAGGGCAGGGAAGGCTTGAATACCGTAAAGCAAAGGCTGGCAGAACTTACAAATTTAAATAATATAAAAGGAGATCTATCCTGTGCATTGGAAGATGCCGATGTATTCATCGGGGTATCAGTAGCAAATGTACTGGCTGCTGAAATGATAAAAAAGATGAAGAAAAATCCAATTATATTTGCCCTGGCAAATCCAGAGCCTGAAATTAAACCGGAAATTGCCAGGGAATGCGGGGTTAAAATTATTGCTACCGGAAGAAGCGATTATCCCAATCAGGTTAATAATGTGCTGGCATTTCCAGGAATATTCAGGGGATCTCTTGACGCGATGGCAATAGAGATAAACACAGAAATGAAACTGGCTGCTGTAAAAGCCATTTCGGAAATTGTGAGTGATGATCTAAAGGAAGATTACATTATTCCAAAGCCATTTGACAGGAGGGTTCTACCAGCTGTTGCTGTAAGCGTAGCCAGGGCTGCTATGGAGACCGGTAATACGCGCGGTGAGGTAGATTTAGAATTTATTGAAAGAAAAGCAAAAAAAATTATGGAAAACCGGTTATGAGAGTAGAAATTCCTTTCAGAAAAGAAAAAGTAGTAATGAAGCTGTCTTTAAAGGAAAAAATATTATTAATAATTTTTAAAAAAAATAGAAAATAAGTTTCCTTAAGAAATAGTAAGTATTGTAATATTTAGTTCTAAGGCAAGAGGAGATGCAGCTAAAAATTGCCTTTAAGATTATCTGTAAAACCAGAAATAAAAAAGGCAGATAGACTTCCGACTGCCAGCAGGAGAATAGTATTTCTGGATGAATTACTCACCGGAGAATTGTACTGTAGAAAAGGGCCTGGTTTCTCAAGAAACCAGGCCTCGTTTGATTAGCCTTTGAGTGAACCTGCCAATAATCCATGCAGCAAGAATTAGCTGCAGATAAAATTGAAATATTATTTTCCTCTATTACGAATTGCAACATCAAATATAACAGCAGCTGCAAGCACACTGGCTCTTACGATGTACTGGAGGGATATATCGATGCCCATAAGGTTCATACCGCTTGTCAGTGACATCATAACAAACGCACCAATGAACGATCCTGTAACCTTGCCGATGCCACCGGACATAGATACGCCACCGACAAAAGCCGCAGCGATTGCATCCAATTCAAACAGAGTCCCCGCCGTCGTTGTGGCAGAATGCAATCGAGACGCAAACATGATGCCCGACAAAGCGGCAAGCATGCCCATCGAACAAAAAACCACATAGGTTATTTTCTTTACACTGATGCCACTCAACTCAGCCGCCTCTGGATTTCCGCCGACAGCATAAATATGTCTACCGAGCACCGTCTGTGACATAATAAAATTATAGAATAAAATTACAATCAACAAGACTACCCCAGTAAGTGAGAGGCCTCTGTATGTTGCGAATACCCAGCTGATACTGCCCACTAAAGCCGAAACGAATACCAATTTAAGGATGAAAAAAATTATTGGCAATACTTTAAATTTATTGGCCTGCATCTTTCTACGGTCTCTGATTGCATTTATGATGAGAAGTATAATGGCCAGGACTCCGAGGATAAGAGTTAATTTATGTACTCCGGGTAAAATCCCAATGTTGGGAATGTCGGGAATAAAGCCGTTGCATATAGCGATGAAAGCGGCATTTGAAATAACTATCGTGCCCTTACTCATAGTTGCAAGTTGCAATGCTCCTCTGTAGAGCAACCATCCGGCAAGCGTTGCTACAAAGGCTGGGATTTTCATCTGCGCCACCAGGAAACCGTTGACAAGCCCTGCCAGAACTCCGAACCCCAATACAAGCGGTATGGTCACATATACAGGTAGGTGCCAGGATACCATAGTGATTGCCGCTACCGCGCCGAGGAAGCCAGAGAGATAACCAACCGACAGATCTATATGCCGAATGATAATGACCAGTGTCATACCGACCGCCAATACCACTATATAGCCCGTCTGATTTATCAGGTTGGTTATGTTTCTCGACGAAATGAAAGTGCCTTTTGTCGTGATGGTAAATAACACCATAATAACGACCAAGATAATATACATGCCGAAATCACGGATATTCTGTAGGAATATTTCCTTTGCATTCTTGATGAATGACATCTTGGCTCTTCTTGCGTGCATCAGTTAACTCCTTTCCCGGCAAAATCATTACGGGCGCCAATTATGTAAGCCACCACCCGCTCGCGGAATTCGTCAAGGTCACCTACTACGGGACATTCGAGGACCTTGCGCCCGTGGCGAAGCACCATCATTCGGTCGCTCACCTGGTAGATATCTTCCAAGCGGTGACTGATGATGATGATTGAACTGCCCTGCGCCTTGAGCTCCCGCACCAAATTGAGTACCTTGTCAATTGCCGCCACGCTCAGGGCCGCCGTGGGCTCGTCCATGATAGTGACCTTACTGTTGAAAGCTGTCGCGCGAGCAATGGCCACTGACTGGCGCTGGCCACCGGATAGACGTTCCACTCTCAAATGCACGGAGGAGATGTCAATCTTGAGACGATCTATCAGGCGTTGCGTCTCTTGATCCATATGATGCTTGTCCATTATACTGATCGGTCCCAGTCGTGTACTCACCGCTTCACGTCCCATAAAAACATTGGCGGCCACGTCGAGGTTGTCGGCAAGGGCCAAGTCCTGATATACCATCTCGATGCCCATCCGGCGCGCATCCCAGGGACTGGTAATATGTACCTTCTTACCTTCGATTAAGATCTCTCCTCCATCAGGGATGTATGCCCCACTGAGAATCTTGACCAGGGTAGATTTGCCTGCGGCGTTGTCGCCCACCAACCCCAACACTTCATTGTGGTGTAATACCAGGTCTACACCACACAACGCCTGGACAGCACCAAAGTTCTTCTTGATGTTTCTCATTTCCACAACAGGTATGGCTTCTGCCATAGGTTTCCTCCCTTTCTTTAGAAAAATATTTACAGTTAGGACTGCACTAAAAAAAATTTTGTAATTCTAACCAAAATGCATTATCCCCACGATAATTAAGAGACCCTTCGCTTCGCTCAGGTGGACACTCCTTTTTTGCAGTAGACTCAGATGTTATACAGGAATAGTAATGGATTACTCCATCACTATTCCTGTGTTTATTCCTGTATTATAACTAAAACTGTTATTTCTTAATCTAATCCTGTAAATTCACTGGCTTCCCAGTAACCAGAATCAATTACAGCTTCCTGGACATTGCTCTGGTCGACAGTAACAACTACGGACGGCTTAGCAGGAACATCGATAACGCCGTTGTTGTAGGTGTTGGTTTCTTCAGGTGTACCGCCTTCGAGAAAAGCGATAGCTGCGGCGATAGCATCACTAACGAGTGTACGAACGTCCTTTAAAACGGTCATAGACTGTTTGCCATCAATGATGTACTGTATGGAGGCTATCTCGGCGTCTTGGCCGGTAACCACGAAGCTAGTAACATCAGTGTCAGCTCCAAATGCGTCGGCAATAGCACGGCCGGTGCCATCGTTCGGCGCGAGGATGAATACATCGCCCTTATCGGCAGCACTAGCGACAGTCAGGTTGGCTTCAGCCAGACTCATGGCGTCGTCAAAGTCCCAGTTGGTGGTAATTTGGCCGATAATCTGGCCCATCTCGTCACGGGTCAGAGTTGCCTTGTCCTGGAGAGCAACAGCTTCACTTGAGTTTATGATTACGAATGTGCCGTCAGCAATCTTGGGCTGCAGGATATTCCAGGCGCCCTCGAAGAAGATGAAGGCGTTGTTGTCAGAGGCAGCGCCAGCATACAGGTAAAGCGGGTTGCCGGTGCCGGTAGCCTTGTCAACCAGGTACTGGGCCTGAGCCTCGCCAACAGAAATGCTGTCAAAGGTCACATAGTAATCAACAGCATCGGTGTCAGTGATCAAGCGGTCATAGGAAATGACCTTTACGCCTGCATCTCTGGCTGCTTCTGCGGATGCAGCAGCAGCAGTGCTATCCTGTGGGCAAATGATGAGAACTTGAATGCCACTGGTGATCAGAGCTTCAACATTCTCTTTTTCTTTGGCGGAAGAGGCTTCGCTGAAAAGAATCTGAACATCGTAGCCTGCTGCAGCGAGCGCATCATTGAAGCGGGTCTCGTCCTGTATCCATCTCGGCTCGTCCTTTGTTGGAAGAACGATACCAACAGATCCAGTAACCACTTCTTCTTCAGCTACTTCTTCTTCGGCTACTTCTTCTTCAGCTACTACTTCTTCTTCTGCAACCACTTTTTCCTTACATCCTGTAAGTGAAAAAGTTGCTATCATAGAAACCGCTACTATCATTACTAATAACCACAATAATAATTTTTTCATTCATTTCTCCTTTTTTAGTTATTTGTTATTGAAAGTAATTGATTAAGAACCTATTTGCTTATTTCACCCCCCTTCCGTTCAACTAGGTACTGTTCTCATTTTAATTGACAACAGTCTTAATATTTAAGTTTATTAATAAACTAACTTTATTAAATAAAAGTCAACTACAAATTATGAAAATGTTACAGCCAATTAGAAATGTCCTCTTTTATAACTTAACACCAACTATGCCACTATCCTTTCTTCTACTTCTCCAAGGATAATCAGCTTTCAGCTTAATGATTGGTTTTGCTTTGATTTCTTTTTTTATTTCAACTTTGACTATTATATCATATATATATCATATATGAGTTCTTTACATTCATATATTATATAAATTTTTCCATCAAAGTCAACTAAAATTTCAGAGTTGTCATCTACGATTTAAAAGTGCACACGTAAAAAGCTATAATCTAGAACCAAAAAGAAAGGTTTTAGATTATGGCAAAACTACATAAGAAATTCACAGATGGAGAAGTAAGAAGACTGGTTGAGCGCTATATTGCTGGAGAAAGGATTTATCCCAGAAGGGCACCCTCTATGGAAAATATTGCAAGGTATATTATAAGGGCTTCATTTTCTTAAGGAGAGGATGAACTACTGATTCAAAAGGTAAATACTTCAAAAACAGGGTGGTAGAGGAATATCATGGACCAAATAGATATAGGTCCAGAGAAAAGGAGCTACTGGCAAAAGAAATAGCAGAAGAGCTAGGGGATAACCACAGCCTGGGAGCATTTCGCACTATAGTTGATAAGATTTCTGAGCAGCAGATAAGAATATTTTTAAGCATAATCAAAGATACACATCTTACCGGGAAAATCAAAAAGAGTAGGGGTGCAATGTTTATATCACTTGCTAAAGCCTATGCTATAAAAAATAATATAAATCTTAATTTCAAATAATTCCACTTAAGAATTATATAATATAATGTATGACGATTATCTATCCATGGGAAATTTCACTGAGTTAATATTATATATTTATATTACTGATAATATAGAGAAAAAAATTCTTGATGTATTTAAATTTAACTTTGGCATTCAGAAAATAACTTAGAAGAAATATATTTTCATTTAAAAAAATAAGCTTTTTATAACTAGATTGGTAAGACCTTCTATTAAAGAAATTTGTGGTATAATAAGATAGAATATCAAATAGACAGGTGAGGATGTAAAAATAAATGAAAGCAATAGACATGACACCTATTATAAAAAAGTATCAGGGTTACTTTGTAGCATTGAGCTATGATAGAAAAAAGGTATTAGGTAAAGGTCATACTCCCGAAGAAGCACTCAAAGAAGCAAATAAGAAGGGATACAAAGACCCAATACTGACAAAGATTCCTAATGAAAACAGGAGTTATCTACTGTGAAGCAGATAAAATTTCCATATCTGAAGTATATTGTAACACCACCAACCAAAAAGCCACCCCAATATATCTATCGACCCGTTATTCCTGTAAAATTATTTTTAGATAAGAAGGCAGTAACATTTGATGCATTGGTTGATTCTGGAGCAGATGAATGCACTTTTCCTGCA
>JADBLP010000068.1:2935-5184 GCA_014894375.1 Actinomycetota bacterium | reverse complement strand
CCCCTTACTAAATATTTCTGGAAAAATACTACCAAAATAACTCCGGGAATAATGGCAATCAGAGAAAGAGCCGATAATTCTCCCCATTGAATTCCGTGACCCCCAATTAATTCTGAAAGAACCACCGGTAGAGTTCTTACATTGGATCTGGTAAACATAAGGGCAAAAAGAAATTCATTCCAGGCAAAAACAAATACAAATAATGCTGATACCACCACTCCGGGAATGATTAAGGGAAGGGTAACCTTCCGAAAAGCCCCGAAACGAGAATGGCCATCCACTAAAGCCGCTGACTCAATCTCCTCGGGTAGGTCTTCAATAAATCCTTTAATAAGCCATATAGCAAAAGGTAGGTTAATTAATAAATAAGACCATATTAAAGCAAGGTAAGTATCAACTATTCTTAAATACTTAAAAATAAAAAACAGCGGTAATACAGCGATTATGGGTGGTGCAAAGAGCAGAGAAAGAACAAAAAAAGATAAATTTGGCCCTCCAAATTTAAATCTTCCTAATCCATAACCGGCAAAAAGGGCGAGAATTACCACTAAAACAGTACCAACACAAGCTACAATAAGACTATCTAATGTTCCTTTTGAACCACCCAAGGAAAGTGCACGGATAAAATTATCAAATTTAAAATGATTAACCCAAAAAATAGGAGGATAACTGAAAAATTCTCCTTTTTCCTTAAAAGCTCCTATAAAAATCCAATAGATAGGAAAACCAAAAAGTAGAACAAAAAAAGTAAGTAATAAGTTTTGAAACCAATGGTTTAACTTTTTTCTTCTTTCTCTTTGTCTAAATTCTTTTAATTTTTTATCATTCATGCCCATTTACGCTCTCCTCCTTTGCATAACTTTTCTAACAAAGATCATGGCAATAATATTCATTATCACTAATTGAACCAAGGCTAAAGCTGAAGTATAACCAACTTTCCAATATTTTACCCAACTGATATAAGTGTATAAACTTAGTGTTTCTGTGGTAATACCAGGACCTCCTCCGGTAAGAATATAAACCGGGTCAAAAATCTTAAAAATCCAAATGATTCTAAAAAGAATTACCAGAACAAACATAGGACGAAGAAGAGGAAGGGTAATACGCCAAAAGGTCTGCCACCCTGTAGCGCCATCTACATCTGTAGCTTCATACACTTGATGTGGTATAGATTGCAGTCCGGCAAGTAGAATTAAAGTTACAAAGGGAGTCCATTGCCAGGTATCAACTAAAAAAATTGAAAATAGAGCTAATTTCGGATCAGCAATCCAAGATGAACCGGCTCCTCCTAAAAGTCGAATGATGTAATTTAGAGGACCATAATGTTCGTGAAATATAATTCTCCAATTAAATCCTAAAACTACCGGGGTTACCATTATAGGTAAAGCTAAAATGGTAATAGCCAGTTTTTTAAATCTAAACTTCCTATTAAGAAGAAAAGCAATGATTAAACCCAAGATAGATTGGGCAATTATTCCTGCTATCATCAACACCGAAGTATTTTTAAAAGCATTCCAAAATCTTGTGTCTTTAAATACCAATACGAAATTGTAAAACCAGGCAAATCTTGGGGGAACAGGAACCGTAAGACTCCAATCAAAAAAACTGGCGTAGAGCAAAAATCCCAAAGGTCCCACCACGGTAACCGCCAGGATAATAATTGAAGGTAAAGTTATCCTTTTTGCAAAACTATTTCTTCCTATTAAAACATTTGTTGATATTTCTTTCATATTTATCCCTCTTTCTCGCTTGAAATTTTTTAGGGGAACGAGAACCTCCCGTTCCCCTAAAAAAATATACAACCATTCAAGCTCTAACCCTTAATCAATTAATCCTACTTCTTTCCAGCCTACCAAGAGTTCATTGTAAATTTTCATTTGATTTGCTTTTCCTAAACTATCGGTAATACTATTCCATTCTTTTGCGGTGGCATCAAGGGCCTCTTTTGGTGATAATTCTTTGGTATATGCTTTACCCAGATTGACTTCTAATACATCAATATATTGTGCAACACCAGGCACACTTAAATCAGGAAAACCATAAGTTAAATTGTTAGCAATAGCAGCCAAATACTCTTTGGCTTCTTTTTCTGGTCCAAACGCTGAAAAAGCTGCTGGATTATTGAAATGAGATTTTCTAAATGGATCAAGACCAGTCTGGGGATTAGAAACATCGGCTAAGGAAAAATCATCAGAAAGAAGTTTAGCCACATAATAAGCTGCCTCCGGATTCTTGCTATCTTTTGCTAC
>JADBLP010000068.1:1394-2835 GCA_014894375.1 Actinomycetota bacterium | reverse complement strand
TCTTGATCAAAATATTTCCCACCTCGGCTGGCAAATTCTGCTAACCACCAGGCATAGGCAAAACCGCCTCTTTGAGCTAAGAAGGCGAAACCATAGAAATCTGAATCTAATACCTTCCCTGCTAATGTTTCCCCACTCTTTCTAGTGAAAAATTTTGCCACATCTAATACTTCATCCCAGGTCTCTGGAGAAGCAAGCTCTTTGTTATACATTTTTTTAAAATTACTTTTTTCTGTCTCATCATTAAACAAATCTTTACGGAAGTAGAGACTTAAAACATCACCATCATAAGGAAGAGTATATAACTTGCCTCCATAGTAGTCATACAGTTTTAAGAAACCTGTAGCAATATCATCTAAACGAGGATCATATTTTTTCGCATATTCATCCAAAGGCTTAAGATATCCCATTCCTGCAAACTCACCCAAATACATAGGGAAGAGTACGATTAGATCATAAGCACCCGTACCGGCAATAAATTCACTTTTTAGCTTTTCATATACATTGGCAAAAGGTGCAGTAACTACATTTACCTTGATTCCTGCCTTTGCAAATTCATCAGCATACCATTCAAAAGGAAGAGCATTCTGTCCTGCATCACAGAAAGCAGTAATGGTAACATTATTAAATTTTGCTTGACCTTGAGCCAGCATGGGGCAAGAAAAAACCAACAACAATGAAGCAACTAAAATAAACAAATATACTTTTCTCATTCTAAAACCTCCTAAAAAATAATTAGATTTTTATCGAACTCTCACGCCCTTACGGACATGATGCGTATCCATGCAGACTTTGAATAGTCTATCACCCCCCTTAAGTTTTATTTTGTGGATTTGGAGTAATTTGGTTTAATTCTTTCTCCGGTAGTGGGATTAAATATAAGAATTTTCTCTAAATCAAAGGTAATATTAACTCTTTCTCCTAATTTAAAAGAATACCCCGGACTGAGCTCGACTCTAATTAAAGCATCTCCAATCTGCACAGTTAATATGCCGGATTCACCGATATCTTCAAAGACGTATACTTCTCCGCTAACGGTTTGACCTTCAACGGGCTCAGAAATATAGATATAAATTGGTCTAATCCCCAGCATTATCTCAATAACATCTCCCTTATAAAACTTTTCTATAGAATCCTTATAGTTTTCGGGAATCTTCAATTTTTGATTATATAATTTTGCCATATATTCATTTTTTTCTCTTATCAGAGTAGCTTTTATAAAATTCATCGGCGGTTCTCCCACAAAATCTGCCACAAAAAGGTTCTCGGGATACTCATATATTTCCTCTGGTGTTCCAATTTGTTGTAAAACACCTGAATTTAAAACAGCTATTCTATCAGCCAAAGCCAAGGCTTCTAATTGATCATGAGTAACAAAAAGCATGGTAAGGTTCTGGGTTTTTTGGATTCTTTTTATCTGTACTCTAAATTCCGTTCTTTG
>JADBLP010000068.1:0-1294 GCA_014894375.1 Actinomycetota bacterium | reverse complement strand
TCTTTTGCAGATAACCAATTTATAATTTCCCCATCAAGATAAATTTCTCCTTTAGTTATGTCCTCTATGCCGGCAATCATCCTGAGAGTGGACGATTTGCCGCAACCCGAGGGTCCTAATATAGCCAAAAGTTCCCCGCTTTTAAGAGATAAGCTCAAATCTTTTACGGCCTCTACAGTTCCTTGCACGTAGTGCTTGTATACGTTTTTTAATTCTAATTTTTCCACAATTTTGCCTCCTAGAAAATTCTATTTCCCGAAATAGCATCGAAGAAATCAAGTTTTTCCTCTTTAAAATCTACGGATACCTTATCCCCCAAAGACACTTTAAAGGATTTTTCTTCCCTAATTTTAATAATGGTATTATTCAACTTAATTGAAATGATATTATAATGTCCTGCAATTTCACTCATGTACACTTCTGTGTTGAGAATTTTTGCATTTTCCTTTTGTTGTAAAACACAATGCAAATCAAAAGGCCTTATTCCAATAATTAATTTCTCTTGATTAATTTTTGATAAAAGTTTATCAGCCAAAGATTTCGATAAAGATATGGAGATATCTCCAATCTGGAAAAAATATTGTCCGTCTTTTGCTTTTAAAATTCCCTCGATTAAATTTGTGGGAGGATCTCCCAATAAATTTGCTACAAAAATATTCACTGGCTTATTGAAAATCTCTTGTGGGGTACCAATCTGTTGAGTAACTCCCTTATCTAGAATCAGAACTTTATCACCCAAGGAAAGTGCTTCTCTGAAATCGTGGGTTGCATAAAGTATGTTCATTTTACGTATATGTTGAATCCTCTTAAATTCTCCCCGCATTTGATATCTTAATTTTGCATCTAAATGGGCTATGGGTTCATCCATTAAATATTCATTGGCTTTTTTTACCAATGATCTGGCTAAAACTGTCCTCTGTTTCTGGCCTCCACTGATCATTGAAGGAAGTCGTGAAAGAAGTTCTTCAATTTGCAAAACACGAGCAATCTCTTTTACTTTTTTATTGATCTCATCTTTAGATAGATGTATAGCCTCTAACGGTGAACTAATATTTTTATAAACAGTTAAATGTGGATAAAGGGCATAATCTTCAAAAACCATAGAAACATTTCTGTCCTTAGGTTCCATATTATTAACTAACTTGTTTTTGAGAAATATTTTCCCCTTTGTAACCTCTTCTAACCCGCTGATCAATTTAAGTGTAGTGGTTTTCCCTGCTCCTGAAGGTCCAAGGATAATGAATAATTCTTCTTCTTCACAGGAAAAGTTTAAATTTTTAATAGCTTCATTTTT
>JADBLP010000138.1:0-5284 GCA_014894375.1 Actinomycetota bacterium | reverse complement strand
GGATTGGCGCAGTCAGTCTCAATATTATCCGATACCGATATCATCTTCCCTACCATAAATTTTTTAGGATTTTTATATGGCTGCAATATATCTATAACCTCTCCAACCCTGAACTGGTTCTTTACATTTATAATCGGGCCATTATATTTATTGCTAAAATCATGGTATATGCCTATAAACCTGTATTTTTTGATATAACCAACATTATCATTATCCTCAAGTTCATTCCTGTCCTTTAAAAACATAAAGCCTGAGGTAAAGTTACGGTGAGAGCACTTATCAAGCTCGCGGGTTAAATAAGATATTTTTTGATCTGTAAACTTATTCTGCGCAATATAATCCAGCGCTCTCCTGTAAACCCAGGTTGTAAGACTTACATAATTTTCTGTCTTCATCCTTCCTTCTATTTTAAAAGCATCTACACCTATATCTACCAGTAATTTTAATTTACCCAGCAGGCAGAGATCTCTTGAATTGTATATATAAGTTCCACGGTTGTCCTGCTCGACCGGGAAAAATAAGTTTGCTCTTTCTTCTTCCATTAGATAATACTTCCACCTGCAGCTATGCGCGCATTCTCCTCTATTGGCATCACGACCGGTCATATATTTGCTCAACATACATCTCCCGGAATAGGATATACATAATGCCCCGTGTATAAATATTTCAATCTCTACATTGGTTCTGTCTATGATATTTTTTAAATCAGAAAAATTTATTTCTCTTGCAAGATTTACCCTGCTTGCTCCAAGCTTTTCAAAAAAATTTACTCCCGGGTGGTTATTTACATTGGTCTGTGTGCTTATATGTATTCTTTTTCCAGGTAGAATTTCCTTTGCAAGTTCCAGTGCACCAAAATCAGATACAATGATACCATCCAGATTGATGCCTTTTAGTTTATTTAAATATTCTCTGAATCTGGCCAGTTCATGGTCATAAACTATAGAATTTAAAGTAAAATATAATTTGACTCCATACTTATGTGCATACCGGACACCTTCTTCTAATTCTTCGATGCTAAAATTACCTCTGATGCTTCTTAGATTAAATTCCTTCCCACCCACATAAACAGCATCTGCTCCATAATTAACTGCATATTTTAGAATATTCAAATTATTTGCAGGTACTAAAAGCTCGGGTATTTTATTATCTTTTAACATAATTTAATAGAATTACTTTTTTATAAACTTTATAACTGATATGCCATCGCCTATATCAAAAAAATAACTGCTGAAACTATCCGAATCTGTCACATAACTTATATATTCCTTAATTCCGTTTACACTTTTTAAATCATGTTTACTGATTTCCTTTTTAAAAATTTTATCACCATAAAATATATTATCCGCAACTACTATTGCTCCTGACTTTAACTTATTTTCTACAGACTTTATATAGAGGGGATATTCATACTTTGCCGCATCAATGAATACCAGATCAAAATTACATTGTAGTTCCGGGATTAATTTTAAAGCATTTCCGGTTAAAAATTTAAATTGCTTTTTCGGAAATTTGCTCCTGATGAATTCTTCAGCTCTTTTTACCCTGTCATGATTCAAATCTATTCCTGTATAATACCCATCTTTTAAATTTTTAACCAGGAAATATGATGAAAATCCATTTCCGCACCCAATCTCCAGGATGTTCTTTGGGCCGGTCAGGAGACAGATTACTTCCAGGAACCTTCCTGTAGCTACATCTATTATTGGTATTTTTTTTAAAGCTGCTTCTTCTTGTAAACCAGCTAATAATTTCTTCTCCAGATCTGCATTTTTCTTGAGACCGGCCAGCATTGTTTTTTCTTTAAGATAGGCCCGTAGCTCTTTAATTTGTGTTATTTTGAACTCTTGTATGTTCTTCATAATCAATAGAGAAATGATGGGTATGTCTTACCGGATCATCAACCACATAGTATAGGAAATCTACATCTGCAGGATTTAAAGCCGCTTCAATTGATGCCAGGCCGGGATTACAGATAGGGGTTGGTGGAAGACCTGCATATAATCTGGTGTTATATTCAGTATCAGTTTCCAGATCTGTTTCAGTTAAATTCCCATCCCACTTATCTAAAAAATAACATAAGGTAGCATCTATTCCCAGTGCCATATTTATATCCAGCCTGTTATGAATGACTGCTGAAATTAAACCTCTTTCTTCTGCAATATATGCTTCCTTCTCAATCATAGAAGCGATTTTTAATATATCATAACGTGTAAATCCTTTATCTTCACTAAAGGAGTAGTCAAGGCTTCCGGTTTCAAACTGATATTGGGCAAGCATCATTTCAATTATGTCTCTCGCGGAATAATCTATTGTTATTTCATAGGTTTTTGGGAATAAAAACCCTTCCAGGCTCTCCGCATCCTTTAAATAATCATAACTATAATTACCGATATCTACAGCCTCTTCCATATCCTTATATTCTATAAAAGGTATTTCCTGAGCTACCATTTCAATAATTTGCTTTACCGTATAGCCTTCCGGAATGATAAACTTATAAGTCACAACTGGCGTACCTGCTACTATCCTATCCAGAACCTTCTCATATTCAGAATTTGTTTCTACTGTATATATGCCGGGTATTAAACTTTTTTCCTTGCCTCTCTGTTCTACAAATAACCTGAAAAGAAAGGCATTATCAATTATCCCTTTTTCCTCCAGCAGGCTGGCAATTTCTTTTAAGGTCATCCCCTCTTTTATTTCAAATTCAACTTCAACTCCTGCCGTAACTTCTTCCTTTTCCGCCCCTTTGAAAAGACTGCATGAAACTAAATAAAATAAAAGTAAAGGTATTACCAGTAATATGATTACTAAATTTATCTTATTTATAAACTTATTATTTACTGCTTTCACTTTTCCTCTTTTGCCTGTCCAAATAATCTTTTAGAATTATACTTGCTGAAAATTTATCAATTATCTTACTTTTAGATTTTATCTTTAGGAGTTTTAATGGAATTTTTGTCGTATACCTTTCATCAATGTAATCGACTTCAATGCCTGTGCTCATTACTATATCTTCAACAAAGCTGATCACTTTTTTTGCCTGAATGCCTATTTCACCCTTTAGGGTATATGGTATCCCCACCACTATTTTTTTAATCTTATATTCATTTATTAATTTTTGAAGTTTTTCCTTTATTTTTTTGTCATTATTAACTACTTCAAGCGGAGTAGATATGATTTCCAGTTTATCTGAAACTGCTACTCCTATTCTTTTATCTCCTATATCCAATCCCAGGATTCTCATTTTCCTTTCTTCAATATATTTAAAACTCTATCTCTTACAAAATCAATGGCACCGTCTAAAGAATCGGGATCTGAACCACCCAGCTGTGCGAAGTAAGGTTTCCCCCCGCCTCCTCCTTTTAACTTTTCACTGACTTCCCTGGCAATCTTACCACAATCTATTCCTTTCTTTACCAGATCCGCAGTAGCCTGAAGCAGCATAACCGGCTTATTACCTAAAATATTACCAAAAATAATAAAAGTATTTTTCCCTTCAAAGTAATTTTTTATCTCATCACCTACTATTCCCATACTTTTAATTTCTATAATAGGAACCAGTTTTGAGTTTGAAAAATTGAAATCAATAATTTTTAAACTATCACTCCATGGGTCGTATTCAAATTTATTTATTATTTCCCTTTTTGCAATTTTTATCTGCAATAATGTCAGCTCTTCTTCCTTTTTCTTTATATTATCTTTAATGTCTTTTAAAGTATCCAATACCCTATTATCTTCCACCTCCAGGCTGGCAGAAATATTATTTAAAATTCTTTCTTTGGCTTCCAGATAATTATATGCATGCATACCAGTCGCTGCCTCAATTCTTCTTAAATTAGCACCAATACTTGTCTCCGTTATAATTTTAAATATACCTATATCTCCTGTTCTATTTACATGAATACCACCACAAAGTTCCCTGCTATAGTTATTTATTTCTACTACTCTTACAAACTTACCATACTTTTCACCAAATAGAGATATGGCTCCTATTTCCTCTGAAAATTCTCTGGTAGTCTCGAAACATCTTACAGGGTCATTATTCTGTATTTTTTCATTTATCATTCTTTCTACTTTTCTTAAGTCTTCTTCAGATGGCTCAGTATAGATAGAATAGTCAAACCTGAACATATCTTCTCCTACAAAGGAACCTGATTGTTTTATTTCATTACCGAATACGTTTCTGAGGGCCCAATGAAGGAGATGAGTTGCAGTATGATTTTTACTGATATTTATTCTACGGCTATAATCAACTTCTGCACTTACCTCATCACCCACTTCCAGTTCACCTTTTTTTACACTACCTTTATGGATATTAATACCTTCAACCGGAATCTTGCAGTCTGTAACAACAAAGAAATGCTCGCCTTTTCTAATAATTCCTTTATCTCCAATCTGGCCACCTTTTTCTCCATAAAACGGAGTTTCCCTTAAAATTATTTCACCTTTTTCTCCTTCATATAACTTTGAGGTCAATTCCGTATTACCATTTTTATCGATTTTTATGATATTCTCTATTACCGTTTTTGCTTTACTCCTTTGATAACCGATAAATTCTACTTCCAGATTCTTATTTATTTTACGGTATATCTCCAGATTACTATCAATTTTTTTATCAAATAAAACCTTACTTTTAGATTTTTCAGTATGTTCCTTTAAATATTCATTAAACTTTTCCATATTTAGTTTTAACTTTTTTTCATTTAATATTTCCCCGGTTAGTTCGACCGGAAAACCAAATGTATCATATAGCTTAAATGCATCTTCAGGATCAAGATATTCCTTATTATCTTTTTTAATTCTATTAATTTTCTGTATTAAAACCTTACTTCCTTCCTTTAATGTTTTTGTAAATCTTTTTTCTTCATCCCTTACTAACTTAAACGAAAACTCTTTTTTTTCTAAAAGTCCGGGATATATTTTTGAATATTCACTTACGATTACCTCACCGATTTCATTTAAAAAATAATCTTCAATCCCTATCATTTTTCCATATCTTATAGCTCTTCTAATTATTCTTCTTAGTATATAACCTCTCCCCTCGTTTGAAGGTGACACACCATCAGAAATTAAAAAGTAAATTGCCCTCGTGTGATCGGCTATTATCTTAGTACTTTTATCAAATCCTAAACTAGCTTTTTTACCATTTTTATAACTGATTTTCTTCTTTGATATCTCTTCTATTTTTTTCATTATACTGTCAAATAAGGATGTTTTAAAAACAGATGGGTTTCCTTCTAAAACTGCTGTTATTCGCTCTAATCCCATACCGGTATCAATA
>JADBLP010000066.1:0-5325 GCA_014894375.1 Actinomycetota bacterium | reverse complement strand
AATAAAAACCGCAAACCAAAGCATAAAGAATTTTATCCACATTCATATTGTACTTTAACCCCTTTTTTATCTAAGATTAGATTATTACATGATTCAGCAAAAATCTGTAATATATCTTCATCTATGTCTTTTTTTGACATTATTGGCACCATTTTACCAATACTAGTTTCTACAAGCCCAACTATTTTTTTAAAAGGATAATCATTTCCAACAATTTTAACTATCTCTTTTTCAAAATATTCCGCTGCATCTCTCATGTTCTCTGCTATTATTATGTCAATAGGAAGATTTTTATCTTTACTATATCTTTTAATTAATCCTTGTGCTATTAAAGGAATAATATGAGGCAAAGCATTATTACCAACCGAAGTCGCAACAACATCAGCAGTACTTACTTCTTCTGCTACTTTTTCTTTATCTGATGCTAAAGCGCCACGTACATTAGTAACATTTATTGTTTCTTCCTTATCGCCTTTTATAATAACATTATAAAATCCTCTTTTATTTAGCGCTTCAATCACTGGCTCTAAAATATCTACAAAAACTACTTCATAACCAGATCGACTAAACAATTGTCCAATAAATGATCGTCCGATTTTACCGGCTCCAAACAAAACTAGCTTTTCGTTTTCTAAAAATACTCTTTGCTTAATATTTTTCTTTTATCAAATAAAATACATTAAAATGTACTAATAACCTCATATACTTCTTTTCAAATTGAAATCATCTTAATTATCCACTGCTATTCTTTTTATTTTCTTATCATAAAAAATATCTCCTTCATCATAGCTATATGTTGAAAATTCAGATAACACCGCTCCTTGTTCTCCTCCTTGAAACCAGTGCCATGTATTTGGTTCTAATGTATACTGCTCACCTGGCCTTAATATAATTTCATTAAAAACATTAAATCTATCTTTATATCTTTTTGGAATTTTTGCTTTAATATTTTTAGTTTCCGGACCAGAAATGTATAGATATACTTCACCCCATCTACATCTGAAGGTTTCTTCTTTGCCAGCATAACCCTTTATATCAGGATGAAGATGTTGCGGACAAATCTGGTAAGGTGCAAGAGCAAGTTCTTTGGCGCAAACTCTTTCTATATTTACATAAATAATTATACCAAGACCTATATTGTAAAAATCACCGAGTCCAAAATCGGTTAACTCCATGGTCTCAAATTCTTCATCCGTAAACACCATTTTAGAATTTTTATAAATTTTAATAACTTCCTTCTTTATTTTAATTAGTTGCTTTCTCTCCATAAACTTCCTTTGTAATTTTTAATGTGATGTCTTTTAGAAAATATTAGTTAAGTTTACCAGCTAGATTGTAATTATTATACTACAATGCCTGAATTGATAATTTTTTTAGAAAAGACTTGGCATTTTAATCCAATTTTAGTATATTCTAGATATATATTTTTTAGATTTTTTGAAAACTTATAAATTTTAATAAATTTTCGAGGATGGGTGAAATTCCCTACCGGCGGTTAAAGTCCGCAACCCTGCTTGATAAAGCAGGCTGACTTAGTGAAATTCTAAGACCGACAGTTACAGTCTGGAAGGGAGAAAATTTTTGACTTATTCAATTATGATAACAGGTATAAGCCATGGATTTTCTCCATGGCTTTTTATTTAGCAAAATATATGTAAAAAATGAGTAATTTAAAAGATAACCATAATTTTACCAAAGAAGATAGAAAATATATGGAGATTGCCATGAAGCTTGCCGGGAGAGGAAGAGGAGATGCCAACCCCAATCCTATGGTTGGAGCAATTATTGTAAAAGATGGAAAGATCATATCATCAGGCTATCACAGACAGGCAGGGCTTCACCATGCTGAAATAGAGGCAATAAATAATTCTATCCAATCCCTGGAAAGCTCCACAATGTACGTAACTCTTGAACCGTGTACATTTCAGGGAAAAACACCACCCTGTGTTAATGAGATTGTAAAGCATAAACTAAAAGAAATAATTATTGGATGTATTGACCCCAATCCCAAAGTTAATGGCAGGGGAATAGAATTTTTAAAAAAAGCTGGAATAAAAGTAAAAAGCGGACTTCTAAAGAATAAAATAGAACAACAGAATGAAGTTTTTTTTAAACAAATCAAAACAGGAATTCCTTTTATTTGCTGTAAAATTGCTTCAAGTATTGACGGCAAATTAGCTGCAAAATCTTCTGATTCCAGATGGATAACATCGGAAAAATCAAGAATGCAGGTACAGGATCTCAGAAAAGAATACGGTTGTATATTGACCGGAATAAATACCGTCTTAAATGACAATCCCTATCTTTTCCCCAGAAAAAACATTGAATACTCCTATAAAAACTATGGCAGTCAAAAATTCTACAGAGTAATTCTTGACAGCAATCTTAGAATCAATTTAGATTCCAATATTGTAAAGACTTCCAACCTTGTAAAAACCATTGTTTTTATAGAAGATAAAAACAAATCCAAATTCACAGGTAAAATTAAAAAACTGGAGGAAAATAATATTGATGTACTACCGGTTAATAAAGATATTGTAGAATTCACTGGTCTGGATATCTTAAAAATAATTAAAATTCTGTATAAAAAATATGAAATAACTTCCATACTTTTAGAATGCGGCCCGGCTTTAATTACCTCCTTTTTAAAAAGAAATTTGATTGATAAGTTTATTTTTTATTTTGCTCCCAAAATTATAGGAGGAGATAGTGATTATAATATGTTTACAGAACTTGGAATAAATAAAATAAAGGATTCTATAAATTTAAGATTTGAAAATATAAAAAGAAAAGGCAGTGATATTGTCATTACTGCCTATCCTTTAAAATGATAAAAAATTACCATCTGGAGTTTTTATGTTTACAGGACTTATAAAAGAAACCGGTAAAATAAGAAAGATAATAGATAAAGACAGAGACATGGAAATTGAAATTCAATGCCTTAAAATTTTAAGGAATTTACATATAGGTGACTCTATATCAGTAAATGGAATATGTCTTACGGTAAAAAGCCGGAGCAGTGAAGGTTTTACCTGTGACATCTCCTTTAATACTTTAAATACAACTTCTTTAAAGTATCTTAATACCGGTGGTATGGTTAACCTGGAAAACTCGCTAACCCCTCATGATAAACTTGGAGGACATTTCGTAAGCGGTCATGTGGATTGCACAGGTAAAATTTTAAAAATATCCAGAATTGGCAGATCTTATTTGATTGAACTGGAACTGCCTTCTGATATTCGGGATTTTGTAGCACTAAAGGGTTCTATAGCTATAGATGGGACCAGCCTTACCATATCTGAAGTTAAAGGTGAAAGCTTCAGCGTGGTTATCATTCCCTACACTTACGAAAATACAAATCTGTCCAGCAGGAAGTCAGGTGATATAGTTAATATCGAAGTAGATATGCTCGCCCGCTATATTGTAAATTTCCTGCAGGTTAGACAGATCGGCAATATAAATTCACAGGAATTAAAAGACAAAATACTTAAGGAGAAGCTGGAAAAACATGGATTTACAAAATAAGAAAAATAAAAGCCTCTTTTATTCCATTGAGGATACTATAGATGACATAAGACAGGGGAAAGTAATAATTATTGTTGATGATAAGTCTCTACATAATGAAGGAGTATTTTTCCAGGCAGCAGAAAAAGTAACTACTGCATCAGTAAATTTTTTCATAACATATGCACGGGGCTTAATATTTTTACCCTGTGAGCAAAAAAGACTCGGTCAATTAAAGATACCTATGATAAGTTATGAGAACGAAACCTCTCCCATCAATGTGAGAGCCCTGGCTGTATCCATAGATGCAAAATCAATAAGCGGCAGTGGTATTTCAGCCAGTAATAGAGTAAAGACTATAAAAACTCTTATCAGTCCCGATACAAGGCCTGAAGATATATCTATACCAGGTCATATCTTACCCCTTTGTTCTCATAATGGAGGTATTCTTACGAGGGCTGGTCATACAGAAGCAGCAGTAGATCTGGCAAAAATATCAGGCTTATATCCTGCCGGGATTATTTGCGAAGTAATCGGTGAAGATGGCGAGGTGGCACATCTTCATGATCTGATAAAAATCACAAAAAAATTCAACCTTAAAATAATAACCATTGAAGAACTTATAAGATATAGAAAAAGAAAGGAAAAGTTAATCGAAAAGGTTGCCGAAGTTAACCTCCCCACCAAATGGGGCAATTTCAAGGCTATTACCTACAGGTCTCTTATAGAACCTGGATCTCATATCGCTTTTGTCAGGGGAGAAGTCAGGGGCAAAAAGAATGTTCTTGTTAGAGTGCATTCACAATGTCTTACAGGAGATACCTTTGGGTCTATGAGATGTGACTGTGGCGAGCAGCTGGACAGTGCATTCAAGAAGATAAATGAAGAAGGCTCGGGAGTACTACTTTATATGGCTCAGGAAGGAAGGGGAATAGGACTTTGCAATAAAATGAAAGCTTATGAACTCCAGGAAAAAGGCCTGGATACAGTAGAAGCAAATCTCCGCCTGGGTTTTGATGCCGACCTGAGAGATTATGGCATAGGAGCGCAGATACTCTCTGATCTCGGTCTCTCTACCATACACCTTATGACCAACAACCCAAAAAAAATAGTTGGTTTGGAAGGCTATGGGCTAAAGATAACCAAAAGGGTGCCCATAACCATTCTTCCCAATAAGAATAATGAAAAATATCTGTCAACTAAAAAAAGTAAATTAAATCATATGTTATAACCAAAATATAGAAAGGGGGCAAATAATTTGTCTTTCTGCTTAGATTTATTTAGTTATATTAATAGATTTTAGAACAATAAATCTTACCGGTAAAATTTTATTATCTTATTATATGAGGGGGAAGTCATGAAAAAATATGAAGGCAAACTTGACGCGAAAAAACTAAAGTTCGGAATAGTGGTAAGCAGGTATAATGATTTCATAACTTCAAAACTGCTGGACGGAGCACTGGACTGCCTGCACAGACACCAATGTGAAGATGATAATATCAATATAGCATTGGTGCCGGGAGCATTTGAAATCCCGTCAGCAGTAAAGATAATGGCAGAGTCAAAAAAATATAGTGCCATTATATGTCTTGGTGCAGTTATAAAAGGAGATTCATCGCATAATCAATATATTGCAAGCGAAACTATAAAAGGGGTAGCCATGATCAGCCTGGACTTTAATATCCCGGTTTCATTTGGAGTTATAACTCCCGATAGCCTTGAGCAGGCTATTGAGAGGGCTGGAACTAAAAGAGGAAATAAGGGCTGGGAAGCAGCATTAAGCGCAATTGAGATGGCAAACCTGTTTATAGAGATGAAATC
>JADBLP010000088.1:0-24334 GCA_014894375.1 Actinomycetota bacterium | reverse complement strand
TTGGCAACAACACTTCCAAATGGACACCCTTCAGGTCCACCAGTGAAAAACCATATGGTTATTCCTTCAAATAGTTTCCCTGCCGGTGCTTCTCCTTCAGCCGCTGCTTTACATCCAGCAAATGAAAAAGCTGCAATCATCGATATGCTTAATATCAGCACTACTACCCATCGTAATGATTTCTTCATTTTCGACACTCCTTTCCCATTTTAACCTATTGGTTACTTTTAATAAAATTAATTGGGAGATTTGCTTCAAACCTTTTTCATATTTTATATCATTGCAAATCTCATTTTACTGATTATTAAAAACACCTCCTTTCTCCTTTATCCTCTTGTATCTTTATCTATTTTTTATTCTTTGCTTTTTTAGGATATATTTACATCTCTTAATATACATCTATATTTTTCCAATCAGGTCTTTAGTGATTAAATTTTTCCAAAGGCTTTAATGATTTGTTAGTTAGTAATTTTACTTAACATTAGATTATATGTCAACTATTTATTTTTCTTAAAACAAATTACCAATATTGTAAATTTGTAAAACATATATATTATTTTTTTACCAAATACAATTTTTTATTAAAATTTATACAAGCGCTTGCGCAAAATAATTTTACCATAACCATTCTTAAAAATAAATATATATTCTAATTACCAAACCATTAGATCTAAATTATTGATATGTGGAAAGCTTAAGCTAATAATGATATTATTTTAACATGTTTTATGTAAATTTTTATTAAAATTAAGATATAATAATTTCAGAAGTTTTAAAGTACTTTAAATAATTAGGATATTTATTAAAAAATTAAAGGAAGTGATAATATGGAAAAAAATGAAGAGATGAAAGAGTATGTACTTAAAAAAGCTCATGACAATGATATAAAATTTATAAATTTATGGTTTACTGATGTCCAGGGCTTTTTAAAAAGTTTTGCCATCACAGTAGAAGAACTCGAAAATGCACTATCAGAAGGTATGGGATTTGACGGGTCTTCCATCGAAGGCTTCTCAAGAATCGAGGAAAGTGATGTTATTGCTATGCCCGATCCTATTACTTTCCAGATACTCCCCTGGAGCCCCAAAGAAAATGGTGCTGCCAGGATGTTCTGCGACATACTGGAGCCAGATGGTTCAAATTTTAAAGGCGATCCAAGATGGGTTCTCAAAAGAACACTAAAAAAAGCAAAAGATCTGGGATACACTTTTTATGTTGGGCCGGAACTGGAATTCTTTTATTTTAAAAGTGATAAGGGAGAACCTGAAATATTAGACAAAGGTGGATATTTTGATTTAACTACCCTTGATGTAGCCAGTGAGCTCAGGAGTACTACTGTATTATTCTTAGAAGCAATGGGTATTGGGGTTGAATATTCGCATCACGAAGTAGCTCCTTCTCAGCAAGAAATAGATTTGAGATATACGGATGCTCTTACTATGGCTGATAATGCTATGACCTATAGAATTATAGTAAAAGAAGTGGCAACCAGGAATAACGTATATGCAACTTTTATGCCAAAACCTTTATTCGGTGAAAATGGGAGCGGTATGCATACCCACCAGTCCCTGTTTAAAGGAGATAGGAATGCGTTTTACGATGCAAACGATAAATATCACCTGTCTGAAATAGGTAAAAATTATATTGCCGGAACACTAAAACATTGCAAGGAAATAGTAGCAATAACCAATCAATGGGTTAACTCTTATAAAAGGCTTGTACCCGGGTTTGAAGCTCCGGTGTATATATCCTGGGCAAGAAGGAACAGATCTACCCTTGTTCGGATACCAATGTACAAACCAGGAAAGGAAACGTCGACTAGAATAGAATTCAGGTGTCCGGATCCTGCCTGTAATCCCTATCTTGCTTTCAGCGTAATGCTGGCAGCTGGACTGGAAGGTATAAAAAACAAATATAAACTTCCTGAACCGATAGAAGAAAATATCTTTGAAATGGATGTCAAAAGAAGGGAAGAAGCCGGAATAGAAACTCTTCCCAATAATTTGTATGAAGCAGTAAAAATTATGGAAGGAAGCAAATTGGTTAAAGAAACTCTCGGAGATCATATATTCCAAAAATTTATAGACAATAAAAAAATTGAGTGGGATAGATATAGAACCCATGTTTCCAAGTATGAGCTGGATTCTTATCTGTCAGTATTATAAGATTCGTAATTTATTAAAGTAATATATTTAAATCAAATAAGCCTTACCTATTGCAGGCAAGGCTTATTTTTAACAGTATTCATCTTTTTGTTATGTTTATGGATTCAATGGCAAATTTTGTGAAAAATTATAAGGATTTTATTATCGCACATTAGCACTAATTGATACCGGTCATTAGGAAACCAGATCACCGCTATTCAAATAAAATAAGTGAGTTTTAATCTTAGCAAAATCTAAATATAAATTCATACCCGGTATGATATTACCTGTATTCTTTATGAAATTAACTACATTGATTATACTACCATTAACCTTGCATCTTATATTTGCTCTTGGAGGGAATTTTTGAATTAAATCAACCTTCGCCATAACCTTGTTTTTAGCATAAACAGTAGAAAAACCCACATCTTCAGGTCTTATACCAAGAACTAATTCTTCCCTGGCTATTTCTTTTATAGTATCTTTATTTATACAAGATGGAATATCAAATCTGCACTTATCAAAAATAAATTTATTATCTTTTATCTTTCCCCGGATAAAATTCATACCTAAAATACCAAAAAAATCCGCAGCCAGCATATTTTTAGGGTGAAAATACATATCAAATGGTCTATCTATTTGAACAAGTCTGCCTTTATCAAGCACTGCAATCCTGTCCGCCAGAGCCATCGCTTCACTACTGTCAGAAGTTACATAAATAGTAGTAGATTTAATCTCTGTAACCAGCCTTTTAAGATAGGTCCTGGTATTCATTCTTATTTTAGCATCCAGATTGCTTAGTGGTTCATCCAATAGAAAAACATTGGGATTATCCCTGATTATTGCTCTTCCAGTAGCCACTCTCTGTTTATGGCCTGCAGATAACTCCCTGGGATAAAAATTAAGGTATCTTTCTATTCCAATATCAATTTGTTCTACGGTTGATTTCAATTTTTGAGCAACTCTTTCATTTGAATATTTTTTTATTCGTAGTGGAAACGATATATTCTCTTTTGCCATTAGATTCGGATACAAAGCATATTCCTGAAATACCATAGCAATATTTCTCTCCGCTGGGCTTAAATAAGTTATGTCAGCATCATCCATGTATACTCTTCCTGTATAATTAGTATCCAGGCCAGCTACAATTTTTAGAAGAGTAGTTTTACCACCACCAGAAGGACCTGTTATGCAAAAGAATTCCTTATCTTTTATATCTAGAGAAATATTGTTGAGTATGAGATCTTTGCCGTAGTATTTGGTAACATTTTTTATAGAGATCCTGGCCATTTTTATACACCACCTTTGTGTATTGTTGACCTTCTAATACTGTTAAATTATACCACAGAATAGCAATTTTTTCTTTAATGATTGCCCTATCAGCAGTAATTTAGTTATAATCCAACCATCACTTTTTGTGTTTGCTTTTCATTACACAAAGCTTTGTCTATAAAAATCTTAACTATTTTTCTTGATTATAATAATATTTATATATTAATAATTACTAAATTGTACTATCTAAGCTTGGTGTTTACAGTTAGTTTACCTCTAAGCATAAAAATTGGGTGAACTATTTAAGAGTTGTGTTTACAAATCACCAGTATTCGTACCTTGAAAACTAAATAAAATATAGTAGCTTTTAAAAAAGTGTTTCATTTAGACTCGTTACTATATGCAGTATTATTATAAATGGGATAAAGGTATCTGCCCTGAGTAAATAATTGAAATCATAAATTATTGTTTATCTTTCTTTAAAATTCCGTCCAATATAATACCCCCGCCATAAGAAGATCTTACAAATATCCCGCTGGCCACGGCTTTAAAATTAAAATTCTCTGCTAGTTCTTTTATGCTTTCAAATTCTTCAGATCTATAATATTTCTTTACCTGAAGATTTGGCCCAGAAGGTCTAAGATATTGACCTATGGTAACAATATCACAATCTACCTCTTTTAAGTCTGATAGTAATTCCACTATTTCTTCCCTGTTCTCTCCCAAACCCAGCATAAACCCTGATTTTGTATAAATATCTGGCTTTAATGATTTAGCTGATTTTAGTATATTAAGTGAAGTTTCATAATCTGCATATTTTCTAACTTTACTAAAATTTTTTTTAACCGTCTCCATATTGTGATTCAATACATTCAAGTCCTCCGCAAGAAGGATTTCCAGATTATTAACATTCCCTTTAAAATCAGGAATCAGGCACTCTATTCTTAACTCCAAATTTAGCCTGTTTATTTCACTTACAGTCTTTGCAAAATGAGAAACCCCTCCATCGGGCAAATCATCCCTGGTTACCGAAGTAATAACTACATATTTCAATCCCATTTCTTTTACCGCATTTGCAACCCTGGAAGGTTCATCCTCATCTAATATTTCAGGTTTCCCGGATTTTATACCACAAAAACCACAATTCCGGGTGCAGATATTTCCCATTAGCATAAAGGTTGCAGTTTTTTTACCAAAACATTCAAAAATGTTTGGGCACTTCGCGCTCTGGCAAACAGTATTTAGATGTGAACTGTAAATGAGGTTTCTGACCTGATTAATATTCAAACTATTTAGGCTGATCTTTCTCTTAAGCCAATCTGGTTTTCTATTCAACTATTTTACCTACTATTTTTTCCAAATCTCTTATGGAGCCAAATTCTATTACGATCTTTCCCTTTTTTCTGCCCATTGTTATTTTCACAGGAGCACTAAGATGCTCGGACATTCTCTGGGATATTTCCGGGAGTTTGCTGAACTGTAGGACTTTTTTAGCTTCTTTGTCTCCGGCAGGCTCTCTCTTCTTAACTGCTATTCTTTCCACATCCCTTACGCTCAGCCCATTTTTAACAATAAGGTTTGCAATTTTTACCTTTTCCTCTTTTCCTTCTATTGCAAGTATTGACCTGGCATGTCCCTCACTTATTTTTTCTTCATCTATCAATTTTTGAACTTCCGGGGGAAGGGAAAGCAGCCTTAGCGAGTTGGTTATTGATACCCTACTTTTGCCAATCCTTTTTGAAAGCTGTTCATGGGTAATTTTAAATTCATCTATGAGTTGTTTAAATGTATAAGCCTTTTCCATGGGTCCTAAATCATCTCTATGAAGATTTTCAATAAGAGCCATTTCCAGTGAAGATCTATCATCAACATCCTTAACCACAATAGAGGGGATGGTATTAATACCAATTTTTTTAATAGCCCTATACCTTCTTTCGCCAGTAACAATTTCATACTTTTCTTCCCCATCCAGTCTTCTGACCACTATGGGCTGAATAACTCCAAATTCCTTTATTGATTCAGCAAGCCCGGCCAGTGACTCCTCATTAAATCTGTTCCTCGGCTGATTTTTATTTGGAATAATTTTATCTAACGGCAACTCAACAATTGCATTTGATTCACTTTCAGAAGGCCTGTCTATGCTTGGAATTAATGCGCCAAGCCCTCTGCCTAAACCCCTTCTAGCCATTATCTATCACTTCCTTTGTAAAATTACTGTAAGCTTCTGCCCCCTTACAATCAGGATCATACTCCATTATAGGTTTACCATAACTTGGTGCTTCACTGAGTCTTACATTTCTAGGAATAATCGTTTTGTATACTTTTTCTGAAAAATAATTTCTAACTTCCTCAATTACCTGCCCGGCTAGCTTTATCCTTGGATCATACATGGTCATTATGGCTCCTTTTATTTTCAATTCATCATTTAGATTCTTTTTAACCAGGTTTATGGTACTTAAAAGCTGACCAAGCCCTTCTAGAGCATAGTATTCACATTGTATTGGTATAATAACTTCCTTTGCTGCTGTCAGCGCATTAATGGTTAAAAGCCCCAGTGACGGGGGGCAGTCAATCAAAATAAAATCATAATTCTTTTCAATTTTACTTACTGCTTCCTTTAATCTAAACTCTCTTTTAAAACTTAAAACTAATTCTACTTCTGCTCCAGCAAGCTGTACAGAAGATGGAAGGAGTCTAAGGTTTTTATATGAAGTATCTAATATTATTTCATCGGGTTCCCTGTCATTGATAAGGATATCATAAATTGACTGCTTAACATCCATTGGATTAATACCCAGTCCGCTTGTTGAATTACTTTGCGGGTCAAGATCTATAAGTAATGTTCTATAACCATAAGAGCTTAAATAAGCCGAAACATTTACTGCAGTGGTGCTTTTCCCTACTCCTCCCTTTTGGTTTGTAATTGCAATTATCCTTTCCAGATGTTTTTTGTTGGAAAATTCACCAGTTTTCTTATTTTTAAGTATCATATCTAAAAACTTCATTTATTAAACTGCTTCACATCACATTTATACATTTAATCTATTGCACATTAGCATATATTAACTAAAGTCTCTCTTGCAGCGGTTGGGTTTTTATTTTCTTGAAATCCCGGGGGTATATATCCGGAGACTTTTTCGCCTTTTTGATTATTAGAAAAGCCCTGTGCTCATCCAGATATGGAACCTTGACTTCTAACAAATTATCTACCTTCCCCCCTAACTTTGAAATAACTTCCCTATTGGCCGCCAGTTCATTAAATATTTTTTTACTCTTATAGAATATAATTTTACCATTTATTCTGCAAAATGGAATTATTAATTCACTAAGAATATTAAAACTTGCGACAGCTCTTGCTAAAACAATATCAAAATTTTCCCTGTATAAATTTTCTTTTGCCAGCTCTTCGGCTCTTCCTCTAATTACCCTGATATTTTCTAGTTTTAGCTCTTTAACCAATAGATTTAAGAAATTAATTTTCTTTAATGTTTTATCCAGCAGGTAAAATAACTTATCACTTAAAAAAATAGATAGGATTACCCCGGGTAATCCTGCACCTGTTCCCACATCGAGTACTTTTTCTACATTATCTGTATTATAGAAAAGATATTTTTTATATTTCAATATTGAAATAGAGTCCAGGATGTGCCTTATAAGTATCCCCTCCTTATCCTTCGTGCCAATAAGATTAAATTTTTTATTATGCTTATAAACTAAATTCAGATACTCTTTTACAAGACTGAACTGAGCTTTAGAAAAATTAATACCAAGTTCTTTTAGCGATAATTTTAAAATGTTATCAATATCCAAATTTAAATCCTTGCTTTTAATTTCCCTTTTAGGTTCAACATGAGTATTGATATATCCGCAGGCGATATCCCCGCAATTCTTGAAGCCTGCCCCAGGGTATTCGGTTTAATTTTTGTAAGCTTCTCTTGTGCTTCATAAGTCAGCCCAACTATTTTAAAATAGTTTAAATCCCGGGTAAGATAATATTTTTCCAGGCTCTCTAATTTCTTAATTTCGCTTAACTGCCTATTTATATAACCTTCATATTTTATTTTAATTTCTACCTGTTTTAAAATTATTCTATCATAATTATTTCTTTTATCACCGGTAAAATCTATTACATCAGAGATACTAACCTCGGGTCTTTTTAAAAGCTTGTATATGCTTAAAGGAGTGCCAATGGGTTTCGTACCCATTTTTTCCAGAATAATATTATTACCCCTGTCAGGATTTAAACTACTGGCTTTCAGTTTAGATATTAATCTATCAATTTCTTTCTCTCTTTTGACTACCCTTTTATACTGCTCATCAGTTATGAGCCCAATATCATTCCCAAATTTACTTAATCTTATATCAGCATTATCAGAGCGCAACACCAGTCTATATTCTGCTCTTGAAGTATACATCCTATAAGGCTCCATAAGCTCTTTGGTAATAAGGTCATCTATTAAAACTCCTATGTAACTATTATCCCTGGTTAGTATTAATGGCTGCTCATTCATTATTTTCAGTGCTGCATTTACTCCTGCAATAAAACCCTGAGCGGCTGCCTCCTCATACCCTGAAGTCCCATTTATCTGACCTGCAAAATATAAATTTTCTATTATTTTTGATTCCAGAGTAAAATTCAATTGACTGGGAATTATATAGTCATATTCTACGGCGTAACCCGGTCTTATTATCCTTGCGTTTTCCAGTCCCTCTACAGTATTTATTATCTTCTGCTGTATTATCACAGGCATACTGGTAGTAAGCCCCTGGAGATACATTTCGTTAGTATAAGTACCCTCAGGCTCAATAAAAACCGGATGCCTTTTCTTTTCGGGGAAATTAATTACTTTTCTATCAATAGATGGACAATGTCTTGGACCATGTGTATCAACCATCCCGGACTTTATAGGAGATTGTTCTATGTTTTCTGCTATGATTTTGTGAGTTTTTTCATTAGTATAAGTCAAATGACACTCAATGCTTTCATAAATCTTCTCCTCGTCCCAAAAAGAAAAGCTTAAGGGTTGCTTATTTCCATACTGCACCTCCGTTTTTGAAAAGTTTACTGTTCTTTTATCGACCCTTGGAGGAGTTGCTGTTTGAAATCTATTTATTTTGAAACCAAGACCGATTAAATTTTTTGTTAAATTTATTGCAGGATACTCGCCCATACGTCCCGCTGGATAATCCTTTTTACCAATGATTATTCTTCCCCTTAAAAAAGTACCTGTGGTTATTATTACTGCTTTCCCACCAAATAATAGACCGCTTTCTATCCCTACACCAACTGCAGCACCATTCTTTACCAATATTTTATCCACTGTACCCTGCCTTAAAGTTAAATTTTTAGTATTCTCAAGGACTCTCTTCATTTCGATTTCATACTCCTTTTTATCTATTTGAGCTCTGAGAGCCTGGACTGCTGGACCTTTTCTTATGTTTAGAATTTTAATTTGTATTAGAGTTTTATTAGTAGTCTTTGCCATCTGTCCGCCAATTGCATCTATTTCTCTAACAAGCTGGCTTTTCCCCAATCCACCTATTGATGGGTTGCAGGGCATTAAAGCAATTTTATCCACATTAATGGTTAAAACTAGAGTTTTTAATCCTAATCTTGCTGATGCCAGGGCTGCTTCACAGCCCGCATGCCCGGCACCTACAACTATTACGTCATAATCCATATTATTTTTACTTCCTTAACCTATCCAATAAATGATTTTATGTTTCACGTGAAACATTGATCCCTGTTTTTTTATATTTTTTTATGATTTTTATTGCCTTATCTTTATTTCCTAATTTTTCTAAAAATTTTAGCATCCTTATGTCAGCATTATCATGCCTGTGGTAAAAACTATATTCATTTCTAGAGACTAACATCCTGTATGGTTCATTTACACCCTTAACTATCAAATCGCTAACAAGAACGCCTATGTATCCATCTTCTCTTCTTATAATAATACTATCAAGATTTTTTGACTTTCTAGAAGCATTTAATCCTGCAACTATTCCCTGTGCTGCAGATTCTTCGTAACCATTTGTTCCATTTATATGACCGCCAAAAAAAATCCCTTTAAAATTTTTACTTTCCAGGTTACCGGTTAATTGAAAGGGCAATAAATATTTATACTCTACACAATAGCCGGGCCTTGTTATTTCTGCACCCTTAAGACCTTTAATTTTTTTTAACATTCCAACCTGTATTTCTTCGGATAATGCAGTTTCAAGCCCCTTCAGGTATACTTCATTTGTATCCCTGCCTACTGGAAGTATAGAAATCATATAACCTTTTTTATCTTCAAACTTTAAAACTTTATCCTCAATCGGAAAGCAGTCCTCTGTTGTTTCTGATTTAATCTGACAACTATTAACTTCTTTTTTATTTATACTTTTTAAAATATATCCGGTACAGTCTTTACCCGCATTGGTTATATAACTATATAACTGGCTTCTCCCATCAAAATTATTTTCATATGAAAACATTTGAGGATGCCTGTCATATGATTGTTTTTCTAAAACTTTTACATTGATTGATTTTCTATCTATTAGAGGAGCGGTATAATTCTTTAACCTGCCAAATTTAAAACCTAAATTTTCTAAACTAACCAGAAGCTTTTTGGAACATATCTCACCATGTCTTCCTGCCTCAATTACATTTCCTCCCCAAAATATTTTTGCTCCCAGGAAAGTCCCGGTGCATATAACAATAAAACTGCAGCAGTAAGCAATCCCATCACTGGTATATAAATTATATTTCTTTCTGCTTTCTTCTATACCTACTACAAGCCCCTGCCTTAAATACAAATTATTCTGGTTCTCCAGGACTTCTTTCATCGATAAAAAATATCTTCTCTTATCAACCACAGCCTCCAGAGTTCCGATGGCTGGATCTTCTGTACTAGTGGCTGTTCTCATATGAATATAATTTTTATCAATATTCCTGGAAATCTCTCCACCTAAAACATCTATCTCCCTTATAAGTTGTCCTCTTCCAAAACCACCTACTGCACTACTGTATGGCATAAGAGCTATGCTATCCATATTTATTGATATAAGAAGTGTTCCTGCACCATTTCTTGCAGAGGCCAGGGCTGCTTCGCAGCCTGCATGGCCGGCACCTATAACTATTACATCATAGTTAAATTTTCCTTCATTTTTAATCATTTCAATCACTAAAGATTTTACAATTTTGTTTCACGTGAAACATTTTCGTCAAATATTCTTACAATATTGTTTTTTGACATTATTTATTTGCCAATACAGAACTGGCTGAATATTTTATTTAAAATGTCATCTCTTGTTGTTTCACCTAATATTTCACCTAATAAACCATATGCTGTTTTTAAATCGTAAGAAGGGAATTCCTCTGACATTTTTTCTTTCATTGCCTTTTCAGCACTATCCAGTAAACTGCTTACTTCTTTTAGTATATTTTTATGCCTGCTGTTAATAATTATTTTTTCTTCCAGATTAAGATCGCCGTTATCCATTATTAACGCTTTTATTTTGTTCTCTAATTTTCTTATTCCTATTCCTTTTAGAGCAGAAATCTTTATAATAAATTTTTCATTAAAATATTTTCTAATCCTTTCCATTTCCAAATTTTGTTTTAAATCTACTTTATTTATACAGCAAATTGCTTTTTTCCTTTCTATTTTTTTAATTATCTCCAAATCCATTTTCTCAAATTTTCTATTTCCATCCAAAACCAGTAAAACCAATTCCGCCTCATTTATGTGTTTTAAACTCCTGTCTACACCTATTTTTTCTATAACACTCTTTGTTTTCCTAATACCGGCTGTGTCTACAAGAATTAGGGGTATTCCTTCTACATATAATATTTCTTCCACTGCATCCCTTGTCGTACCAGGTATGGAAGTTACTATTGCTTTTTCTTTTTTTGAAAGTAAATTAAGTAAACTCGATTTCCCTACATTGGTTTTCCCTATAATTGCTGCTTTTACACCATTTTTTATGATTTCTCCTTTTTTCTCATCACTGATCAATTCTTCCATCTCAGCTTTTATTTCCCTTACCTTTTTAGTAAGTTTTTGATAGGGTGTAATTTCCAAATCTTCTTCAATAAAATCTACCGACGCTTCAAGCTGCACCAGCACATTAAGAATCATCTCTTTTAGTCTTTTTATCTCTTTTTTTACATTACCCTGCAAATTTTTTGCTGCAATCTTCAAACTCTGCTCTGTCTTAGATCTTACCAGATCAATAACTGCTTCCGCCTGAGAAAGGTCTATTCTACCATTTAAAAACGCTCTTTTTGTAAACTCCCCGGGATCTGCTATTCTAGCGCCGCTTTCAATACACAATTCCATCACTTTAGTTGTAGCAATTATCCCACCGTGGCAATTTATTTCTACAACATCTTCTTTTGTGTATGACTTCGGCTTTTTCATTAGGGTTACAACTACTTCGTCTATAGTATCCCCATCATTATCAATTATATGCCCATAAAGCATATTATATGTATCAATCCCTGAAAGTTTTTTTTTGCTTTTTGATCTAAATATTTTATCAGCAATAAAGATTGACCTATCTCCACTCAACTTAACAATGCCAATTGCTGCCTCACCAGGTCTTGTCCCTATCGCTACTATTGTACCCGTGCTTTCTATTCCCATTTTTAACTTTTTCTCCTATAATCTCTATAAATTTTCCGTATTCTAATTATATTTAATATTTTTATTTATTCAAAACTCCAACCAATAAAAAAATGGCACCGGTATGCCATTATTATATTTTTTTATCAGTTTAAAATATAGCTGCTATTTGCTATCCTTTATAGGATATATTATTATGCTTCTATTTGGTTCCTCGTATCTGCTTCTCGTAGTCACATCTTTAAATTTTGCAAGCATGTTATGTATTATTTTTCTCTCGTACGCACACATTGGTTCCAGGGCTATTTTTCTTCCCTCGCTGATTGCTTTTTTTGCCATTATAACTGCTGTTTTCTTTATCTTTTCAATTTTTTTCTTCCTATAATCTTTTATATCTATGGTCACATTTCTGTCAACCAGTTTTTTTCTTTTTCCTATTAGATTTATAATATACTCCAGCGCCTGCATGTTTTTTCCGTCTCTTCCAATAGCAATCCCCAAATCTTCCCCTTGAACTGATAGCTTTAATTCCTCTGAATCCGTATCAATTTTTACTTCCTCACCCAGGCATATTAATTCTATGGATTTTTTTAAAATCTGTTTTATTTTTTCCAGACCATTAATTTCTACCCCAGTACCGCTTTCTATTTTTTTAGAATTATTTTCTATTAATTTATTTCTTTTTTCCTCCTCTTCAAGTGATTCAACATATGAATCTATGGCATCTTTTATACTTTTATCTTCAGTCATTTCTACCACCCCCTTGAATAAAAGTTTTACTTTTTCTTTTTTTTCTTTTTCTTTATTTTCTTTCTAATTAACTTCTTTTCTTCTTCACTCAACTCCTGCTCTCCTTCGAGGCTTTTATCTTTCTGGCTTAATCCCTCTTTTACTTTTTCCTTTGTAACAATTTTATTTACAATCCACTGCTGACCAATACTCCAGATATTTGAGGTCACCCAGTATACCAATATTCCTGAGGGGAATTGAAAGGATATAAATCCAAACACTACAGGCATTATATACATCATCTTTGCTTGCTTGGGATCGGTTGTTGTCATCTTCGTTGTTAGAAACATTGTCGCAACCATCAGTATGACCAGGATATAATAAGGGTCCCTATCATTTAGATTCATCCATAGAAAATTATAATTAGGGTTGGCAGCGCCCATTATAGTAAATTCCGCGGCAGGTAAAAATCCTGCTAGTCCTGTTTTTATACCATTTGTGACACCGTCTATAGTGAAATTCCCCAATATATTTGTTACGATTTCAGAAGGGTTTCTAAGCGCCTGGAATAAGGCAAAAAATACAGGCATTTGGAAAAGCAGAGGCAGACATCCGGCCAGGGGATTAACATTGTTTTTCCTATAAAATTCCATGGTCTCCTGCTGCAGTTTCTGTTTATCGTCTTTATATTTCTTTTGCAGTTCTTTTAGTTCCGGCTGTAGTTTCTGCATCTTAGCCATTGACTTGGTCTGGCTTATTGTAAGGGGAATTAATACTATCCTCACGATAATGGTCAGGAGTATTATTACTATGCCATAGTTTGCAATAACATGCATGTATATAGGCACTATTATAAATTTCTCTAAAATATTCTGTAGCGGCCTTAGTAATTGAAATATTTGATTCAATTTAATAAACCTTTCTAATCACTTTACAGGATCATACCCGCCTTTACTTAAAGGATTGCACCTTAAAATCCTATACATAGATTTAATACTACCTTTTAATACTCCATATTTAAAAATTGCTCCAATCGCATATTCAGAGCAGGTGGGATAGAATCTGCAGCTCTTCGGTAGCACAGGCGAGATATAATTTTTATAAATCTTAATTAAAAATATTAGTATTTTTTTCACAATTAAAAACCGAGGGTTAATTATTACTCATGGTTAATCGGTAAGGAATACGGTTAAACTATTTTCCAGCATCTTTTTAATCTCCCAAAAATCAACTGCGACAATTTCCTTCCTGGCAATAAGTAAAATATCCAAATTTTCAGAAATCTCTATATCAACTTTTCTTAAAGCTTCCTTTAAAACTCTTTTAATTTTATTTCTTATAACAGCTCCACCTATTTTTTTACTTATTCCAAAACCGACCCTTACTACACCATTACATTCAGCTCTTTTAAGTAGATATGTTATTAAATATTTGTCCTTCTTGCGTGTACCTTCTTTTATTACTCTTAAGAAGTCAATTTTTCTTTTAAGTGTTTCAAACTTGATTTTAATCTTTCCTTTTACTCTTTAAGCTGAAAGCTTCTTTCTCTCTTTTCTTCTTCTGCTGGCAATTACAGCTCTGCCTGCTTTTGTTTCCATCCTTGCTCTAAAACCATGATTTTTTTTTCTTTTCCTAACATTTGGCTGAAATGTTCTTTTCATCTTTTACCTAACCTATATATTATTGTTTTCAGTTAAGTAGTAGATTATACATTTTAATTTTACTAATATCAAGGTTGCTGCATTTGTAGTTCTGCATACTTTTTACCGGTCCTTTTGTAATTTTTATTCTTGACTTTTTGTTTTTTCAAACACTTGTTCTGTTTAAAACTCCCTCTGAAAAATTTATTTTTTTTCTATTCCGTATAGTGTTCTTTTCTATAAGCTTTTCAAAATTTAAAGGGATTTTCCACACCTGTTGAAAAAACTGTGGAGAACTTAAAAATTACCACTATATTATATGTCAAAAGGTTTAACATATTAAACGTACCATATAATTTAGTAGCTTTTTTTCTGTTAAAATATTATTATTAATCTGTTGAAAACTAAAAACTTTTGGAAAGAAAATGAAAAGTATCTGCTGTGTTTAATATATTTTTACAGTACTAAATAAATTCAAATTTTACCATGTCAGGTGACAGCGTTAAATTAAATAATAATTCTAGTCCGGGTAACCCGAATAGAAATATAGTGGACATACCCGTTAGGATTGCGGTTTATGATAATATGCGAAGCATTCCAAGGATTATTGACCTCAACTTTAATGATATTAATAATTTTATAAATGAAACATCTGAGAAGACTTATAATCTATCCCATGAAATTGGTGGCAGGATTCCTTATACTATAATAAAAGAGATAATAGAGAATTTGATACATGCAGATTTTAAAGAAGTGATAATTACCGTTCTTGACAGCGGAAACCATATAATTGTAACGGACCAGGGGCCGGGAATTGAAGATAAAGAAAAAGCTTTCCTTCCGGGGTATACCTCTGCCACCAGCAAGATGAAAGAGTACATAAGAGGAGTTGGTTCTGGTTTTCCAATAATAAAAGAGACGATTACTTTTTCCGGAGGATCTGTAGACGTTAAAGATAATATAAAAAGGGGAACGGTAATATCCTTGAAATTAGGATTAACCGAGAAGAGTGGAGAGGTCCAGGACCCAGGCAGCGAACCGGCGGCTGAACTGCCTTCCGGCACCGGGAGTGAGGAAAAGACTCAAACAGATAGTCTTGATAAATTTAACGGTAAGATACTATCTGACAGACAAAAGAAAATTCTTTTTGTAATTCTAGAATTGGAAGAGGCTGGGCCTTCAACAATAGCCAAAGAACTGGGTTTTAGTCTCTCAACTTCATATAGGGAGTTAATTTACTTAGAAAAAAACAAACTTTTAATACCAAGCAGTAGCGGCAAAAAGGGATTATCTAAAAAAGGTATGAAATACCTTGAATATTATTCAAATAATATTTAATATTAGAGTATTATGGCAGATCTGGAAAACATTTGGAAAAATACTCTAGAAGATATTAAAAACAAGATTAATCTTCCCACATACAAGGCCTGGTTTGAACATATAACACCACTGTCTCTAAAAAAAAACTGCTTGACTGTTTCGGTTGGCAGTTCTTTCGCCAAAGAATGGCTCGAATCAAGATATTCAAACTTGCTATCTGTTTCAATAAAAAAAGTAATCAATAACTCATGCAAAATAAAAATTGTTGCAACTCCAGACAGTTTAGAAAGTACCGAAAGGTATTATGATGAATATATTGATGAATCTATTGAAAGTGCTGACCGTCACAACAAAAAAATAAAAAATTCCACATTTAATACAAAGTATACCTTTGATACATTTATTGTTGGCAATAGCAATAGATTTGCCTGTACAGCTTCTCTTGCAGTTAGTGAGAAGCCGGGAAAGACCTATAACCCTCTGTTCATCTATGGTGGTGTGGGGCTTGGGAAAACACACCTGCTCCATGCAATCGGACAATATGCTCTACAACTGCATCCCAATAAAACTGTAAAATATGTTTCAGCAGAAAGATTCTTGAACGATTTTATTAATGCTTTAAGGTATAAAAATATTTTTGCCTTCAAAGATAGCTACAGAAACAATGACGTCTTGCTTGTTGACGATATACACTTTCTTGAAAACAAGGAGGCCAGCCAGGAAGAGTTCTTTCATACGTTTAATGCCCTACATGATACCAACCGTCAGATTGTTCTTTCCAGCGACAGGTCTCCCAAAAACATTGCCTCCCTGGAAGAAAGGCTCAGGTCCCGTTTTGAATGGGGGCTCGTAACCGATATTACACCGCCTGACCTTGAGACCAGGCTGGCAATATTAAAAAAATACTCTGAAAGAGAAAAAATTTCCGTCTCAGATGATATACTAAACCTAATAGCTGAAAAAATAACCTCTAATATCAGAGAGCTTGAAGGATCTCTTACGCGGGTAGTCGCATTTGCTTCTTTGACAAAATCTAAACCTGATTTAACCATAGCTAAAAATATCCTTAAAGACATTTTACCCGATGACGAAGAACACAAAACAAGCATTCAAACAATCATTAAAGAAATATCAAAATATTTCTCAATACCTATTAATGACATTCTAAGCGCTAAAAGAAATAAGTTTATATCACATGCCCGACACCTGGCAATGTATCTCTCAAGAGAGCTTACTAGTAGCTCTTTACCGAGAATTGGAAAATCGTTTGGAGACAGGGATCATTCTACGGTAATATATGCTGTTTCCAAAATATCAGACCTAATCAAAACAGATAGAACCGTCTATATGCAAATTCAGGAAATTACCAACAAGATAAAAACATCTTCTTAGAAATCTCTTTGTTTAAAATCTGTTTAATAATCCTATAAGTTTTTAACAAAAACTTATATTTGTGGTTCAAAATTAAAATTGTTTTTTCTTCCCCCATATTCTTTCAGCTTTTAAACAGCTTCAAGCTTTTTTATTAACAAGTCCCCTTGTCGCTATTTGTGTTGTTTTACCCTTTTTTCTAAAATACTAACATTTCTAACAGGTATTATAACTATTACTAGCTATTTAAATTAAATACCATATATAATAAAATATGTTTATATTTTAAATATCTCAAAAGAGGTGGGAATGAAATTTCAAACAACAAGAACCGAGCTTCTAGACACAGTATTATTTGCAAGCAGAACAATTAGTACCAAGGTTTCATCGTTTATATTAAACGGGATTATGTTAGATGTTGACGAGGGGCTAACCACATATAGCACTGATTTAGAAACAAGCATTAAGAGTATGATGGAAGTAAAAATGCTTGAAAAAGGAAAAGCTGTTGTACCTGCCAGAATTTTAATAAACATATTAAAAAGCTTAAAAGAATCAAAAATAGAACTAGAGCTGGATAAATCAACAAACCAGGTGAAAATAGCATGCGAAAATGCTCTTTTTACGTTAAACACACTATCTCTTGAAGAGTACCCTGGTTTTCCTGAAATAAAAAATGAGAACTATATAAAAATTAATTTAAACAAATTTAGAAACCTGGTAACAAAAGCTCAAAAGGCTGCATCTTTAGACGAGGGTAGAGCAATTTTGACTGGAGTGCTTTTGGAAATCGAAGAGGGTTTGTTAAGTATGGCAGCAACAGATAGCTACAGGCTTTCTATAGTAAAAGAAAACATAGATACAGGCAGACCACCAACGAAAGTAGTTATACCGTCAAAAGTGCTTGACAGTATTGTTAAAAGCGAATACAAAGACAGCGACATTGGGATAAATATTGAAGAAAACCAGATAAGCTTTTATCTGGAAGGAGACAATAAAAAAAAGAATATAATAGTTTCCAGACTACTTTCTGGGAAGTTTCCGGAATATAAACAGCTTATTCCCAAGAGCTTAAAACACAATATAGTCATAAATAAAGAAAAAATGCTTGATGTGGTGAAGAGAATTTCGTCGATATCCCAGGACAATATACCGGTTAAACTAACTATTGATAAAGGTAAAGTGACTGTGTCCATGAGCATCAGGGAAATAGGAAGCTCCAGTGAAGACTTTGAGGTCTCTTATGGAGAAGAAAGAATAGAGATAGCATTTAACCCAGAATTTTTAATGGACGGCATAAACATAATGGACGAGAAGAATATAATATTATCAATAGAGGAGTCTCTTAAACCTATTTTGATAAAACCAGAAAAAAACAAAAATTTGATTTATTTGCTAATGCCTATCAGGGTCTCCTAACATCTAAACAAAACTAAAAATTAAAAAAAGCAAAAAATAAGACCATGAAAAAAACAACAAGAATAAACCTATGCGTCATTGGAGCAGGAAGAGTTGGAACAACCATAAGCTACACACTTGCTGAAAAAGAGCTGCCCAATATTAAACTGAAGGCAATATCCTCAAAATCTATGGAATCACTGAACCGGGCAAAGAAAATTTTAGGAAGCAAAGCAGCTGGTGTAATTTTTACCAGAGAAAATTCTAAGGCTGTATTACTGGCAAACTGTATTTTAATATGCACCCCCGATGATGTTATAAACAGTGTCTGTAGAGATATTTTTAAAGATAAAAGTAAAGATTTTAAAAATTATTATGCAATTCATTTTAGTGGATCTAAATCACTGGAGGTGTTGAATTCGGCCAGGGCAGCAGGAGCTGAAATTGCATCAATACACCCATTAAAATCTTTTGCTTCAATAGAGGAGGCGATTAAATCTTTACCAGGAACTATTTTTGGAATAACTTATTCCAGCACAGAATCAAAGAAAATGGCTGAATTTCTGGTAAAAAGCCTGGGCGGGGGAATAATCGAGGTAGAAAATAACAAGAAGCCGCTTTATCACGCTGCAGCATGTGTGGCTTCCAACTATCTGGTTACCCTTATAAATTATGCGGTACTGATACACAAAAAGATGGGTATAAAACCGGAAGATTCTTTAAAGGGCCTGATGGGACTGGTGGAAAGCACGGTCAGCAATATAAAGAAGATGGGTACAGAGAAATCACTGACAGGCCCTATAGCAAGGGGAGACGTAGGCACAATTAAAGAGCATGTTAAGAGCTTTAATGAGTTTTTTTCTAAAGAAGACAGTGCTTTGTATAGAATGATGGGCAGTGAAACCATCAAGATCGCATACCAGAATAAGTGGATAAAAGAGAGCACCGTAGACGAACTAAAAGAAATACTTAAAGAATAAAAAGGGGATATTATGACTGAAAAGAAAGTAACAACCAGTGATCTAGTAGAAATGAAGAAAAAGGGTGAAAAAATAACCATGCTTACAGCTTATGATCATATTATGGCATCTCAGCTGGATGACTGCGGCATAGATTTAATTCTGGTTGGTGATTCTGTAGGAAATGTGCTGCTTGGATATGAGAATACAATACCTGTCACAATGGATGAAATGATTCACCACTGCCGGGCAGTCACCAGGGGAGTGAAAAGGGCGATGGTGATTGGGGATATGCCATTTATGTCTTATCAGGCAAGTTCAGAGGAAGCAGTAAGAAATGCCGGGAGATTTTTAAAAGAAGCTGGTGCTGAAGCAGTAAAACTTGAAGGCGGAAAAGAAGTTTTTAAAACTATAAAAATGATTGTTGACGCAGGAATTCCGGTTATGGGACATCTGGGACTTACCCCGCAGTCGGTTTATAAATTAGGTGGTTATGGAGTTAGGGGGAAGGACAAGGAACAGGCTTTAAAAATGTTAGAAGATGCCATAGGGCTGGAAGAAGTTGGAGTATTTTCAATAGTGCTGGAGAAGATTCCTGCAAAACTCGCGAAAAAAATAACACAGCAAATAGACGTCCCTACAATTGGGATAGGGGCAGGAGTAGACTGCGACGGTCAGGTGCTTGTAACTCATGATATGCTGGGGCTTTTTGAAGGATTTAAGCCAAAGTTTTCTAAAAGATATGCTGAAGTGGGAAAGGAAATGAAGAGATGTTACAGGAAATACATAGAAGAGGTGAAAAATAAAGAATTTCCCGCAGAAGAGCATTCTTACTAAGGCAGTCAAATAGATTTATCTTTTATTATACGAATATATTGCGCCCGCGGTAATGGAGATAATCAAAAAAATAAATGAATGTAAATTAATTGTAAACCAACTTAGAGAGAAGGGCTATAAGATAGGCCTTGTTCCCACCATGGGTTTTCTGCATGAAGGACATATAAATCTTATTAGAATGGCAAAAAGGGATTGCGACAAGGTGTTTATAAGCATTTTTGTTAATCCAACACAGTTTGGTCCGGACGAAGATTTTAAAAATTATCCCAGAGATATAAAAAAAGACAGCAGTCTTGCAGAAAAAGAGGGAGTGGACTATATATTTTATCCGACGGTACAGGAAATGTATGGCTCAGACCATAAAACTGTTGTTGAGGTAAAAGAACTGGGTAAGATTATGTGCGGTAAGTATAGGCCAATCCATTTTGCGGGTGTAACAACTGTAGTTCTGAAATTATTTAATATTGTAAATGCGCAAAAGGCTTATTTTGGACAGAAAGACTACCAGCAGATGATAATAATAAAGAAAATGGTAGCTGATTTGAATATGGATGTTGAGATTGTAAGCGGTCCTACCACAAGAGAGAGCAATGGTCTTGCTTTAAGTTCTAGAAATAAGTATCTATCTGTAGGGGAAAGAGAAAATGCTACTATTTTATATAAATGTCTGAATCTGGCAAAAAATATGATTAAAAACGGCGAAAAAGATCTGGAAAAAGTAAAAAGAATAGTTTTAGGTAAACTGGAGGATAACAAGTTTGTTAAGAGCGTAGATTATTTTGAATTTAGAGACACCCGGACACTGGAAGAAATAAAGAGAGTGGATAAGGATTATAAGAGCATACTGGCCGCTGCTGCTGTATGGATTGGAAAGACCAGGCTTATTGACAATATAATTATAAAAGTATAAAAGCAATAAATATATTATTTAATTTAGGTAAACGTAAATAGCGGAAGGAAGGAAAGTGTTAATCTGTATTTTAAAAAGCAAGATTCACAGAGCAACAGTAACCGGTGCTGAGATTGATTACGTGGGGAGTATAAGCATAGATAAAAACTTGATGGAGCATGCGAAAATACTTCCTTATGAAAAAGTACTGGTGGTAAGCCTGGATAGTGGGGAAAGACTGGAAACCTATGTTATAGAAGGAGAAAAGAACAGCAGAGAAATTTGTATAAATGGAGCAGCTGCGAGAAGAATATTTAAAGGCGAGAAGATTATTATTTTGTCTTTTGCCTATATGGAAGAGAAAGAAGCGCCAGAATACCGGCCAAAAATAGTTTACGTAAACAACAAAAATGATATTACAAATGAAGAGAATCATGTGGAGAAAGACGACCAGTGCTAGACTGCGAAGAAATGCATTTAATATATTTATAGTGCTTCTAGTTATAATTATTTTTTCACCCTTTTACCTTTTAACATCTTGTGAGATTAGAGATAATCCCGATGAGCAAATAATAGATTATGGTGATTATAAAAATGAAAGCAGCCTGTATTTATTTGATTATGAAAAAATTGTAATGGAAAGTACTGGCTCTATTGATGTAAAAATTGAGAACTGCAACCTGTATTTAGATATTTACGAAGACCTGGTAATGATGGGTGAGGTAAAAAATGTTTCTAAAGTAAATAAAACCGATATAGAGATTACTATTGATTTCTATGATAAGCATGGAGAAAAGATAATAACAGCAGTCGTCCCTGCTTACATTAATTATCTTAGAGGAGGGAGCAGGTTGCCATTTTACTATTACCTGACCGAAAGAGAGAAGTATATAGATATATCTAAAATAAAAATAGGCGTTAATTATAAGGATTATTATGAAAGATTTGAAGGGAATCCTATAGTTGAAAATGAAAGCTATTATTATAAAGAAGACTGTTTAATTATTGAAGGTAAAGTAATTAATATAGGTGAAGGAAAAATAAGGAACCTAAAACTTTTCTGCACTTTTTGTAACGATAAAAACCAGGTTGTGTTTATAAAACAGTGTTTCTTATCCAGAGAGGAAATGATTTCTGAGCAAGAGCAGAAGTTTACTTTAAAAATACTACTTGATGAATATTTGCCTGAGTTTACACATTACAGATTTGAAGTATTTTTTGAAGATGAAATTAAAACACCAGTTTAATTCATATCCAATCCTTATATTTAAAATAAACAAGCATACCTATGGATATTATAATCATTACAACCACAACTATGTAAAAGGCGAAAGGGTTGCGTTCTAAAGGAATTATGAAATTCATTCCACAAATCCCGGATATAAGAGCAAGGGGGAGAATGATTACGGAAAAGATAGTAAGTACACGCATTATGTCGTTAATCTTATTTGATAACAGCGATTGATGAGCATCATGCACCCCCTCTATCAATTCCTTATAATTTTCGAGGGTGTCCCAGATCTTTTCTATATGGTCTACCAGATCGCCGAAGTAAACCTCCAGAGCCTCTGTCAAGAAATCCATATCTTTTATCTCCAGGGTTTTAAGAAATTTTCTCTGCGGAAAGATTATGTTTCTAAATGTTAGTATATTGGTTCTGATGAGCAGTATGTCCTTAACATTTTTACTGCTTGCTTTTTTGAAAATGGCGTCCTCAACATTCTGTATATTCCTATAGATTTTATTGAGTAAGGGGAAATTATAGTCAATGAGTGAGTCAATGACTTTATGTAAGAGGTAGCCGGACCCTTTATCCAGGATTTGATGGTTTTCAGCCAGGTAATCGGATGTATTCTGAATAGGCCTACACAGCCCGTGATGGACGGTTACCAGGAAATTATTTCCAATAAAAATGTTTACGCCAAAGGGGACAAGTCTTCTGGTCTGCTTTATAAAGGAGGGTATATGCAGTACCAGAAAAAAGTAGTCATCATATTCATCTAGTTTTGGTCTTTCGATGATACTCAGGCAGTCTTCGATATCCAGGGGGTGAAAATGGAAATGATCCCGCAGAAATTGCATATTTTCTTTGCTTGGATTCTCAATATCAATCCAGATAAGATATTCTACATTATTAATATAGGAGGAAATATTTTTGAGAGTGACTTTTTCCAATAACTTTTTTTCATTTCTGTCATAAATCAGAATTTTCACCAGAACTCACCTCCTTATTTAAATCTTTATAAAATTTTATAATTTTTTATAAAAAAAAGAAATGTAAATTTATTAATATATTATTGGATTTAAGACAAAATCCCAGCTTCAATTTGACAGAAAAAAATACCGGCTCTTTTTTATTGGATTAGTATATATCAATTAGAAACGCTTAACTTTAATATTTTTATTTATAATAGTCAAGCCAGCAATCAATGGGTGTAAAAATAAAAGCCAATGAGCAGTATTTGAAGTAAAATAATTTAGGAACAAAAGCGGTAATCCTCGGTTTTTAAAATCCGAGATGAGAGCGACTTTTGTTTGATTGACAAGGTTGCCTATCCTTATTAAAATATTCTCTTATAGGGTGGGGCACATCCGAATTAAAGCCTGTGGAGAAACCAACCGCTGTTTTTTCTTTCAAAAAGAGACAAGTTGGCTCTGTGAAGCAGGAACCACTTCCTAATATTGGGATGCACGGTAATTTATTGCCGTGAGGATGTCACATAACAGACAAGCAACAGTAAATAAAACTTACGTTGACAAACAATATTTAGTTAGTTAAAATGACTAACATATATATTTATCACAGTTTGCCTATTAATTTATTTAATAAAAGGCAGTAGGTTGACAATAATTATTAAATAGATAAACAATTAAATAGCTTATTTGCTTTATGAAATGTAGCTGAGAGGTATGGGAGGTATCCTGTAAAAATATAATTTATTAATAATGAAGAATTAAAACTATAAAGATAATAGATAATTAAAATTATGTAAGAAAGGTTTGATATGGTAAGGATAGGCTTTGTTCCATCCCACAGGTCACCATTTAACAAAGAATGGGCAATTGATATGAGAGATAGAACAATTGGATCAATTGAAAGAAATATAAAAGAAATTGAGTTAATATATCCTGATAAAAAACTAACAGATGGTGGGTTGGTTAC
>JADBLP010000097.1:0-5617 GCA_014894375.1 Actinomycetota bacterium | reverse complement strand
GAATGGTACAATATTAAACACGCTTCTTTTAACTAAAGAAATCTAAGACAAATACTATTTTTTTAAATATACTAAATCACTAAAACTTAAGGGAAGGAAAAATGAATAATAATTTCCAGAATTTTGAAGAAAGAGTTCAATATCTTAAAGAAAAAGCCAAAGAAGTTCGAGTAAATATTATTGATATGATTTTTACAGCACATTCAGGACATCCCGGAGGAGCCTTATCTGCAGCAGATATTATGACAGCATTATACTTTGATATTTTAAAAATTGATCCTAATAACCCACGCTGGCCTGATCGAGATCGCTTTATTTTATCTAAAGGACATGCCTGTCCTGTCTGGTATTCCTGTCTTGCTATGAGAGGATATTTTCCTATGAAAGAATTAAAAACATTAAGAAAATTTGAAAGTATTTTACAAGGGCATCCTGATATGCGAAAGACTCCCGGCATTGATATGACCACAGGATCTTTAGGTCAGGGTTTGAGTCTTGGAGTAGGAATGGCTCTGGAAGGAAAATTAGTTAAGAAAAATTACCATGTATATGTGGTTCTTGGTGATGGAGAAATTAACGAGGGGCAAGTATGGGAAGCAGCTGCCTCTGCCAGCAAGTATAAATTGGACAACCTTACTGCCATTGTAGATAAAAACAACTTACAAATGGATGGTTTTACTGAAAAAGTTATGCCTATGGACCCTATCGATAAAAAATTTGAGGCTTTCAACTGGTATGTTATGACTATAAACGGCCATAATATGAAGGAAATTTTAATTGCTTTGGAAGAGGTAAAAAAAATAAAAGGTAAACCTGTTTGTATTATAGCAAATACAATAAAAGGTAAAGGTGTTAGTTTTATGGAAAATATAAGAGAATGGCATGGAAAGGCACCTAATCAACGAGAGTATGAAATAGCCATTAAAGAGATCCAGGGAGGCAATGATAATATTAAGTAAAGCAGATATTACCACACGTCAGGCATTTTCCGAAAGGATGTTAGAATATGGTGCCATTGATAAAAATTTTGTAGTTTTTGAAGCAGATATAGGATACTCAACCTATTCTTATCTATTTGGTGATGCATATCCTGAGAGATATTTTAATATGGGCATTGCTGAATCAAACACGATGGCTGCCGCTGCCGGAATGGCTGCTGATGGGAGAACGGTAATTGCCTGTAGCTATGGTGTTTTTATCAGCTTGAGGGCTGTTGAAGCAATACGTACCTTTATCTGTTACCCAAATTTAAATGTTAAATTTTTATCCTCCCATGGAGGATTAACTCCTGCCGTAGATGGAGTCACTCATCAGGCAACAGAAGATATAGCTATTATGACTACCTTACCTAATATGAAAGTTCTTGCTCCTGCTGATACAGAATCAGCAAAAAAAATATTTGATGTAGCTATTAAGACGCCGGGGCCTGTTTTTATAAGGTTAATGAGAGACCCTCTCTTTGATATCTATTCCAAAGAAGACACTTTTGAAATTGCCGGAAGCAAAACTATCCGAGAAGGTAAAGACTTGACCGTAGTAACTTATGGAGATATTGTCTTCCAGGCATTGGAAGCCGCCGATGAGCTAAAAAAAGAAAATATTTCCATCGAAATAATTGATATGTATTCTATTAAACCCTTCGATAAAAAAAATCTTCTTAATTCTATTTCCAAAACAGAAGCCTTGCTCGTGGTAGAAGATCATCAGAAAAGAAATGGTCTTGGTTATGAACTTTCCAACTTTTGTTTAAAAAATAAACCAGTTCTTTTTGATAACCTGGGTCTTAATGATACCTTTGCTGAAAGCGGAAACTATTACAAAATTATTGACAAATATGGAATATCAAAAAAACATATTTTTAATAAAGTAAAAGAACTTATCTACAAAAAAGGGGGTAAATAATTATGAATTATCCGGTAAAACAAGCGGTAATCAGTAGTTTCTTAAGCAAAACAAAAGATCGTTTCCATGAATATAACGAAGATAAAACCTTGGAAGAGCGCTTTAAAATTGTCTCTGAAATAGAAGGGATAGATGGTATGGAGTTAGTTTTTCCTTATGAGGTTAATAATCCTGATGAACTTAAGATTCTAACTTCCAAATATAAAATAAATATTGCCGCTATAAATGTAAATGTAAAAGCAGAGCCTGAATTTAAAAACGGAGGTTTAACTTCGAACAAAAAAGAGGTTCGCGCCAAGGCAGTGCAATTTATTAAAGATGCGAAAGACTTTGCCAAGAAAGTTGGAGCAGATAAAGTAACCTGTTGTCCCTTAGGAGATGGATATGAATTTAGTTTTAACTGTAATTATTCACAATCTTGGAAATACCTGATTGATACCTTTGGTGAATCAGCAAGCTATCTTCCTGAAATTCCTCTTTTTATAGAATACAAACCCGCCGAGACCAGAGGTAGATGTTTTATAGATACTGCAGCTAAAACCCTGTACTTGCTTAATGAGATTGGAAATAAGCAGATGGGAGTAACCATTGATTTCGGACACTCAATAATGTTTGGTAACGAAAATCCGGCAGAAGTTGTTACTTTAATTGCAGAAAGCCCGTTTCCTTATTATATTCACATTAATGATAACAACGGTCAATGGGATTGGGATTATTTTGTAGGGACTAAACACTTCTTAGATTATGTTGAATTCCTTTATTATCTTCAAGAGTATAAATATAATGATTACATAACTTCTGATACCTCTCCTACCCGATGGGATATTAAAGGCACCTTTGAAGCAAATGCCCGTATTACAAACAAGCTATGTAAACTTTTAAGCAACTTAAATAGAAAAGAATTTAATAAATTAATATCGGGAGAAGATTATTTAAAAACCTGGAAATTTATTGAAAGGAATATATTTTCTTTATAGAAAATAATTTTTTATTGGTAAAGCAGGTATCCCAAAATCTGATGATGCTATTTTTCGTTTTGGGTTAGTAAAAATTACATACTAAAGTAGGAAGTAAATTATATTATATTATTCCCAGTAACTTTCTTGCTTCTCTTGGAGTAGCTGACTCAAACCCTAATATTTCCAATTCTCTTCGAATCTCTTTTACTAACTCAAGATTGGATTTTGCTTCTTTGTAATTACAGATTCTCGAATCTTCAAAACCAACCCTAACCATAGTTGCCCCTTGAAGGCAGGCCTGTAAATGAGACGAAAAATTTCTACTTTCTCCAAACACAGCGCCCCATATGCTTTCTTTGGGAAGCATAGACTTTAAAACTTCAACAAGTGAAAGGGAAAAAGACATGCCCCATTTGTAATTAAAAACAAAATTAAAATTATATTGTGGTTTAATTAAACCTTCCTTAATAAAAAGGTCGGAAATAATAATATTGGAAGTATCGAATATCTCAATAGATGGTTTTACTCTATTTTTTATCATACTTTGTAGCCAATATCGAATATCCGGAACAGTATTTATATATACTTTATCAAGAAAATTCAAAGAACCCATATTTAATGAACCAACTTCTGCTTTTTTATTCTGAAGTGGCAAGGCTCTTTCCTGAGGTGTTAAACTGGAAAGTCCTCCGGTAGAAGCTTCAATGATTACATCACACTCATCGGTGATTAATTCAATCGTCCGTGAAAAATTACTTAAGTCAGAGATTAATTCTCCTTTACTGTTTCGGGAATGAAGATGAATCAAAGATATCCCTTCCTTTACACAATCAATTACTTGGCTTGCAATTTCTTCCGGTTCAAGTGGATTCTTATGTTCTCTCCCCCAACCGCCGGTGGGAGCTAAAGCTAAAACTATTCGTTTATTCATTTATTGTTTCTCCGCCTTCATAAAAACTTTTTAGATCTCATTGGGAGGTTGCCTCTTTTATCTTTTTGAAAAAATTTTTTCTGATATTCTTCTAATTAAATTTTTATACCATTTAGTCTGGCTTACTACAGTTAATATAATAACCAATACTAAAATTAAAGACACCGGTCGAGTAATAATAGGTAAAAAACTTCCTTTGGAAACCATGAGAGCCCTCCTTAAATTTGCATCAGCCATGGGTCCCAAAATAACTCCGATAACCAAAGGGGCAATAGGATATTGCATTTCAGTTAAGAAATAAGCTAAAATCCCTACAGGAACCATCAAATAGAGATTAAAGATTTGTAAACCTAAAGAGTATGAACCTATTACACATAAGACAGCAACAATAGGCATAAAAACTGGCGTTGGAATTCTTAGAACTTTTATCACTTGTTTACACAATAGCATCCCGGTTATCCACATTGCAAAGGAAGCTAACGAAAGTATAGCCCCACACTGGAATATAAAAAGTGGATGATCAAAATTTAACATAGGTCCTGGCTGAATTCCATGAAGCATTAATGCACCTAAAAGCATAGCTGCAGGAGGGCTTCCCGGGATACCAAGACTTAACAGAGGTATTATGGCTCCCCCAATACAAGCATTGTTAGCAGTCTCAGCAGATATTACTCCAGCTATCTCGCCTTTCCCAAACCTTTCAGGATGTTTAGAAGAATTCTTAGCCGCGGCATAAGCTGTCCAAGCAGCAATATCTTCTCCAATTCCTGGAATTGCTCCAATTCCTACTCCAATTAAGGCTGAACGTATAATAAGAGGAAAATGATGAATAATTTCAGTAAACTCCGGCAAAATCCTTTGAAAACGTTTGGCCTCTCCACAAGTTACTTTATCCTTTAGTACTTGAATAATTTGAGGAATACCAAAAGCCCCAATAAGAACCGGTACAACCTCTAATCCGCCATCTAATTCATTAAGTCCAAAGGTGAACCGAGGATAAAACTGAAGTTGATCTCTTCCCACACTAGCCAGAAATAAGCCTAAAAATCCAGCAATCCAACCCTTATAAGCTAAATCAGTACTACTTAAAGTTCCACTAATTATAATCCCAAAGAAGGCTAATAAAAAAAATTCAAAGGAAGTAAATTTTAGTGCAAATGCAGAAATAAAGGGAGTTATAGTAATTAAAAACAACATTCCTATAAAAGTACCAATTGCAGAAGCAGTAGTAGTTAGTCCTAAGGCTTTTCCCGCTTTTCCCTGGCAGGCTAAAGGATAACCATCTAAAGCAGTAGCGGCTGCAGCAGCCGTACCTGGAATATTAATTAAAATAGAACCGTAAGAACCACCGTATATGGCCCCCACATACATTGCCAGCAGTGCTACCATAGAAGTACCGATATCCATTCCATAAGTTAAAGTTGCAAGTAGGGCTATACCAAGAGTGGCAGTTAAACCAGGCATAGCTCCAAAGATAATTCCTAACAATACTGCACCGAAAAGGATTAATATATTAATAGGATTAGTTATTAAAATAAATATTTGTTGAAAAAATATAAATAACGGTCCAAAAATAAACATATTATATTACCCTTTTTAGAAAATAATAAATATTATGCATCATTTGGATTATTAATCCCTCCTTGGGAAGAGGAATTAAAAAAGAATATCTAAAAATTGGACAAAGAATTAGTGGAACTGCCAGGGATGCCATTAAAGAAACTATAAGTCTTTTTTTATAAATATGGTTATTTTTTACCTTTATCCAATTATAAATTACATAACTTATATAGAAAACTAAGGCCAGAATGTCTATAAAATACTT